>DYKH01000057.1:22077-34208 GCA_020722685.1 Caldithrix sp. | reverse complement strand
CGGCGTCTGGAGACGCCTCCTACGGCTTGAATTCAAAATTTTGCCAAACTACTGTCGAATTAACAATTTCTTCATGAGACTCTTATCAGAGGTTAATCCGGAAAACGTACATTTGCAATCCCGGTAGAGGGTCGGTTGCAGTGTTTGGCAAGGAGTCTGATTGGTGAGCGACTTCTGAAGCAATTTCGTAACTCCATCCAAAAAAGGCAAAATTTCTCTTGACAAGAAGACAAGAATTCTTTAAAATGCGCCTGTTTAGTTGTATAGACAACTGATCATCTCCCTCGAAAAGCTATTATGCTTACATCGAATTCGCTGCTTTCTCGCCAAATGTTTATTAACTCTCCTTCCAAACAGAAACGGCTTTTTCTGTTCGAGTCAGAGCTTTCATTTTTCTCGCCGAAACAAACCAAGAGAGGTAAAATGCAGTCACGAAATAAAAGCGTCCTGATCTTTGCCATGGCCTGTCTATTCGCTTTCGTGAACACGTTTGCCGGGACCACCGGAAAAATTTCCGGGCGTGTGTTGGATAAGGAAACCAACGAAGGCCTGCCCGGGGTAAACGTGATTCTCGTGGGCACTACCTGGGGTGCGGCTACGGATGTGGATGGCTATTTTCAGATCATCAACCTGCCGCCCGGCGGCTATAATCTGTCAGCATCGATGATTGGCTATGGCGGGATCACCATCGAGAACGTCAAAGTGCATGTTGACCGCACCACCACGCAGAACATCGTGCTCTCCCAACAAGTCATAGCCGGAGAAACGGTAGTGATCGAAGCCGAACGTCCGCTTATCGAGCGCGACCGCACCAACACGGCGGCCTATGTGGATGCGGAAACCATTCAGGACTTACCGGTGCAGGAAGTGAGCGAGATCATCCAATTGCAGGCGGGAGTCGTCACCGGTTCCGGCGGGGAGATGCACTTCCGCGGTGGGCGCTCGCGCGAGGTCGCTTATCTCATCGACGGTGTATCCGTTTCCGATGCCTTTTCTCAGGGAGGGGGAAGCAATGTCGCCATCGAAAACTCGATCATCAAAGAGCTGCAAGTCATCAGTGGTACTTTCAACGCCGAATATGGCTCGGCCCAATCGGCCATCGTCAATGTGGTGACCAAGGATCCGGAACGAGAGTTTCACGGCGAGGTGCAGGCCTTTGCCGGCGACAATGTGAGCAACAAGACCGGGCGTTTTATCGGCATCGACGATTTCAATCCTACTGGCGAGAGGGACCTGCAGGCCACTTTGTCGGGGCCGGTATTGGGTCTCTCCAAATTGGGCTTTTTTACCACCGCACGCTATAACAAGAGCGAAGGTTATCTATTCGGTGAGCGCCGTTATAACGCTCAGGATGGGTGGGTGATCGATGCCTTTCGTCATTGGTTCACCCAACGTTACGCAGATGAGTTGTCCAGCTACGGGCGCATCCCGGTGCCCGATTCGCTCAAGACTGGCGATAGGGCGGCCGTGCCTATGACCCCCGGCGAAAGGTTGACTTTTACCGGGAAATTGTCCTACATCCCCATACCCGCAATTGGGATAAACTACTCGCTGTTCGCGGCAAAAGGCGAAGGCACCGGCTATGACAACAGTTGGCGTTACGCGCCTGACGGTCGCGCTAAGGGCTATAGCACTTCATACCATCATTTCCTCTCGTTTCGCCACAGTCCAATACCGGAGCTGTTTTACAATTTGCGCTTTTCCTACCAACATAATTATTACAAGGCTTATTTGTACAAAGACATCAAAATTGCCGAATATCCGGGCGACACGGGGTATTTGCCTTTGGGAGCATCGGATGACCAGACCGGATTCATTCAAGGCGATCATTCCTGGGGACGCGGCTGGAATCGGCGCAAGCTTTATATGCTCAACGGCGACATCAACTGGCAGGTCGATAACCACAATTTCCTCAAGATCGGTTTTGAAGCCCGGCAGCACGACATTCATTACAACAACCAGCCTTTGGTGGAAAGCGATCCGTGGAAAAGCTACAAGTACACCAACGCGATCAGCGGCAAGGGCTTGGAGTTTTCCGAGTATCTGGATTTGATGATCGACTATTGGAAGAATTGGTCCAATGTCTACGGCGTCCCCAAGCTGCGGTTGGCGAACGTCACCGATGGCAGCTACATAGACTACGCCCGCAAGCCGCTGGAGTTTGCTGCTTATATTCAGGACAAAGTGGAGCTGGGAGAGTTGGTACTCAATGCCGGCGTTCGCTTTGACCTTTTTGATCCAAAAGCCAATACTGTGGTCAACAAGCGAGTTCTATCCGACGAGATCGGAGAGCCCAATAACTTGAAGAGCTCCACGATAAAAACTCAAGTCAGTCCGCGCTTGGGATTCTCTTTCCCGATATCCGATCAAGGCGCATTCCACGTATCCTACGGCCACTTTTTCCAGATGCCGAGCTTGGAAAAACTGTTTGAGCGGCCCATTGATGTGAACATGACTTCGCTCCTGCTGGACGGTGCTCGCGTCGGTGAGGCGGATTTGCAGCCGGAAAAAACCATCGCCTATGAAGTCGGCTTGCAGCAACAGTTGGCCGCCGATTATGCTATGGACCTAACGCTGTATTACAAAGACATCCGAAATCAATTGGGTCTGGAATCGGTCAAGACGGTTGATGCAGTCGGTTATACACGCTATGTCAATCGCGACTATGGCGCCGTCAAGGGCTTTACCTTGTCCTTCGAGAAGCTGCGTACCGGCTTGATTTCCGGCGGAATCGACTATACCTTTCAATATGCCAAAGGCAGTGCCTCGGACCCCAACTTTTTACAGTTGATCGAAGTCGCCACCCGTTTGAGCGGCGAGTCCATCCAGTTCCCGGAGCGGCAGATTTTGGCCTTGGATTGGGATCAGCGGCATACGGTCAATGCGACTTTGAACATCTCGCAGCCGGGCAACTGGAACGTCAGCCTGATTGGAAGCTGGGGCAGCGGGCTGCCGTACTCACCCAGCAGCGTCGAGCAACTGCAACTGCCGGATCGAGAGTTCAAGAACAGCGCCCTGAAGCCGATCACCTACAATCTGGACCTGAAAGCCAACAAGCAATTCAAGATCGGCCGGTTCACCTACTCGGTCTTTTTGCGAGTCTATAACCTTTTGGATCACTTGAACGAAAACTATGTCTACTCGGTGACCGGTCGCGCCACGGAGAATGCTCGTTTGCCGGTGGACGAGCAGGTACAATTAGAAATGTTAGCGCGCGGGGGACAATTTACCATGAGTGAATGGGATAATCGTCCTGATTGGTTCTCCGAACCTCGGCGTGTGCAGCTTGGTATGGGCGTGAAATTCTAATCATCCCATTCAAAAATCTGCTAGTATTGCGACCATAGGTTTTAAGACAGATATCGAACGTGATAACTTCGAGGAGCAAAAGTGCAATACCCTAAAAAGAATGTGTGGCTGATACTATTTGCGGCATTGCTGGCCGACTCGGTGTTTGCGGAGGAGCAGGCCATAAAGGCGCAATATACTAAATCGGACAACGTCGCAGGTTTGAGTTATCTGAGCAGCCGCAGCTATTCTCCGGCTCTACGCAAGGCGGCGGCGACTGGATGGCAAAAGTACGTTCGTCTCGGCAAGCATGACGGCAACTTGGTGGAGACCGGCTGGGTCAACCAAGGTCAGCTTGCCGACGGTTATATCGATGGCCCCAACTGGCCCATGACTTGGCCCAAGGGTTCGGGCGTGGAGTATGGCTATGTTTTCGTCTTTTTCGTTGCCGGCGAGGTGAAGGATGCAAACGGCAACATCGTCCATATCGTTTCCGATCGTTTTCACCGCAGCGCTGCGGAGCAATCGCCGGATAAAACGCACTGGTGGGATTTCAAACCCCTTCCGGGCTACTTCAACGATCATCACATCAGCTCGACCTCCTGGGAAACTGAGGGTATTACCGAGGACGTTGGCATCGATGGCTATCCGGGTACGAATGATTTTGGCGAGGGTGATGGAATATTCCAGTCTGCCGAGGATTTTAATCGCAACGGCGTGTTGGATTTGAGTATGATTAACGTCTCCGAATGGGCGGCCATGAGCCACATGCGCGAAACCTGGCCGTACGATTGGCCGCCGCAAAGTTACGAGGGCGACGATCGTGCCATCGGCGAAACCCGTCCGGGGCCCTGCGCCGGGCGCTGGAATGGGGAATATGGCTACTACATTCGCGCCGACCAGGAATCATTTTACTTGATGGACGATCACGAGAATGACGAGTTTGCTTATTATCCGTTCAATTTGCCCGGTACCGATCAGCCTGATACTCGGCCCTGGCCGGATGGGCGTCGGGGACTTGGCGTCACCGTCAAAGTACGCAACTACCAGTGGGTCGCTCGCTTGGCCGAAGATTTGATGATCTCCATTTATGACATTACCAATTATGGCAAGAAGCTCAACAAGGTCGTTGTTGGCATGTATTCGGACGTGGACGTTGGCGGCAGCTCCGGCAGCGATGACGCCAATTTTGACGTGGTAGACGATATCACGTACGTGTGGGACAAAAGTGGGCAATCCACTCAAGGCTTGCCTACCGGATATTTCGGCTTTGCCTTCTTGGAAAGCCCGGGACTGTACCAGAATAGAAAAGATGATGATCTGGATGGGATGGTGGACGAAAGCCAGTACAACCTTGAGGACGAAGACGGAGACTGGCGGAGATGGGAAGACATCAACAATAACGGCATCTGGGATACTGAGGATACCAATTACAACGGCGAGTTGGAGAATGGAGAGGACATCAACAACAACGGCAAGCTCGACATCGAACCGGTGTGGGATGACACAGGCAGCGACGGAATTGGCCCGGACGATGAAGGCTATCCCGGTCCTGACAAGAATGGAACCGAAGCAAATGGCCAGCCGGAACAAGGGGAGCCTAACTATGGCAAAACCGACAATGACGAATCGGATCAAGTTGGCTTGACTTCTTGGTACCTGAAAGACGTCGACAGTCGCGTCGCCAACGATGAAGAGTTTTGGGAAGTGGAGCTGCTGCCCGGCACCTTTGGCATCGATGAAGAATACACGCGCGACGTTGCCTTTGATTACGGCAGCGGTTTCATCGAAATTGAATCCGGCAAGGACGGCACCCAGCGTTATGCCATCGCCTGTTTGTTCGGCAATGACGAAAAAGACATATTCCGCAACAAGAGAACCATGCAGAAAATCTATGATGCGGACTATAACTTTTCCAAGCCGCCGCGTTTGCCCATCTTGACCACCATCGCCAGCGACCAGCGGGTCGTGCTCATGTGGGATAGCGGCTCGGAAAAATCCCGTGATCCCATCTACGGGCCAGATTTTGAAATGTATAAAATCTACAAGAGCACCGATCCGACCTTTAGCGACATCAAGACCATTAGCGACGCATTTGGCAATCCTTTGCTGTATCAGCCGATTGCTCAATTCGATTTGAAGGATGGCCTCTTTGGTCCGCATCCCATTCCCTTGGGCGGCGGCTCCGGTACTTCCGGGGTGGACCTCGGCGTTGCCTATGACATGGGAACAGATAGTGGCTTGCGACATTCCTACGTGGATACAAATGTCACCAACGGACGCACCTATTACTATGCGGTTGTCGGCGTTGACAAGGGATACAACACCGACTTTGTCGAAAGAGGGCTTTCGGAAATAGAGAATCTGGCGCCCAACAGTCCGACCGAATGCTCGGCGATTATCCAAACCGATCCCTTGGGCAGAGCTACCTTCGTAGATCGCAATTGCGCCGTTGTTGTGCCTGTCGAACCGTCGGCGGGCTATTTGCCACCGCAAACCGAAAACGGCATTCAGCATTTATCAGGACTGGGTACGGGGAACATCAAAGTGGAAACCATGATCCCGGACAGCGTCAAGACGGGACATACCTATCGACTCACCTTTGTCGATGACTCCTCCATTGAAAAATTCGACAAGGCTTTCAAGACCGGACTTACCAAGGGCGCCTGGTTGGTGGATGTGACGACAGGGGACACTCTATTTACGCCGAAAACCAATTTGAAAAGCACTCAATTCGAAGAGAAATTTTTGGATGGTTTTAAGCTCTATATCAATAACGACGATTCGGTCTCGGTAAATTGGGCTGGCTGGGTGAAAGGCCGCTCCAATGTGGCGGGCGATCCGCGAGGGTACGACCAGCAAACCCACGCCATCCCGCGTGACTATGAAGTGCGTGTGTTGGACGCCGCAGCCGATACGTCCTATTCCGCGGTGCCGGGCCGTGCGACTCTGACAAATTTCTCTGTGTATGACATCACCCATCCTGACAGCGTTAAGAAGGTCGTTTTCGGACTTTCTGAAGATGCGACTGCTCCGGATTCGCTAAAAGGCATTCTCAGTCATGGCGACCAGATAGCGATCAAGGCGGCTCCGCTGGTGTTCAACGTCGGCGGCAAGCTGACCTACATCTATACCGAAACCTCCTGGCGCATCAATTTCAATCTCCCGCGCGGCGTCGAGTCAGATGCGCAAATACTGCCCAAGAAGGGCGACATCTTCCGCTTTACTACAAAGAAGCCGTTCGATCGTCATGACGTTTTTGAGTTCAAGATGATTGGCGGCGATTATTCCACCGCGCGCGCGCAAAACCAGATGGACCGAATTTATACGGTGCCAGATCCCTATATTGCCGCCAGCTCGTTGGAACCGCGCCTCATAAGCCAAGACGTTGGCCGTGGCGAGCGACGGCTGGATTTCGTCAATCTGCCCAAGGAGTGCACCATCTCCATCTTTACCAGCTCGGGCCGCTTGGTGCGAGAAATTCAGCATTCTTCCGAGCAGGAGTACGGTCGTGAAAGCTGGGATTTGCGCACCAAGGATGGTTTGGAGGTTTCGCACGGTATTTACTTTTATCATGTCAATGCCCCAAGCATTGGAGAAAAAACCGGCAAGTTGGCCATCATCAAGTAGCATAGGTAAACCTGTGAGGTTTTCAAAACCTCACAGGTTTGTCGATTGAAAGGTCTAACGACTGACTCGTCAATTATTGGAGTGATCAGATATTATGAAATCCATGACCAAAGTATTCGCCTCGTTTTTGGTTTTCATTCTTTGCCTTGGCTCGCTCAGGGCGCAAGAAAAGAGCACTTCGCCGCAGTTTGTCACGGATGTGGCCGGCGTGGGCACCAGCGCGGCAACCTTCTTGGAGATTGGCGTTGGCGCCCGCTCCATGGCGATGGGTGGAGCGTACGCAGCCGTGGCCAACGATGTGACGGCGCTGTATTGGAATCCGGCCGGTATAGCTTGGGTCAACCGGGTTCAAGCTGAGCTGATGCATTCGGAATGGTTGGCGGATACCAAATACGACTTTGTGGGTTTGGTTGCACCTATTCCGGCCATTCGCTCAAGTATTGGCGTCAGTTTTATTAGCTTGGATTATGGCGAATCCCCGGTCCGAACTGTAGAAAGACCGGAAGGCACTGGCGAGAAATATGGCGCCAGAGATATGGCTATCACGCTTACTTATGCCATGTCCTTGACCGACCGCTTCTCTTTCGGGCTTTCGGGAAAATATGTCTCACAGAAGATATGGAGCGAATCCGGGAGCGCCATGGCGCTTGACGTAGGAGTGTTCTACAATACCATGCTGAAGGGTTTGCGTCTTGGCGCCAGCATGAGCAATTTTGGCAATGAAATACGCCTAAGCGGCCGGCATCTAACAACCATCGTGGATCCGGATGAGCAGGTACAAAATTTCGATCGCGTGCCGGTCAACTACAAGGTGGGTGCTTATCCTTTGCCGCTGCTCTTTCGAGTCGGTATATCGTATGAAAGAAATTTCGGTGCTTTAGGAAAGCTGACCGTCGCCACCGATGTAAACCATCCCAGCAATACCACGGAAAGCATCAATGTGGGAGGTGAATACGGCTTTGCAAATATGTTTTATTTCCGCGGCGGTTATGAAAGCCTATTCGAGCGAGACGGCATCAATGGCCTCACCCTCGGCGGCGGCATCGATTATTATCTTCGCGGGCGCATGGGCATTCGTCTCGACTACTCATGGGGTGATTGGGGTATTTTGCAGAGCGCACAGAGGTTTTCGTTAGGTTTGATATTCTAATATCCCCTCGCCACAGAGACACGGAGGCACAGAGGCAAGAAATAGGCGTCCGGAGAGGACTACAACAACTCAAAACCGACTCTGTGTTCTCCGAGCCTCTGTGGCCAGTACTTCACGGAAATGACTCCTTGAAAGGAGGTGATAGCGGGCCCAAGATTTTGTACCAACTATCTGTTTAGTTCTACGGAAGGTGCGCGAAAGTGCAGCGCACAAAGCCTCGAATCCACAAAAGGAATAACAATCAAAAGGAGGAAGCTATGCACAAGATCTGGACTGTGCTATCAATCACGGCTGTTCTGGTTTTGCTTACCATTGGCCTTTCCTTCTCTCAGGAAATAGAGCCAAACGACTTTTTCAAGACCGCCCAGCCGCTCTTGGACAATACGACGCCGCAGTGCAATTTTTCTTCCGCTGCGGATGTCGATATTTTCAGGATGGAAATGAGCACGGATAGTATTTACCACATCTACTCTGACTCGTCCGATCTGCCGGCCAGCATCCACGTAGAATTGTTTTTTGGCGCGGATACTACCAAGAATATCTTCAACGGCAGCCCGGATGGACGCGCCGGTTGGGGTGATTTCCGCGTGGCCGGTTGGGTTCCCAATGAATACGGCTCCGGAACGTATTATCTCAAATGCACCCCTTCTGGAACCATTTCCGCTCCTTACACTGGCAATTACAAAGTCCGTCTCATCTCCCAAAACAAGCTGCAATGGGTTAATCTTCACGAGCCGGATAACACCTTTCAAGAAGCGTTCACTCAATTTCCCTTGCCGATTGACGGGAGCCGCTTTTACGGTATGGTGTACAACATGAATGACCTGCCGACCGGAAAGGATGACATCGACATCTTTTACATGGTAGGGCAACAGGGAAAGCGCCTGTGGGTGGAAACCGAACCGGTGCAGGGCAATCCGCACACCCGTGATATGGACAGCGACATTTACATCTGGGACGGCGACGGCACCACCAGGCTCATCGAGAATGACGACAAGAGCGATCAAGAAGAAGACTTTGGCGAGAACAACGTGTTCTCCTTGTGCGTCATCGATAGCCTTCCCTACGACGGGCTTTATTATGTTATTATGACGAGCTATTATGCCGCTTATAATAACAATGGAGTGACCCGGCACTCCGATAAAGATCCCTCCACCGGCGGCTACGTCGCCTATGCTTGGATGGCAGAGTACAAGAATGAGGTCGAGCCAAACGATGCGGCGGACACGGCCACGCCCTTGTGCGAAGCCGTGACCGGCCAGCGCATCGGCATCAACAATAACCTGGTCATCAACGCGCAATTCTCCAGCGATGCCGACGCAGACTGGTACGCCCTCAATCTGAAAAGCACCAAGATGTACTCTTTCAACACCGCCAATAGCAGCGTCGGCGCCAACATCAACCTGGAAGTCTATAGCAGAGATGATCTCAGCACCAACCTCATCACCAGCCAGGTCAACGGACGCTACGGCAGCCAAGATTTTCGGCTCTCCGGCTGGATTCCGCCGAAAGACGGCATTTATCTGTTAAAGCTTTCCGTTCCAGCCGGTGCAGTCGGCGGCGCCAACACTGGCGCTTACCAATTGCGCGTGGGTTGGGCCACCTATCGTGCGGCGACCTTGGCTAATGAACCGGCCAATGACACTCAGGCAGGTGCGGTCGCCGTTGACATCGATTCCAGCAGCACGGTTTCGGCCATCTATCCTGCCGGTGACGTAGATTATTATAGCTTTGAAGGCTCAGCCGGCGACGTCATCGACGTGGAGCTTTTCAGCGGCCTGGATGCAAATGGCTTGCTGTGGGCACGCGACATGGACACCGGTTTGACCTTGATTGACCCAAGCGGTAATGTCGTCGAAAACGATGATTACCGACCTGGCCCTGAAAGACACGCGAGCAACGTTTTCTCTGCTGTCAAGGGCTATACTTTACAGGCCTCCGGCACAGTCTACATTAAGGTGGAATGCCTCTATAAAGACTGGAGCGATTTCGGCAAAAATCCCGTCGGCACTTATCGCATGATTGTTTACTCCAGTGCAGCTTCACCGGCCTTTACCGAAAAAGAGAAGAACGACACCTTCCCCCTGGCCATGCCGCTTCCGGAAGGCAAAGAGGTGTTGGCCAAGTTTGCCCAAGGCGGAATCCCCAGCGCCAACGACATTGACATCTACAAACTCCCCATGCTTGCTTCGCGCATGTACTTTGTCAATTCGCTAAATAACGATCTGGGCGCGAACATACACGTAGAGTTGTTCGCTGAAGCGGACACCCTGACCAATCTTCTGGATGCCAGCGTCGATGGCCGGTACAATAGCAATAATTTCCGCCTGTCCGGCTATTTGCCGCCGGCCGACGGCACCTATTACCTGAAGCTAACCTGTGCGACTCCAGGAGGCGGCAACTATTCTATCCGCGCTCGTAGCTCCGATATAGCGGAGGTAGGGACCTTCCACGAGCCGGACAATAGCAAGGCCGAAGCAGATGCTTTGGGCGACTACCCCATTGACGGCGTGGCCTGGAAAGGCGCCCTCTACAATGCGGCGGATCCGGAGAAAGAGAACGATGTGGACGTGTTCCGCTTCACTTGCACCAAAGGCCAGATGCTGGTCGCCAAAGCTTCTCCGGTTGCCGGAGAGACCTGGTTCCGTGACACGGATACCATTATGATTCTGACCAATGCCGCCGGCGACACCATCGCGGACAGCGATGACGTATTGGGCACCTTCTCGGAAATCGCCACGGAGATTCCGGCTGACGGAGTCTATTATCTTTACTTGGCCGGTTACTACAGCGCTTTCAATGGCGGAAGGAATGCCACCCATCGCAATCCGGGCATTGGCGACTATCTGCTCACAGTGTCCGGCACCATGACGGAAACCGAGCCGAACAACGCGGCTGAACAAGCCAATCTAATTCCAATCGCCGACAACAACCTGATCGATGCTAAGTTCGCTACCGATGATCTGGTCGATTGGTTCAAGGTGAATCTGGAAGCCGGAAAGCTCTATTACTTCAATACCACCGATTCCAAGGTAGGCGAGAACATTGCGATCGAAGTATTTGCCGAAAGTGCTCCGACCACGAACTTGATCGACAATACCGGTTTTGGCCGTTTCGGCAGCCGCGACTTTCGATTGTCCGCCTGGACGCCCCCTGCCACTGGCGCTTACCTGTTGAAGCTGAGCGTGGGTGTCGGTGCCATCAACGATCAGAATATTGGTACCTACAAACTGCGCGCAGCCGGCGGCGAAGTCTTGACCGAAGTTGCCGCTCTTCACGAGCCGGATAACGGCAGAGGCCAGGCCAACGCCCAAGCCAAGCTGGTCGCGGATGGCAAGCCCGTAAAGGTGGCTTTTGGCGACAGTGCCGATTTTGACATGTTCGCCATCGACGGCGTGCAAGGCTACTCCTTAGAAGTCGTTTTGGCGCCGGCACATGGTCCCCGCTGGATTCGCGAGCTGGATACCAACCTGAGATTGCTCAGCCAAGATAGCGTCATTCTGGGCGAAAACGACGACTGGGATGATTGGTACGAAATCAATTTCTACCTCGGCGACGTAAGCAACACCTACTCCCGGGTGAAGATTGACTCGCTGCCTTACACCGGCACCTACTACGCCGATGCGATGCCCTATTATGGATCCCATCGCGGCGGCAATGCGACCATCGGCAATAATGCAATGGGCTCCTATGTCATTTCGGCCAAGACCAATCTGCCGACCGGCGTGAAGGATAAGGAAGACTTGATGCCTACGGAATTTGCCTTGGCGCAGAACTATCCGAATCCTTTTAATCCAACTACCACGATTTCGTATCAACTGAAAGAAAACGTGCATGTGACTCTGGCCATTTACAATATTGTGGGTCAGAGAGTCGCCACCTTGGTCGATCAGAATCAGCATGCGGGCAATTACTCGCTGCAATGGAACGCCATGGACCAATTTGGTCAAAGGGTGTCCAGCGGTATGTACTTCTATCGCCTGGAAGCCGGGGACAAATTCATCCAAACGAAGAAAATGCTGTTGATGAAGTAAGCTCTAACCGGTAATCTCGTTCCCAAACT
>DYKH01000057.1:0-21977 GCA_020722685.1 Caldithrix sp. | reverse complement strand
GATGAAAAGCAACATCTGGATGTTGATTTCTATTTGCCTCCTCGGCTTGCAGGAATGGGTATTCGGTCAGTATGGTCCTTACCTGTACATCGTCACGCCGAGTCAGGCCAGGCGGCAGGAAGTGCTGGGCAAATACGAAACCGCCTACGCCGTTCGTGCGGTCCGGCCATTCGGGCAGGATGGCGTCGAGCAACGCATCGGCTGCGTTTACGGGCTGAGCCAAGGATTGAACTTGTCCGCAGTTGCCGCAACTGTGTTGGAAGCGGATCGCTCCAACGCACTGGGTTCGGCCCAAGTAGAATTGATGGCCGATTTGTTTTCCACCGGAGACAAAGCTCTGCAAATTGCCGCCGGAGGCGGATTCTTGCGCGAGTATCAAGGAACCAATACTTTGCTGGCCCGAGCGGCTGCCGGTTTGACGTTGGGCAAGTGGAAGGTCGACAGCAACATGCTGCTGGAAAAGCCGTTTGGCGAAAACCGCGACGCAGTAGACGTGCTGTTTTCTTTGGGCACCAGCCGGCAGCTCCATCGCAGAGTATCCGTCGGCATAGAAGCGCTGGGAGAGGATCTGGAAGGCTTTGTTGAGGAAGAAGAAGCGGAAGGAGGCGCCAAGCTATTGTTGACCCCGACGCTGCATTATCAGCTCAATGAGCGCATGAAGGTTCGCTTTGGCGCCGGGCCAATTTTTTACATGACGCATAGTGAGGCGATTAGTGACGCGCCGCGAATGCTACCGTCCAATCCCGGTAGCACGGGATTTATGACGAGGCTGTCGGCACTGTATTTATTTTAGTAGCAAGTTGCAGGTCGCAAGTCGCAGGTCGCGGGCTTCCGGTTACAGGTTTCCGGCGTTCATCACGTCTATGAGCCATAGTGAGGTTCTGAGAATGCTTTCTCCTCCCGCAAAAAAACACTGTCATGCAGGAGGCATCTTTTCAGGTAGCAAGTTTCAAGTTGCAGGTTTACGGTTACGGGTTTCCAGCGTTCGGCGGAATTATGAACCATAGTGAGCTTTTGAGAATGCTTTCTTCTCCCATAAAAAAAGCACTGTCATGCAGGAGGCATCCTTGCAAGTGGATGATGAGGTCGGCCAGTTGTAGTCAGATCGCTGTTGTACAAACATTCCTGTGTCTCTGTGCCTCCGTGGCATTCTGATGGGAGAAGTTTTTACCATAGTATGAAAATATCCGAAAAGGTCTACGACGTAGGTATCATCGGCGCCGGGGTTGTAGGCGCCGCCATCGCACGAGATTTGTCGCAATACGATTTAAGCAGTGTATTGGTGGAAGCCGAATCCGACGTGGGCATGGGCACCAGCAAAGCCAACACGGCTATCTGGCACACCGGATTCGATGCCAAGCCGGGAAGTCTGGAAGCAAAGCTTTTACGACGCAGCTATCGCCTTCTTGAAGAATTCGTTCCGCAAGCGAATATCCCCCACGAGCGGACCGGCGCGGTGCTGGTTGCCTGGAGCAAGGAGCAGTTTGATGAGCTGCCGCGCATTCTGGAAAAGGCGCACACAAACGGCGTCACGGATGTTCGGCAATTAGCAATCGATGAGATCTACCAATTGGAGCCGCACCTGAATCCCGGCGCTTTGGGCGGCCTGATGGTGCCGGGCGAATTCATCATCTGCACCTTTTCTTTGCCGTTGGCTTTTGCCACGCAGGCCGTCCTGAACGGCACGGATTTGCAATTGGATTTTCCTGTCCGCAAGATCGAGGCGAATCAGCATCATTATGCTTTGATCGGCCCTGCGGGAGAAATTAAGTGCCGGTATGTCATCAACGCTGCCGGCTTGTATTCCGATGAAATTGATCACATGCTCGGATTCAACAGGTTTACCGTAACACCTCGACGTGGTGAGCTGATCGTTTTTGACAAGCTGGCGCGCAATCTCATCAATCATGTCCTGCTGCCCATTCCCACCGGCAAGACGAAAGGCGTTTTGGTAAGCCCGACGGTCTATGGCAATATCATGCTTGGTCCCACCGCCGAGGATCTGCAGGACAAAAAGCAAAAAGGAACCAGCCGCGAGGGAATCGAATTTCTCTGGCAAAAAGGTCAAGCAATTATCAACAAGCTCATGAGCGAAGAAGTCACTGCCACGTATGCAGGGCTTCGTGCCGCTACGGAACATAGCGACTACCAGATTTTCTCGCATCCGGAGCAGCGTTATGTTTGCGTCGGCGGCATACGCTCCACCGGGCTTTCTGCCTCGATGGGCATTGCCGAGTACGTCAGCGAATTGTTGCAGGACGCAGGACTCAGGCTGCAGCGCAAGTCGGAATTCAAAGCAGTGAAGATGCCGCCGATTGGTGAAAAGATGGTTCGCCCCTTTCAATCAGGGGAAGCGATTTCGGCCAATTCGGATTATGGGCGGATTGTCTGTCATTGCGAGAAGGTGAGCTTGGGGGAAATCAAAGACGCTATTCATGCAACGATTCCTGCACGGTCGTTGGAAGGGATACGGCGCAGAACCCGCTGTATGCAGGGCCGTTGTCAGGGCTTCCATTGTCAGGCCGATGTCAGTCACTATTTGACGGAAGAATTGCGGGACGGCCGACTGGCCACAGCGGATCGGAAGGCTGGTCATGCATGAGATAGAGGTGGACGTTCTGATCGTGGGCGCCGGCCCGGCGGGATTGGCGGCAGCGATCGAGTTAAAAGAGTGCGGGGTGCCGAAGGTTCTCGTCCTCGACCGCGATACCGAAGCAGGGGGGACGCCGCGTTTCTGCCATCACACAGGTTTTGGCGTGCGCGACCTGCACGGTTTTTACTCCGGACCGGGATATGCGAAGCACTATGCTAAGAGGGCAGCGAGCTCAGGTGCGGAAATTTGGCTCGAAAGCACGGCCACGGAATGGGTCGACGAACGGACACTTGCGGTGACAAATCCAATGGGGATTCACGAGGTCACCGCCAAAGCGGTTTTGTTGGCCACCGGTTGCCGCGAGCGCCCGCGTTCCGCGCGGCTTGTTCCCGGAGATCGGCCAAACGGCATTTTCACGACCGGCTCATTGCAGGATACTATTCATCGCTATCATCAGTCCGTCGGCAGAGATTTCGTGGTTGACGGCGCGGAGTTGGTTAGCTTCTCAGCTTTGCTGACGCTAATGAAGGCGAAAAGCCGCGCAGTGCTGATGGTGACCGAGCAGCCGAAACATCAGGCTTATGGCATCTATCGTCCCTTCAAATGGTGGACCACAGGCATCTTGATGGACGTCCCCATAGCGACGAAGAGCAAGGTCACGCGGATCATCGGCTGCAAAAATGTGGAAGCGGTGGAAGTGACCAACTTGAATTCCGGAGCGCAAGATATCGTCCAGTGCGATGGCGTCGTTTTTACCGGCGACTGGATTCCCGACCATGAGCTGGCTCGTAAAGGCGGGCTTGCCATCGATGCAAATACAAAAGGACCTGCAGTGGATGCGGCTTTTCGCACCTCTAAAATGGGAATATTTGCCGCCGGTAATTTGCTGCGCGGCGCCGAAACCGCTGACCACGCAGCCTTGGAAGGCAGATTGGCGGCCCAGTCAATTTGCAAGTACTTGACCAGCGAGCAGTGGCCGGAGCAGCGACTGGCAATTCAGGCTCAATCACCCGTCGCTTGGGTTTCGCCAAACGTTGTCAACGCCGAGAGCGTAGGCGCGGCCCCAAGGGATCTTCTCTTCCGCGTTCAGGAGGTCTGCAGACGTGCCACTGTGACGGTCGCTCAGGGAGAGAAGGTGCTGCACAGGAAGCATTATCGCAAGATCGGGCCAAACTTGTCGTTGCGACTACGTGACGGATGGCTCCAGAGAGTGGAGGCCAACGGGCCTGCAATCGATGTGAGGATTGAAATGTCATAATTGATTTCAGCCAGACTTGAATAACAATAGAGCTAAAATATTTTCACTTGTTTTCTCAGGCTTGATTGCCGCGTTTTTATTTGGCGTCGGCTGTGGCAAAAGGACCGGGCCTGAAGATGTGGTGGTTGCAAAAGTAGGCAACAAGAACATCACCGTCGCGGAGTTCCGCCGTAGCTATGAATTTGGACTGCCGCATCTCAAACGCGATCCGGATCGAAAGAAATCCTACTTGGATTTTATGATCAAGGAAAAAGTCCTATCGCTGCAAGGATATAAATTGGGGCTGGATAAATCCGAGCGAGTGCGTAAGCAAGAACGCGAGCTTTTCAACGAGCTTTTGATTGAGGAGCTGTTTCGCCGGGAAGTAAACGATAAAATTCAAGTCACTCCCGAAGAAATCAAAGAAGCCATCAACCGCTCCAAGGTCACTTTCAAGCTGCGCTACTGGTTCGAGCCGAGCGCCGATTTTGCCGATCGCGTTTACCGGGCCATGCACGAGCGCGGTTACAGCGCGGTAGTGGACGACATTCTCAAAAGTAATCCGGAAGTTCACCTCAAGCCAAAGGATTTTGAGACGGATTACATTTCCTGGCTGGACGTTTCGGATGAGGTCCTCAACGCCATCAAGGATTTGCCGATCGGCGCCATTTCTGCTCCCGTCGAAATGGACGGCAACTACTTCATCTTTCAGATCGAGGACATCCGGCGCGCTGCGGTTACCGAAAACGAATATCAAAGCCAAGCGGAGAGTTTTCGCAAAATCCTTTTCTATCGCAAGCTGCCGAAGGAAGCCGGTCGTTATGTCTCCGAGTTCATGACGCCCAAGAACGTGGTGACCAAAGGGCCGGCGTTCCACAAATTGGGCAGCGCCCTGGCCGAATGGAAGGTCAAAAAAGCGAAGGACAACATCAGCTTCGCAGATGCGATAGCCAAGGCACGAGAAGGTGACGGCGCCTTATTTGAGCTGCAAATAAACATGGATCAGACTCTGGTCACGTTTGTTGGCGGACAATGGACTATTGCAGATTTTCTTAAAGACTTTGATGCGAAGACTGTCAAAGCCGATGCTGACGACCGCAATGGCTTGCTGAATCAGCTCAACCAACAAATCGCGGTGCGCGTTCGCGATTCTTTTCTGGTCAAGGAGGCGAAAAAGAAAGGGCTACAAAAGTCTCCGAACGTGCAAAAAGAGTTGCAGGCTTGGCGGGACAAATGGGTGTACGAAGAATGCCGCCGCTTGTACAATGAGGGTCTCAAACTGAC
This sequence comes from Caldithrix sp., assembly GCA_020722685.1. Next base: position 16,863 of record DYKH01000057.1, on the reverse strand, counting down.
CGACGAGCAGGCGAGCGACTATTTTGCCAGATTTCGTGATCGCTACAAAATTCGCTGGGATGACAATCCCACGTTCGAGGAATTCCGCAGCCAGGCGCGCCGGGACGCCTACATCCAATATGCGCAGCAAATTCTGAATCAAAAGGTGGATTCGCTGGCTGCGTATTTTCCCATTCAAATCAACAAAGCGGTATTGGATACGATAACCACCATCGAATCGGCAAAATCCCGTTGGATGAGCTTGCAGGTGTTCAAGAGAAGCAGCAACCGCTTAGCCGTGCCGATAGTCGATCCGGCCTGGGGCTTGTGAGAAAGAGTAGGAAACATGGGCAGGTCATCAAAGAATACTGTAGACTGGCAAAATCGAAAATTTAAGCCGTAGGAGATGTCTCCAGACATCGAGCATTATTGCATATTGTGGTGAGAAAGAATTTGCCAAACTATAGAAAGAATAGTGGGATGTCAAATGGCTCTTGATAAAACCAGCTTTGTGCCGCTGTACTATCAGCTCGCGGACCACTTGCGCGACAAGATGATCAACAATACTCTTCGGGTCGGCGAGCCAATACCCTCAGAAAACGAACTGATCCGGCAATACGGCATTAGCCGGGGCACGGTACGTGAGGCGCTACGCATTCTGAGCCGGGAGGGGCTGATCGAACGCCAGAAAGGCGTGGGCACCTTTGTCACTTCGCAAAAGATCGAGCATGATACTGGCAACGTGATGAGCTTTTCGCGCATCATGTTATTGGCCGGTCGGACGCCGTCGGCGAAAGTGTTGGAGGCCCGCGAATTCCCAGCTCCCGGCTTTGTTCGCTCCAAGCTGCGCCTCAGCGGCGATGACAAGATCGTTTTCATCAAGCGCCTGCGCTATGGCGACGACGAGGCGTTGCTCATCGAGCACTCATACTTTCGTTTGGATGTCGGAGAAAAGCTGATGAATGAAGATTTGCATCGATCTCTCTACAATGTGCTTCAGGAAAAATATGGCTATAAGCTATCCAAGTCGGAGCATACGATCGAAGCCTCCACGGCCGAGGAGGAGGATGCAGAACTGTTGGGCATCGAGATCGGGCGTCCCGTCCTGATACTGAGTCGTCTCGTTTTCCTTGATGATAATACGCCCGTCGAATATGCCATGGACGTCTATCGCGCCGATCGTACCAAATTCAAAATACAGACGATGATGCATATGGTAGATGAGCATTCCCGAATCGAAAAGTTTCAGCAGGAGTCCGATACGGCGACTGGCAATTTGCCGGGGAGTGAGGAAAAATAGAGTACATGAACGGAGCCTAAACTCCGACAGGGTTTCAAACCCTGTCAGAGTCATTTCTCTGCTGTTTTCGTGGCAGCGGTTTTAACCCCTTCCGGATAGAAAGAGCAAAGATTCATTTATGCGATCAAGATTGAGCGAAGAAGGTATTCGTGCGAGGCTGAGGAAGATCAAAGCCTTTGTCGTCGATCAGGACGGCACGGCATATTTGGAAAGCCATCCGTTTCCGTGGACGATTCCGTTCTTGCAGGCTTTGACCGCACGGGGAATCAAATATCTGTTTCTCAGCAACAATTCATCCAAAAGCAAAGCCGAGCATTTGCACAAGCTTTCCTCGCAAGGAATCGCCGTATCCGACAACCAGATACTTAGCTCCGGCGAGGCGACGATCGAATATTTGCTGTCGCTAAACAACTCGCGCGATATTTATTTGCTGGCGACTCCAGCGGTGGAACAAGACTTTCGCGCAGCGGGATTCGATACGGATGCGCCCAATCCCCACTACGTGGTTTTGGCCTATGATCTGACTTTTACCTTTGCCAAGCTGGACAAGGCTTGCCGGTATGTCCGCCGTGGCGTTCCTTTTATTGCTACTCACGAGGACATTGACTGGAAAATCGCTCCGGACGATTATCGCCCCGATTGCGGCGCCTTGGCGGCCGCCATTACCACGGCTACCGGCGTTCATCCCAAATTCATCGGCAAGCCGAACACAGAGATGGTGAACGCATTTCTGCGCCGGTTACAAGTCAGCAGGGAGGAAGTGGCCATCGTCGGCGATCGTTTGGCCACGGATATCAAGATGGGGCAGGATCATGATATTTTGACGTTTTTAGTTTTGAGCGGCAAAACACAGGCGGAGGAAATTGCCTCTTCACCTTTTCAGCCGGACGTGGTGGTAGAAAGAACAATTGATATTCTTGATTATTTTGACTAAAGACGACGCTGCTTCCATAAATGGTTGTTAGCCAGATCGAAGCCGGCGCAAATCGCAATTGCTGTGCTGCGAAATGGTCTCCTGATTGGATATTGAGTGTTGAGGATAGCTTTAGAGAAAACACTTCGACCAATCATTAAGAAATCGTAACAATTTAGCCAATTGAGGCAAAACCAGTCATTCCGACCGCAGGGAGGAATCTATCCCTTCCGAACCTGCGAAGTTGTTCGAGGTCGTTGCTCACAGATTTCTCATCCGCCAGGGCGGATTCGAAATGACACCCTTATTCAGTTGACTAAACATATACAAGAAATCAATTTTGCCAAGCTCGTTTGTGGAAAGTGTTTTGTAGGAGGAGAATACCATGAATAGCGAAATCGGAAGAAGAGAGTTCATACAACTCGTGGCGGCTAGCGGCGCTTTTTGCTTAGCCGGATCAAGCCCGTTTGCTTCCGGGGCAATGACAAATGCTCCCCGGCTGATCAGTCCGGGTTGCAGACGATCCAAGGTCAAGGTGGCAAGGATTTTTATAGGAAATCCCAAAGGGCTGTGGCCAAAGCCTGATTTGGATTTCAAAGCAGAAGTTGCTTTCTACCATGCAGAATTTGCCAAGCTTAAAAGCCAATTGTCGGATGTGGACTTTAGCGTTGATGAGTTGGTAACGGCGCCGGAGCAGGTTGATAACCTCAGCAGCAAACTGCAGGGCGTGGACGGCATTTTGATCATCCATCTGTCCTTGGAGACGCGGCCGATACTGGAGAAAATTTTAATGGCAGGCCAACCAACGATGGTCTTTTCGGCGCCCTACTCCGGGCACGAATGGTCAGGCTTTGGCGCGTTGCGCAAGCAGGAGCTTGGCGCCAAAATGGATTGTCTGCTCACCAGCGACTATAGCCAGTTGGCCGCGGCCATCAGACCGTTCCGCGCCATTCATCACCTCCGAGAAGCCAAAATCCTTGACCTCACCACCAACATGAATGCCGAGTACGTCGGCAAGGTGAAAGAAAAGTTTGGCACTGAGATCGTGCAAGTAGATCTGCGGCGGATGCTGGATACTTACGAATCTATCGACAATCGAGAGGCGCAGGCGGAGGCTGAACTGTGGAGCAAGCGGGCGACTAAGGTCGTCGAGCCGTCCAAAGAGGAGATTTTCAAATCGCTCAAGCTGGCTCTGGCTTTCCAAAAGCTGCTGGACGAAGAAGATGCCACCGTGATGACCGTTGATTGCTACGGCAGCATGTACCACAAGCTGCCGGCTTTTCCATGCATCGGCTTCACCCGGCTCAATGATATGGGATTAGGGGGCATCTGCGAATCGGACTTGAGGTCGGCCATCACTCATGTCATTTTCCAAGGATTGTCCGGAAGGCCGGGTTTCATCAGTGATCCGACGGTTGATGAGTCGAACAATAGCATCATCCTGGCGCATTGTTTGGGGTCCACAAAAATGGACGGTCCGGACGGGCCGGCAGCGCCCTATAAGATCCGCACGATTATGGAGCGTCAGGAAGGTGCCGTCACCCAAGTCTCCATGCGGCGTGGGCAAAAGGTCACGCAAGCCATCATCGACGGCACGGACAAGATGGTCTATTTCACCGGCGACATTGTCGACGTCCCTGAGGTGGATCGCGGCTGCCGTACCAAGATCGCGGTCAAGGTGGACGGCAGCGTGGAGCGACTGTGGAAAAACTGGACGGCCGGTTTGCATCGGCAGACTTGCTACGGTGATTTGACCAAGGACCTGGAGCGGTTCTGCAGGTTCAAAGGCATAGAACTGGTGAACGAAGCAATATGACAAATTGCGGGACTGGATTTGACCGGTCTCGCGGGTGTAATGAGGCAAATACAAAAGGAGTGAAAAATGTCGTTAGTACCCATGGCAGAGCTGTTGAACAAGGCGAAGGCAGAGAGGTATGCCGTAGGCGCCTTTAACATCGTGGACTATGCCACATTGCAGGCTGTGGTTGATGCTGCGGAAGAGGAGAAGGCTCCTGCCATTATTCAGACCTCGGCGAGCAGTACGGTGAAGTATTACGGCTACAAACCGCTTTTTGACATGGTCGCCGACGTGGCCGGGCCGTCGAAAATGCCCTTTGCCTTGCATTTGGATCACTGCAAAGATCTGGACATGGTTTATGCTTGCATTGAGCACGGCTGGACCTCCGTAATGTATGACGGATCGAGCTTTGCTTTTGAGATCAACCTGAAGAACTCGAAGGACGTGGTGGCCAGAGCCCATGCCAAAGGCGTCAGCGTGGAGGGCGAGATCGGCGCGGTTTGGGGCGTGGAGGATGACATCAACGTCGATGAGCATCAGGACCTATTGGCTGATCCGGACAAAGCCGTACAGTATGCTGAAGAAACCGGTGTGGATGCATTTGCCCCAGCAATCGGAACGGCGCACGGGCTCTACAAAGGTGAGCCAAAACTGGATTATGATCGCCTACAAAAAATCGCCAGCCGGGTGGCTGCGCCCATTGTCATTCACGGCGGCACCGGACTTGCGGAGGAGGTTTTTCATAAGCTCATTCGATTGGGCGGCGCCAAGATCAATGTCTCTACCCAATTGAAGATCGGTTATTTCGATGGCTTTAAAACCTACATTGAAGGCGGCGGCAAGACCGATCCGATCAAGCTCATTCAGAACATCCGCAAGGTCGAGAAAGAGATCGTCAAAGGCTTTATGAGAACCTTTGGCAGCAGCGGGAAAGCGTAGTCTCAGTGGCAGTGGCAGTGGCAGTAGCAGTGGCAGTGGCAGTGGCAGTGGCAGTGGCTGGGGATGCCGTCTCGTGCTGTGAATATAGTGAGGAAAAAACATGGCAGAATTGAAAGCACTTATTTTTGATTGCGACGGTGTTATCGCCGAAACCGAAGCGGATGGTCATCGCGTCGCGTTCAATCGTGTGTTTGCCGAAGAGGGATTGGGCGTGCAATGGGATGTTGAGACCTATGGCGAACGGCTCAAGATCGCCGGCGGCAAAGAGCGCATGCGTACCATTTTCGCCGATCCGAATTTCAAGAAGGACGTCGGCGACGTGGATGAGTACATTAAAAAGCTGCACAAGCGCAAAACCGACATCTACATGGAAATCATCGAACGAGGCGAGCTGCCGGGTCGTGAAGGAGTCAAGCGGCTGGTAGAGGAGGCCCACGCGGCCAAAATAAAATTGGCCATCGCTTCCACCTCCAATGAACGCGGCGTCACCTTGATCGCCAAATGGGTCTTGGGTGAAAAGGCGCTGGGCTACTTCGACGTGATCTTGGCCGGCGATTGTGTCTCACACAAGAAGCCCGACCCGGAGATCTATCTGCTCGCCGCACAAAAGTTGGGGGTCAAGCCGGAAGAATGCTGTGTGGTGGAAGACACCGACAACGGCTTTCAGGCGGCCTTTGCTGCGGGAATGAAATGCGTCGTCACCCGTAGCCAGTACAGCAAAAACGAGGACTTTCCCGGCGCGAATCTGGTGGTCGATTCTTTGGGAGAAGGTAAAGACGCTGTTACCATCGAGACCATCAGAAGTTTTTTTAAATAGATCCAATTTGAAGAGGGTGGGCGACCCAGCCCTTGATGTCGAGTTTGAGGAAACCCACAATTCATTCTCGCGCAACAAGCGGACGCTTGGCAACTCTTCAAAAGCCATAGATAGATCACGTCCGGCTCGAGCCTTCGTGACCGGCCACTCATATTACTTATTCATCAAAAATTGAATCTGGAGGAATGGATGGACAAGAAAGTTTCCGATTATTTTGTACCTTGGCTTATGAATTCATTGGAATATAGCTTGAAGGATTTGGACTCCGCCTGGGCAGATCCGAGCATAGCGCGTCTGATGCTCAATGAGAATCCGGTTCCGCCTTCGCAAAAAGTGGTGGATGCCATTACCGAGGCTGCCCAAAAAGGCAATTGGTACCCGGGCACAGCACCGGAATTGCGGGAAAAAATCGGCAGGCACTATGACGTGCCCAAGGAATGGGTCTATTTGGCTGATGGATCGTCCGAGGTCATCGACAACATGATGCGGATTTTCTGCCAGCCGGGCGATGAGGTGATTCTGCCGACCCCGACCTTTTCGCTGTTTCGCGTCCGCGCTTCCGTCAACGGCTACAAGGCGGTGGAGGTTCCCTTACTGAAAGGCAGCCTACAATACGATACCGAAGGCGTGTTGAAAGCCGTGACCAACAAGACGAAGCTCATCGTAGTCATTAACCCCAACAATCCGACCGGCATTTTCATCCCGGAAAAAGACATTCGGCGAATTCTCGACCTCGGCATTCCCACTTGCCTGGATGAGGCGTACCTTGACTATACCCCAGAGGCGCCTTCCTTGGTGCCGTTGGTGAAAGAGTACGAAAACGCTTTTGTCAGCCACACCATGTCGAAAGCTTATGGTTTAGCCGGCGTGCGCTTTGGCTATGTGCTGTCCCAACCGACCATCGTAAAGGCCTTGGAGAAGATGGCGCTGCCGTGGCACATCAGCGTCATGTCTCTTGCGGCGGCGAATGCCATGTTGGATGATAAGGAAAGCTTGAAGAAAAAGGTCGAGCACAATAACCGCTGGATGGATCGCTATTATGAAGAATTCAAGAAGATGGGCCTCAAGCCGTTCAAAGCGCATGGCAATTTTATGCTCATCGACGCCAATGAGTTCGGATACACTTCAAAGGAAATCTTCAATATGGCATTTGCCATGAAAGTTTCTGTCAAGACCATCGGAACCATTCATGGGCAATCCGGATATTTCCGCATCACTCCCGGAACCGATGAAGAGAACGAGCGGTGTCTTGAAGCCATGAAGAAAATATTTTCCAAGAAAAAAGGCGAATAAGAGTCTCCTTTCGATTGAGGAAGCCCATCGCCAAATATGGTCGATGATCAAAGGCGATGGGCTTTTCTTATGGTTTTTCGCAACGCCCTCATGAGAAGAGGGCCTTTTCAAAGTCGTAGCAAAGTAACAAAGTAATTGTTGTAAACAGCGGGCATAAGAAAACCCGGTGTTCCTTGTTTCTTAATCTGTAGTCAGCACGCCCAGCAGCAATTTGGAACGATGCGGAGGAGTATAGTGTCTGCATATGCGACGGTCATCGAGGGGGTAGACACAACATTGGATCGCAAATACAAAATTTGGCGGCTCAGGGCTTTTATCGGCACCTGGCTTGCCTATGCGGGATTCTACCTGTGTCGAAAAACTATTTCCATCGCTCAGCCCGAATTCATGAAAGAGTTCGGTTGGGGCGCTGAATTAGTCGGCGTCATTTTGACCGGTTACCATATCGGTTACGCCACGGGCCAGTTTGTGAACGGCGCTATGGGTGACAAATGGGGACCGCGGCGAATTTTGGCAGTCGGATTTGTGTCCACGATTCTGATGAATCTGCTATTTGGCTTTTCCGTTTCCATTTCGCTCATGGGCTTGTTTTGGACATTCAACGGCTACGCTCAGTCTTGTGGCTGGCCGTCGGTCATCAAGGGCATGTCCAATTGGTTTTCCATCAAAGAACGCGGTAAAGTGATGGGACCATGGGGAACCTGTTATACGGTCGGGGACGTGGTGGGCACGGGCTTGGCGGCTTTTGTCATCGGCCATGTGAGCAAAGAAACTATCACCAATCCTGCCGGGCATCAAGTGACTTTTAGCGATTGGCGCTGGGTATTTTGGGTCGCTGCCGTTGCTTTTGCGGTCATCGCCGCCGTAACTTTGCTGCTTTTTAGGGACAAGCCAAAGGACGTCGGCCTGCCTGAAATTGAAGAATACCATAATTGCGGCAAGGCATCCGCAGAAGAGGAAGCTTCAAGTCTTTGGGCAACGACCAAGGAAGTGCTACGACGAGGTCCGGTATGGGTCCTGGGCGGGGCTTATTTCGGTATCAAGTTTATCCGTTATACCTTTATGTTTTGGGCCGTCACCTACCTCACTTTGGAGCGGGGAATGGCCACCGACGTTGCCGGCTATATTTCCACTCTGTTTGCTTTGGTCGGGATTGCCGGAACGGCGGTCGCCAGCTACTTATCAGACCGAATTTTTCGTTCCCGCCGGGCGCCCATCAGCGTGATCATGCTGGTTGGGTTGATGGCCGCGCTGTTTTTCTTTTGGCACGCGCCCAACAGTTTCATTCCCCTGGCAATCGGCTTGATCGGCTTTATGACCTACGGACCCGACTTTGTCATCTCTGCGGTCGCGGTCATGGATTTTGGCTCGCGCAAAGGTGCGGCGACGGCTGCCGGATTTGTCAACGGTTTGGGCTCCATCGGACAAGCGCTTTCCGGAGTAGTTGTCGGTTGGGTCGCTGCCACTTTTGGCTGGCAATCGGTTTTTCATCTCCTGTTCGTACTGGCGTTCGCTTGCGCATTGTTGGTAGCGACTATCTGGAATAAGGTCGGGACCAACTGAGTTTTCGCAGTTGGTATAAATGAGTAGCGAAGTCCCACAAATGAATCGCGGTGCGAAACGATGAAAGCATAGGCCCCACCAAAAACACGAAAAGACGGGAAAAGAAAATGGAAGGAAAGGTATTCGCGCATTTTGCTGTGTTTGGCGGGCTGGTTCTTATTTTGGCATTTTGAGAATTCGTTTCTCTGGAATGGAATGTTTGGCATGCGTAACGCTGTAATTTTCATTTGTATTCTTTTCACCTTTGTTTCCGTTGTTGCTAATTATGCTCAATCGTTGCCTTGGTACGAGGATTTTAGTGACAATGATTTGACAGGCTGGACTGCCGTCGACGATCAGCCGAATACCAGCGGTCCTGGGCAATGGCTTTTGGATCAAAGCGTTTTGCGGCAGGCCTCGAATATTTACGTTACTGAGAACGAATACAGCGTTTTCTTGGGTACTCATATCTTCGCCGGCAACAAATCCTGGCAGGATTATTCGTTCAATGCCTTGGTCAAGTCGGAGGACGATGACGGCATCGGCATTCTGTTCCGCTATCAGGATGCGAATAATTACTATCGTCTAATTCTTTTGCAGGACGCTGGAAATCTGGGCCCGTTTCAAAGGCTACAAAAGCGAGTGAAAGGCTCTTTTACAACGTTGGCAGAGGCTACCCCGAGCCAGGCGATTCCGACCGGCTGGTTTGCCCTCACCGCCGACGTTCGGGGTGATTCGATCAAGATTTATCTGAACAGCACTCTCATATTTTCTACAGTCGACGCCGACAAGGACTTGCCGCAAGGTTCCGTAGGCTTTACGTGCTACGCGCATAATGGCGCCTATTTCGACAGCGTATTGGTTAGTGAGGAACGGATTGTCTACCAAAAGCCCATCGAAACCATTAGCTATGTGGATCGGGCGCCGTACATTCAAATACCGAAACAGGAATCCGTGCAAATCGCCTGGCGCAGCAAAGACAAAGTTCTCGGCAAGGTTGAATTCGGCGAGTCGCTGGCCTACGGCCGCATCGTTTCCGAAGATACCTCTTCTCACAAGCATCTTCTCTTTCTTTCCAACTTGCAGCCAAATACTCGCTATTATTATCGCGTTCTCAATGACGCACAGGTCATCGCTGAGGGAGACACTTTTCGCACCGCCAAGCCCGATTCTATCGATAAGGTGAGCTTGGTTATCTGGGGTGATAGCGGCACCGGAGGAGAGGCACAATTCAGAATGGCCTCGCTGCTGGAAGAACAAGCAGTCGATTTTTGTCTGCACGTCGGTGATGTTTCCCAGTCCAATGGCTCTGAGTACGATAACATCTTTTTCAAGCCCTATCAGAACATTGTCAGGTCGCGCTGCATCTTCACCAGCATCGGCAACCACGATACCTATTTCAACAACGCCGCTACCTATTTGGACGACTTTTACCTGCCGCACAACAATCCCGACAGCACCGAACGTTATTATTCATTCAACTGGGGAAATGTTCACTGCATTGCTCTCAATTCGATGGAAGACATTTCTCCGGCCAGTAAACAGTATGCCTGGTTGGTTAGCGATTTGAGTTCTGATTTTCGCAAAAGAACTACCTGGACCTTTGTCTATTTCCATTACCCTCCTTATTGTCAAGGTTGGGATACCTGGGCAGGAGACGTCGCTACTCAGCAATATTGGGTTCCTCTTTTCGAGCAATACAAAGTCGATATGGTCTTTAACGGCCACACCCACGATTATGAGCGCGGGTACTTGAATGGCGTCTATTATATCATAACCGGCGGTGGCGGTGGCGGCATGGATGTGTGGGGAAGAGACTATCCGCACATTGACGTCACCATCTTCAAGCATCATTTTACGCGGCTTGACGTGGATGGGGACAAACTTTTGTTGCGTGCAATCGACATTGACAATGTGCTGATCGACTCGCTGACCATTCGCAAGGGGGAAAAGCCTCCGCAGCATCCAGGCAAAAAAGAAGCAGAGCCGAATGACAGTTACAATCAAGCCAACCCAATTGCCGTTGGTGATACGCTGCAGGCAAACTTTAGCTCCACAGCCGATATCGATTGGTATCAGTTTCATCTCGAAGCTTTGCACATGTACTATTTTACCAGCATCGAAAGTCAGCCGGACGTCCAGCCTGACCTTGAACTCTACTTTGACGGTGATTTGCAGAATTTACTATCGGTGTCGGTGAGCGGAAGGAACGGCTGCGGCGATTTTCGGCTGTCCGGCTACTTGGCAGGAAAGACTGGGACCTACTATGCAAGAATCTCTAATAGAACGTCAGCTACCGGGCCCTATAAGATAAGACTGGTCGGCGGGAGATCTGTACAGGAATTGTTCGTGCGCGAGCCGGATAACTCGACCGTGCAAGCCGCAACAAAACCGGCGTTGGCCGCGGGGGATACAGTCTATGGAGCCGTTTTTCCGATCGACGACCGAGATCATTACAAGGTTGTTGGGAAAGAGGGATGGCAGTACGAGATCGGCACAATCCCGGCATTGGACCAAGGCGTTCGGGATACGGATACCTACATTTTTCTTCTCGACTCTTTGGGACAGGTTCTGAAAGAAGCAGATGATCGCGGCAATGAGGAAACCTCCACCGGTGAGCTGATAAACAATACCTTCTCGGTTATAAAGGGTGCCTTTCCTTACAGCGGCTCTTACTATTTGAAGGTAGAGAGTTATTACACCTCCGCCCGTGGGGAAATCAATGAGTCAAGGCCTGGGGCCGGGGAGTATGGGCTGGTTTTCCAAACCAGCGAGCCGCCTTATCGCAATCCCTTCGTCAAGGGACCGTATTTGCAGAATGTATATCAGAATCGTATAACCATTATGTGGGAGACAGAGTATCCTCAAGGCTCAATGATCGAATACGGCTCTGCTTCTGCCTACGGAAATCAGGTCGTAGACATCACGCCGGTGAGGATACACGAGTTGACGCTGCGAAACCTTGAGCCGGAAACGCTCTACCATTATCGGGTCGGCTATGACACGACCTTTAGTCTCGATCACACTTTCCGCACGGCTCCCAATCGTGAGACGCCATTTTGCTTTGCTGTCTACGGGGATAACAGAACAGATGTTGCTATGCACAGTCTGGTCGTGCAATCCATTGTCGTGAGTCAACCTGATTTTGTGGTTAACGTTGGGGACATCGTAAGCAACGGCACCGTCTTGGAACAATGGACTAGTGAATTTTTTGCCCCAGCTCTTGAACTAATATCCAAAGTTCCCGTTTATGTCGCAATTGGCAATCACGAACAGAATTCTCAGTATTTCTATGACTTTTTTTCTTTTCCCAAGCCGGAAAATTACTACTCGTTCAACTATGGAAATAGCCATTTCATCATCATAGATTCTAATCCGTGGACCGACTATTCGCCGGACAGCGATCAGTACAAATGGTTGGTCGAAGACCTTGAGAGTGACGACTGTCGCAAAGCGGATTGGGTGTTTGTCTTTTTTCACCAACCGCCTTGGAGTCAGCAGTGGGATTCCCCCGGCTACACCGGGGAAGCAAGCGTGCGGGAATACTTGGTTCCGCTGTTAGAGTCATCCAAGGTGGATATGGTTTTTAACGGGCATACGCATGATTATGAGCGGGGCAATCATAATGGCGTTTACTATATCATCACCGGTGGTGGAGGCAGCGCATTGGATCGGGTATTGACCGGCAGTTGGCCGCATATCGCCGTCTGGAAATCCGAGTACCATCACTGTGCGCTGCAAGTAAACGGCAAAACGCTTGAGTTTCGCGCCATCCGGCCGGATGGGGTGGTCATCGATTCCCTATCGATTAGCAAGGCTATCTCTGACGGACCGGAAACCAGCAAGCCGGACGTGCCCACCGAATTCGCCCTGCACCAAAGCTATCCCAACCCGTTCAATCAGGGAACCGTGATAAGCTTTGATTTGCCCGCAGCGACTATGGTCAAGATTCAGGTTGTCGACCTTCTTGGACGGATTGTGCAGACCATCCTCGAGCAAAAGCGTCCCGCCGGTTTTCACAAGGTGATTTGGGATGGCCATGGCCAAGAGGGACGAGAGCTGCCCAGCGGAGTCTACTTTGCCAGAGTGTCTTCGACGGAAGGTATGAAGGCGATCAAGATGATCCTGATGCACTGATGTCTGACGTCGATTCCGTGGATCGCTGTATCAAATTCTTCTGTCCGTTTCAATTCGGCCTTGCAAATCTTGGATAGGGTGGATGCTATCCGCTTGTTCGGCGCTTACCGGTCGCTCCGGCTGATCTCGGCTATTTCGTGACTTTACCTTTCGGGAGCAGCTTCCGTGTCACGGCCAATCTACGTTTTTCTGCCTTTGTCTCCCCCGAGTATTGAGCGGCTCTCGGCCGCGAACGGCCGCCATTGACTGCTGTACCCCGTTCCGCGTCCAATGTTTCGTCACAGGTTTATGCAAACTGTAATAATATTGTTGCGCCGTAGCTAATCGCTTTCCTTTTGACGACGAGTAGGATTGACAAAATCTCAACATGTTGGCTGTCCATTCGATTGTCAAGGAAAATGGCACAAAAAATGCTCAAAGGGAGAGGGCGGTGTGCGAATATGGTTCCGGATTACTTACTCTAAGGGAAATTGACCATTTTGCCCATTCCGTTGCGTTCGCTCAGCGCCGTTTGCTGTTCCTTACCAAAGTAGGTGGCCTATCCATACGCGTTTGGAGTAACAAGTTCAATGCATACCAATGGCCTGCTAAAAGGTATCAAAGAGTATAGCGAGCACGCTTCGTACTTTGCCGACTTTTACCGCTTTTTTGACAAGATTGCCAACAACGGCAAGATCAAGAATCCCAAGGTCATCATGATGACAAGCGCGTCCGAGGGTGAGGGCAAAACGACTCTGTCGTCTTACTTGTTGATCACCGCAGCAATGTCAACGCAAAACCACTATCTGCTGGTTGACGGCGACCTGCATCGTCCCATGGTGCACAAGAGATTTGGGATGGCCAGAGAATTTGGATTGACGGACGTTCTGACGGGCCAAAAGGATTTGCACCAAGTCATCAGGCGGAGCCCGTTTCAAGGCCTGCATATAATCACAGCCGGAAGCATGGTTGCCAATCCGTTCCAAGTGTTGTGCACCACCCAAAGCCAAAAGGTATTTGATCGCTTGCGCGGTTATTATCATATGATTGTGATCGATGCCCCGCCCATCGTTCCAGTTAGTGATACTTTGAAGCTCGCTCAATATTCCGACGGCATAGTCTTGGCCGTGATGGCCGGCAAAACTTCCAGAGTCGTCGTGAAGAGAGCGATAGACCTGATAAAGGAAGCCAACCGTCCCTTGTTGGGGGTGATCCTGAATGATGTCGTCGAAGTATTGCCTTATTACTACCAGCGAAAGTATTATAAATATCCGCATCGCCCGGTGGGGGCAAAGGATGCAAGCAAAAAGTCCTAGAGAATCACTGGGAAAGAGGTGCCAGTCTCGAAATTTGGGCCTGATGATCAGAGCGGGAGAATCGAAACTCAGTCATCGTGGTTCTGCACCTCGCTTTTTCCGAGCATATTCCGCAGGCTTACTCTGCAGGAGATTGGCTGACGAGCAAGTCAGCGATTACAGGCGAGCGCATACGTTCAATGGCGGGACTTTGGCAATTCTGCTGGTGGCTCCCTTACAGGGGTCTTCTCAGTCTGGGACCTGACACCACCCTCCACAAAAGCAATTCAGAAATGATAGGGAACATTGGCGCTTCAGCAACGGGCGGCCAGCATCTCGGCAACCATCGCTGAGGGGGGAATTGCATGCTTCACGTTTTGGCGGAATAATGACAGGGGAAATGAAAATCTCCTTGACATTCTACCTGGTAAGAGGTATTTTTAGAAAAGAATTTCCGCAATCGGTTTCCATAAGGAGGCGCATTGCCTGTCACGCTAAAGGAAATAGCCGCAAAAGTCGGAGTTCATCCTTCTACGGTCTCTCGGGTTCTGAGCGGGAAATACGATAATTTTGTCGTCAGTGAAGAGACCCGGGAGCGGATTTTCAAGACAGTTGAGCAATACCAGTATGTGCCAAACGAGATGGCCAGGGGGTTGCGACTCAAGAAAACCCATACCATCGGCATCGTCATCCCTGATATTCTTGACCCGTTTTTTGCCGGCATTGCAAGAAGCATCGAGATTGCTTGCGACAATCGCAAATACAGTTTCATTATTTGCAGCACCGACGAGGTCCAGGAAAAGGAAACAAAGCTCATTGAAATGCTCAAGAGCAAACGGACGGACGGTCTGTTGATTGTTCCCGTACAGGAGCGAATGGATCAATTCATAGAGCTGAAAAAGGAAAACTACCCGTTTGTGCTTATCGAGCGTTGTTTCGACGAGCTCGACAGCAATGCGGTTGTTACTGAAAACGAACGCGAGGCCTATGAGGCTGTTGAACACCTGATCAAACTGGGGCATCGTCGTATCGCCTTTATAGCCGGGCGACGCTCTACCTACGAAATCAAGAAAAGGGAAAGTGGATATCGCGCCGCCCTTTCAGCTTATGGAATACCGGTGCAAGAGCAGCTCATTGTTGGCAACGGCTCTACCGCAGAAAACTGTCGTCAAGCAACGTTAAAGGTCCTGCAATTGCCCAAGCGACCAACGGCTTTTTTGGTCTCTGCCAACGTCGTCCTCGTGGGCGCGCTCGAGGCCGTATTTGAATTGGGCTTAGTCGTCCCGGACGATATTTCTGTGGTCGGCTTCACGGACATGAAATTCGCGCCGTTTTTTTCTAGTCCCCTCACCGCCGTCTCGCGACCCATCGATCAGATCGGCAGCCGGGCCCTGCAATTGCTTCTAAAGCAAATGGAGTCGCCGGTAGAACACAAGTGCGAGAAAATAGTTTTGCAAAGCAAGCTTGTGGTTAGGAAATCGACTCACAAGCCGATAGGAAGCTGATCCAGTCCGGCTACCTGCAGTGTTTGCGCGATCCGTACCATCTGACTACCAGAGAGAACTATGCTGAATCAAATTATTGGCGTCATCCCCGCGCGATTTAATTCCAGTCGCCTCGAAGGGAAAATGCTGCTGCCAATCGCCGGCAAGCCCATAGTCCAGCGGGTATTCGAGCAAGCATTAAAGTCACAGCTATTGGATGATGTCTTTGTAGCAACAGATGACAAACGGATAAAGCATCTTGTCGAGTCTTTCGGCGGCAATGTCGTGATGACTTCGAAAGAGCATCAAAGCGGAACCGATCGCGTGGCTGAAGCAGTTCGAGATTTGGATGCGCGTATTGTGCTGAATATCCAAGGAGATCATCCATTCATCGATCCGAAGATGATCGATGAGCTGGCAGCGGTCATGCTGAAGCGGCCTGAAGTATATATGGCCACATTGGTGAAAAGAATCCGCAAAGAAGACCTTCGCGTCCCCAGCGTGGTAAAAGTCGTGACACGCCTTGATGGGAATGCGCTCTACTTTTCTCGATCCCTCATCCCTTATCCGCTTCGTCGAGAAAACTTGGTGGTTTTTGAGCACATCGGTCTCTACGCTTTCCAAAAGGACTTTCTCTTGAGATTTGCTGCTTTGCCGATTGGTAAGTTAGAGCAAATCGAATCTCTCGAACAATTACGGGCATTGGAGCACGGCTACGACATCTTGGTTGTCGAGACGAAATGCGAGAATCCGCATTTTGGCGGCTTTGGGGTCGATACGCAGAGCGAGTTGGAAAAAGCCGAGCAACTTTTGATGCAGATGCACAGTTGCTAATATCAGTGCTCACTCCTTATCAAAGCAGTCGATAATCCCCGGCAGAAATTTTTTCGGAAAAACGAAAAATCCCTTGACAGGAGAATATTTTTTTCTTGTGTTAAGAAAACGATTTCCGAAAACGATTGATTACTCCAAGAACCTTCTACTTGATATTTTTTTCACATTTTTGCCAAATCTAATTCGCTGTCTTCTTTTTTTTCCGTCGAAATCTTTTGATAAGGATCCGGCCATTATGATTCCTCTTAATTAAAAACGGCAAGCTCAATAGGCCCTCGGTAAAAGTCTACACGATAGGACTAAATAAAAGAAGAGGCAATAGAGATGAAAAACTGCTTTGTGCTTTGGATTGATGTTCTTTTCTTGGGATTCTTTACTTCAGCCTCTCTGGGTAGCGTCACGGGCAAGCTGCACGGAAAGGTGACCGATAAGCAGAGTGGGGAGAGTCTGCCAGGCGCCAACATTGTTCTCAAAGCATGGAGCGCTGGCAAGGCGGTAGACCTTGACAGGCCTTTGGGGGCAGTTTCTGACATGGACGGGGAATATTATATTA
>DYKH01000876.1 GCA_020722685.1 Caldithrix sp. | reverse complement strand
GTTCAAGATGAAATTCGATGTCATCATCGGCAACCCGCCGTATCAGTTGAGCGATAAGGGAGGAGGTAGCGGCACGAGTTCGACGCCGATCTACAATCACTTTGTTGAGCAGGCCAAGAAGCTCTCTCCAAGGTATTTGAGCATGATCATTCCTTCTAGGTGGTTCGCAGGTGGAAAGGGACTAGAGGATTTCAGAAATGAAATGCTATCCGACACAAGGATTCGTGAACTTCATGACTTTCCGGATGCAACAGCCGTGTTTCCCGGCGTTCAAATCAAGGGAGGAGTGTGCTTCTTTCTTTGGAAACGGGATGAGTCTGGGGTGTGCAAGGTTGTGTCGAATAACCCGGTCACTGGCGTCACTATCGCAAATCGTCCGTTGCTTGAGCATAGTACCGATGTGTTCATTCGCTTTAACGAAGCAATCCCTATCATAAGGAAGGTTATGAAGCTAAATGAACCAACAATCCAAAGCAATGTAAGCCCAAGGCAACCATTTGGTTTGCAGTCCACATTCCGCGGTTCGTCCACACCTTTTAGCGAAAGCATCAAGCTCTACCAGAGCGGTGGAACCGCCTTCGTATCACGAGATCTAATCAGAGATAATCGAGACATGCTTTCTCGTTACAAGGTTCTAATGCCGATCTTTGGCAGCGGAAGCGACAGTTTTCCGCATCCGATTCTCGGTAAGCCGCTTATAGCTGAACCGGGGAGTGCATGCACTGAATCTTACATTGTCATTGGGTCATTTGAGTCACTATCGGCGGCAGAATCGCTTGCGAGCTATGTACGTACGCGGTTTTTCCGGTTTCTTGTGCTACTTGCCAAACCCTCGCAGAATGCTACTGCCAAAGTTTATCGTTTTGTGCCGGTCCAATCTTGGGATCGAATCTGGACTGACGAGGAACTTTACAAGAAATACGGCCTAACCGAGGAGGAAATCGCCTTCATCGAGTCCATGATTCGCCCGATGGAGCCGGACGGGAATCAAGAAGGAGGATGACTTATGACTAA
>DYKH01000262.1 GCA_020722685.1 Caldithrix sp. | reverse complement strand
ACACGCATATCGCGATGAAGATGGGGTACGAAGCGGCGGAGCGGTTGAGGGCGAAGGTAGAGGGTTGAAATGAAGAAACGAGGTGAACACCCCACCTCGTTTTCTTGTTCGTGATCGCCTGAGCCATACCCGTTCTACGCGCGGGTCGTCCAGTCGGTGTCATTCGAAAGGACACACCGGATCGTTGCGTTGAACGAATGGAATGAATATGGAAAAACTATCGCGGGGATTCGCCGGCTGTCGCAGACGCGCCGTAGGCGATGGCTGGGCTCTCAGCGCTGCCGCTCTGGCGGCGCGCAGTATTTCAATGGAAAAAGACCGCTGAATATCGCTCACCCGGACCTCATCCATCGCGCCTTTCAGACAGTTCCCCCAAGTATCACAACCGAGAATGAGATACATATCAGGACGTCCCGTGAAAGAGTTGCTACCGCGCAAGACTCCGTCCACCCAAATCTTCATCCCTTGCGAACCCCAGGTCCCGGCGAGGTGATGCCAGCAATCATCCGCCAACGCAGATGGCTGGATTCCGCTATCCGCCCAAGCCCAGCCCGTCTCTCCGAAAATGCCAAAGCGGAAGGTGCTGTTCTCCCACCACGGCACGCCCAATAGCATATTGCTCCACACCAGCCCGCCGGGACCCGGCGCACCCCCCGAACCAATGACCATCCAATTCGGGGTGGTGTTGGTGGATTTAAACCACGCCTCCACGGTTCCAGCGCCGGGAGAGCCGTGACTTCCGAGATTCACGTAGGAGGGATATCCGTTCGGGGCGATCAATCCGTCCAGCACGACCCCGCCGTTGAAAAAGCCACCGCTCGGCGCGACATTCGCGTTGCCGCGCAGATAGCCCACGTGCAGCCCCGTCTCGTCTACAACTGTCAGCCATTCGGTTTGATAGTTGAGATGGAAGAGCGCGAGGGTATGGCTGTCTACCCCGTACTCGCCGGTAACTCTATCTGGAGTTTGAGTTGGAGTGGGTGACGACGTAGGCACGATCGTCCATTCGAACGTGCGTTGAATGTCGCTGATTCGCAGGTCGTCAATCCGACCGCTGAAACAGGGACCGGTCGAGTCGCAGCCAATCAAGAATGTGGCGTACGCTGGCATTCCGCCTTTATAGACAACCGGGGCATGCACATTGATCACCGGCGTCTTGCAGACCGGATAAAGATCGTTGGGGGGCCAGGGGGCTTGGCCAATCTGCATCTGGGGATTGCACCTGTAATCATAATTGTTGGGAGGCGGAACGATATTACCCACTCCCACACCGTGCAAAACACCATCTACCCAAACCTCCATCCCGCGCTCGCCCCAAGTGATCGCCACGTGGTGATACCGCCACGCTTCGTAGGGCCAGACCGTGGCAGATTTTCCGGCAAGATACCGACAGGGATTGATGCCGCTATCCGACCACCACCATGCGCTGTCCGCATAGATGCCGAACCCTAGATACACGCCCAGAGCATGGATAACTTGAAGAACATTCTGATGGCTGCCAAATTCGCCGCCGACGGAAAGCAGTGGGTGCATGTAATTGTCGGGGATGCACGACGTGCTAAAATCCACAAAGGCTTCGATGGTCCCGCGCGGGAGTTCCCCCAGATAGCCGGTGCGGAGGTACGAATTGTTTCCGTCGAGCCACAGCGCGCCGCTGAACAAACCGGTACTTGTAATCGCCGCGCTACCGTGCAGCGTGGCAGTGTAACGCCCGGTCTCGTCGAGCACCTGGTTGCCTATCTGTGAATCCAACCGATATAATGCGACCGTGTGCTCATCTACCACTGCAAGTCGCGGTGCACGGACGCCTTGCCTGACCTGATAGGCAGACGCGACTGGACTGGAGGTAGCTACCACCTTCTGCACGCGGGGAGGCATCACCACGCGGGACGCGGTTGGAGTTTGCGCCGCCCGTCCACCCGCGCGATAAGGCGTTGCGCCGGCTGCCGTGCGCCAGTTGTCCGCCCCAGCCGATCCAGCAAGTGTGAGTGTCCCGGGCAATCGCTCAGAACCGAAAACGAACAATGCCACGATCAAGAGACTGATCGCCCACTGAGTAATTACGCCCAGTCTTTTGCGAGACCACGATCGGCGCTCCAGCACATCCATTGGACATATACCTCTGCATCGAGATTGAGTATTTCTCTGCGCGACCTGACCCGGCACACGGGGTCGGCATAGACAACCGAACATTGCACGCGCTCATTCTACACAGTGTCTACAGATCTGTCAAAAAACTGCCAACTATCGTCGTTTCAATTCTTCTTGGACGAGCATCGTACGATCCGTGACTCGACGATGATCTACCAAAAAGAAAAATGCACGATCTGGCTGCTCAACAGTTTGGGGGAATTCGCCCACTCGGTTTACGTCTAGGCTCCGATTGCGGTACGTTATTTGCATAGACGATCTGAAACCGGTCAAATAGACCAAGATTCCTGAGGGCAGGCGGTCTGGTACACCGACAAAAAACAGACGCGCCTCGGGTGGCAGCACAGGGTAGAGCGCCTTGACCTGCTGCGGAATGGCGTAGGCGACTTCGCCAGCGCGATGGTACAGTTGATTGCGCCCAAACAAGGCGACACCGTAAATCAGCATCAAACCCAGCAAGATCAACATGCCTAGAGCACGCGTCAATCTGGACTGCCGACCGGATAGCCGCGCCGCGATGCTGCCCAACACCAAAACCAAGCCGAAAGAAGGGATGTAGAAAGAGCGGTCGCTGGCTCCTGAACTAATCGTTGCAATGAATGTGATAGGGATCCACCCCAATCCCAACAAGACTTCTCGTCGCGAACGGTACGCAATCGCGACCAACATACAAAGCCCAAGGAAAAACCATCGCACCTGCTCGCTCATATCGAGCGCCAGCGGATCGAGGATGAATTCCAGTGTTCGATCAAGCCACCAAGCAGTATCGTTCACAGTTACCTCTGCCTCGTAGCCGATCACTCCAAAGAGCCACAGCCGGAATCCAATAAAGAAAACTAATTCCAACCAAAACGCAAGTTGGCGCAAAAGCGATTTACTGAGGTCTATCCGCTGGATGGAAACATAGACAAGTTCGTAAAGTGCGATAGCAAATGGCAATGTGAAGGCTACCTCCTTTGCTCCCAATGCAAGAAAGAACAGACCCAGCGATAGCAGATAGAACGAACGAGAGCCGCGTTGGCAATAGAGCACATAGAAAAGAACACTTCCCAGGTAGAATGTTCCACAGATGACATCATATCGCGCCGCGATCCACGAGACCGCACCCGCATGGACAGGTAGTACGCTGAACAGAACCATCACCGTGGTTGCCGTGGTGCAATTTCGCGTGATGCGCCAGCTCAGCAAAAATGCCAAGAAAGAAGTCAGACAATGAAAAATCAAGTTGGTCAGATGGTATCCAAATGGTTCTAGCCCCCACGTCAACGAGTCGAGCAAGTACATCAACTGACCGACCGGACGAAAATAGTGTCCACCATCATTGCTCCGGAGCAGGAACCACGTCAAGTCGCTATCGTTCAGCAGAGGTTTGGCAAAAAAAAGATGCGCGACCGTATCAAAGTCGTCGCAAATGAAATAGGCAGTAAGGGAAGGAGCATAGGCAACGCCGATTAACAATGCAAGCATAGCAACCAGCATCGCCCACTGCCGAACATAACCATTCCCCTGCATAGCAGTTTGAATCGAATCATTGTTACGCAGCACTGAAACAGATCCTTTGCCCGCTACGATGTATAGACTCAATACCCTTCCGGCATCGTGCTGCAATATACCAAGATCCGGATCTCTTTTATAGCAACCTCTGCCGGCGAGTCAGTTGGGTCTAGCCGCAAACGCAGAATGCGATCGCCCATATAGAGCGCTCCGCTGGCGATATCTACGCGGTAGCTGTGAAATTCTCCATCCGCCTTCACTACAAATGGTCGGAACAACTCTGGCTCAAAATCCTGACTACTTGATGCGTGCCAATATATGCGTCCCTCGGTAGTCGGTTGATTTGCAGTGACGCGCATCGTTACTTCAACAATCCCTATCCTCTCTGAGGCAATGTCAGTTTCGGGGCTTGCCATGTAGGGATCGTTGCCCATTGATCTCGTAATCAGTACTCCATCGCGTATTTCAAAGCCGGTAAGATCATGCCAGGGTTCCCAGCCCTGAATCCCATCCTTGAAATCCCATATAACCGCCGGTTGCAAGAAATCCTTGCAACGATTTCGTTCCTCAAGTATGCGGATCAGGTCTACCCGCTCAATGATTCTACGCCGATTGTACTCGAAAAAATACGTCCGCTCCAGTCCTTCTGTCAATACAGGGAATTTGCTAAGATTATGCACCTCCAACCGTGAATTCTTGTATGATAACTGCATTGCATAGTGAAGTTTTCCTCCGAATGCCTGCATTCCTCTCCCGCCAACCAAGACAGGGACATTGGTGAAAATCAACCGCGCGTCAGATAAGACAGTGGGATGTAGTAAACGGACCTGCTGAGTAACTAACTGCGTGATCTGTGCCGCGCGCGCCCAAGCTTCATTGCGCGCATAAAGCGCAGGGGCATACGTGCCAACAACAGTCACAAACATCACAAAACCAATCGCGTACGACAACCGTGCCTTGAACACCCCCGGACGAGAGATCACACTCGCCAATAACAATGCCAGTCCAACGGAAGGGAGATACACATAACGGTCAAAGACGGATCGGTCGAGACTCAACAACGACGGTAGAATTGTTGCGCCAATCCACCCAACGCCCAGCCACAACTCGCGGCGGAAACGATAGATGAGCAAGCCGATACCCGCTAAGCCGAGTAGCAACCAGCGCAACTCATTCGTCATGTCAGAGAGAAATGGGTCTGTCAGTGCCAAGATGAACGCCTGCGATAGATAATCCCATTCCAAAGCTGCTACTCTGGTACCCACAGATATTCCAGTCTGCCCCCACAACGCAACGCGGAGTCCGAGGTAGCCCGCCAGAACTCCCCAGAACAGAAGATGTTCACAGAGCGCTTGTACTGCCAGTATACGTCCGCGTTGATATAGCCAGTCGTACAGGAGCAGTACCAATGGTAGGGATACCGCCACTTCCTTGGCTAGTAGCGCGCATCCAAAAGCAATGATAGAAAGAGCCAGGAAGATCAAACGACCGCGTTGACGGAATAGCACAAAAGAGACTACACTCAGGCTGTAGCATAGCGCATTGAGTCCATCCGCGCGTGCTCCAAACCAAGCGACTGCTTCCACATGAATGGGCATTATTGCAAAGCATAGACCGGCGACAACAGCTGCCCATCGCTGTCGCGTGAGTTGCCAACACAATATGAACACCAAGAACGCGGTCAAGGTATGCAAGAGTAGATTCGTCAAATGGTATCCAACCGGATTCAACCCCCAGGATAGATAATCCAGCAGATACGATAACTGAAACATCGGGCGAAAATAACTCCACGCGCCAAAGCCGGAAAACGTAGAAAGCCAGATATCCCATTTCTTCCCTTCAAGCAACGCATCAAGATTGAAGAAAAGGTAATGGACGTAGCGAAAGTCGTCACCCTGAAAAGGCGCATCGGTAACCGGTAGGTAAAGGACGCCAACGACGATCGCTAACCCTGCCATGACAAGGGTTGAGAAAATGTGCCATTCTTGCAGCCGGCGGACTAGAGGCATCGCGGACTCCTCACGTATGACAAAACCCTTACCTCGCCAAGCACTATCGACGCGCCTATCGAGGTTTCCAATTCTGGTTCATTGGGAATTGCCGTGATAGGCGGCACATCTGGTAGCACCCCACACAATCGTGGAGCGAGCTCAACAACTTGATAAAACGTGAATCCATTGGCATACTGCGTCCGAGTCACCAACTTGACGGAGTCACCGCCAATGGATCCACAGACCGTATTTTGCCCTACTTTGGACTGTCCCGCAAGGGGGCAGGCCGGCCAGGGCAACATCCATGTTCATAGTGTGAAAGAGCGTCGCTATCTCTGCGATGTCTGCCACAAGACGTTCGCCGAAACGAAAGGCACTGTCTTTTATCGCTTGCAGACTGACCCGGCCGAAGTGACGCGCGTCGTGACGTTGTTGGCGCATGGGTGTCCCCTCCAAGCGATTGTCGTCGCATTTGAATTGGATGAGCTCAATGTGGTGCTATCGTGTGCTGGAAAACACTTGTTTTTAGGCACTTTTCGCGTGGCTATAGTCGGAAAACTTATGAGACAGGGTACTAGTGATTCGATTATCGCGACACGGGAAATGTCGTTCCAAGACCCCGGCCCAGTCTTGGTCAGCGCGGCAAT
>DYKH01000875.1 GCA_020722685.1 Caldithrix sp. | reverse complement strand
AAAAGCGGGCGTGTGTCCGTGGTTATGCAAACCGCAAGGCAAAAAAAAGCCACCTGATCTGCTACCAACAGTTCAAGTGGCGATTGCCCGAAGGCGAGCACACATCCGGTAAGGATGCGGCTTTTACTGGTTTCAGCCCGTAAAAAATGCCCAAGCTCTTGAATAACTTAGACATGGGCTATTCTAGTCGATATACGTCAACATGCAACGGTCTTATTTCAATCCGCGCCCGTGGTTTATTCCGGGCGATACACCACTCTCGCAACCTGCGGTTTTGAAAGCGGGTTTGCGCAGCTTGTAGGGCGCAATAGCGCAGCGTATTGCGCCGCATGGCTTTAGGGTTTCGTCTTCCGGCGGGTTACGCTGCGCTAATCCGCCCTACGCTTGCTAAAAACAACATTGCAAAAAATATAAACCGTGCTAAGTTGTCCATGTAACGACTTGCACAACATGCGGCAGAGGAGCGTTGGAGTGTGTGGGCGGGGCGAATGACTGCTGCGGTCTTCGTCACATCGAAATTGACAAAAGGACGGACTTTGAAACAAGTTCCGTCCTTTTTTTATCCATGCCATTCGCGCGGTCGAAGATATATGCGGTCTTTCCGTGCCACACATTGATGTCATGCGCTCGCGTGAACACCGCCATTGCATCGATGCGTTCTTTTCCGCGCATGAATCGCCCTAGCAAATGCAGCTCTTCAGTGTGTGACAACGACATGCGCCAAGCTTCTTGAGGAGCTTTAATCAATTCGGAAATATAGATAAGCCATTGGCCGCGCCCGCGCTTACTTATCTTCCATGCGCCGTCAATCGTCCTAAAAAGCCTATCATCAATAATGACTTCATGACCGTTGTTAAGGGTATATCTCTCAGAACCACCGCCACCAAATTCGCGCATAAACTCATTAAATATATGCTCTGGTTTTAAAGCGCTTACCGGATCAATAATAAGCGGCTGTGGCTCTGGCATCTTGCCGTTGAGCGCTGCAACATGCGCCATTAACTCAAGATGGCGGC
>DYKH01000874.1 GCA_020722685.1 Caldithrix sp. | reverse complement strand
TAGAGTTGTTCCTTTTTAAGAATGCGGTAGACTACAGCCATCAACACAGAATTCAGGAGTCTACCGATGATCACTGTACTAGACGTTCGTGATGACCGTCACATGCGTTCCTTAACAGGCTTATCCATCAGCCAGTTCGAAACCTTACTCGAGACCTTCAGCACCGTTTACCAGGAGAGGCGTCAACGCGCCTATGAAACCGAACGGGCTGCCGGTACCCGGCAACGTCAGCCTGGCGGTGGGGCCAAAGGCAAACTGCCGACACTGGCAGACAAATTGCTGTTTGTGCTGTATTACTACAAGGTCTACCCTACCTTTGATGTACTGGGCACGCAATTCAAGATGGCTCGCTCAAAAGCCCATACCAATCTGTACAAGTTGTCAGCGGTGCTCTATGCGACCTTGGTGCGCTTGGAGATGCTGCCGTATCGCGAATTCAAGACGCCGGAAGATTTGAAAAACGCCCTGCAGGGAGTAGAACAAATCATCATTGACGCTACAGAACGCGCGTACCGTCGTCCGCAGGATGATGCCACCCAGCGGGAGTATTACAGCGGCAAAAAAAACGCCATACGCTGAAAAACACGGTCATCTCCACGGTCGATAAGGTCATTCTGTTTGTGGGGCGCACCTTTACTGGTCACAATCACGATTACACCATGCTGAAAGCCGAATTGCCACCTGAAGAGGACTGGTTCAGTGATTTGCAGGTGTGGGTAGATCTGGGCTATCTGGGCATTACCACGGAGTATGCCGGTGACCAGATCAACATCCCGACGCGCAAACCGCGCAAAAGCAAGTCTAATCCTGAGCCGCAACTCACACCGGAGCAAACCGCGACCAACCGGGCAATCAGCCAAATCCGTATTTTCGTCGAGAATGCCATTGGCGGCATCAAACGTTACAATATCCTGGTGCATCGTTTTCGTAATCACAAGGAAAACTTCGAAGATGACGTCATCGGCATCTGTGCTGGCTTATGGAATTTTTCTCTGGCTTATTAAGGAACAACTCTA
>DYKH01000873.1 GCA_020722685.1 Caldithrix sp. | reverse complement strand
GTTACGCGGTTCGTGCGGGTCGGAACTTACCCGACAAGGAATTTCGCTCGGATTCATCTCACCCTGTTTCCAGGGAAGCCGGACTTTATCTTTCACGACCGGTGTTCATCTCAGAAGCAATGGCACGGATCTTTTCAATGCCATCCGGAGTTAGGTGTTCGTCCCGCTCCATCAGGAGCAGGATTTTTCTGAACTTCAGGAAGTCCAGATACTTTTTGGATTTCAAGGGATGTTTCTCGAAGAACGGAATAACCCGCTCCCGGAGATGTTCGACGCCACGCACGCGGTATGCCATGCGGTCAGCGTGATTCCGTCGCACCACACCGCAACCAAAGAATTGCTTGAGGGCAAACAGGAGTTGCGCATCACGCTCGTGTTGCACGACCGTGAATTCGGGCAAGACCTGATACCCTGTTTTCATCTCTGGCTGGGCATTGATGCCAACGTAAAAACATCCTTCTCCATCCACGAACCCAACGACCCACTGCGCTTCCAATCTGCCACCAGTCGGGATCGAACGTAAAGTCTCTGAGGGTTCTTCCAGATTATCAGTCATAGAAGCCTTCCCTGCGGATCATCCCCATGTCCAGCGGTTTTTTACTGCCGTTCGTTCACGGCGAGTACCGTCTGGCTGTGTGAGGAGTTTCCCGCATATAGTTCGATTTTACTAAGGCTCGCGAATTGTTAACCTTAGGACCGTTATAGTTACGGCCGCCGTTCACCGGGGCTTCAGTTCGAAGCTTCGGCTTGCGCCTAACCTCTCCCTTTAACCTTCCGGCACTGGGCACGCGTCAGCCCCTATACATCGCCTTACGGCTTAGCAGAGACCTGTGGTTTTGTTAACCAGTCACTAGAACCAATTTACTGCGGCTCGCCCGGGCTTTAACACCCAAGCAAGCGCCCCTTCTCCCGAAGTTACGGGGCCATTTTGCCTAGTTCCTTAACGAGGGTTCTCCCGATCGCCTTGGTGCATTTACACCCGTCTACCAGTGTCGGTTTGCGGTACGGGCATTCAGA
>DYKH01000872.1 GCA_020722685.1 Caldithrix sp. | reverse complement strand
TCGGCAATCCGCCGTATCAGTTAGAGACCGGCGGTTCTGGAAGACAGGCTATGCCTATTTATCAAAAATTCGTGCAGCAGGCAAAGAAATTGAATCCCCGATATCTTATGATGATCATTCCATCGCGCTGGTTTGGTGGTGGCATGGGACTTGATAGCTTCAGAGCGGAAATGATGAACGATGACCAAATCCGAAAAATCGTGGATTACGTGGACGCACGTGAATGTTTTCCGGGCGTGGATATCGCAGGAGGCGTATGTTACTTCTTCTGGGCACGGGATACACATGGTAAGTGTACGGTGGTGAACATATTTCATGGCAAAGAGTGGACTTCAGAAAGGTCGCTAAACGAGTTCAGCACTTTTGTTCGATTTGGGCCCGCAGTAAGTATTCTACGAAAAGTCGTTGGACTCGGAGAGGATTCGATGACAAGAATAATTTCTGCTACTCGACCTTTCGGCCTGCAGACAAAAGACAGGCCGGATGGCACTGGAGAACTTTACCTTATTTCATCCGCTGGTAGGGGTTATATTTCAGCAAGTCGAGTGACCGCAGGGCATGAAATGATCAACAAGTGGAAGGTTATGACGTCTAAAACGTCCCATGATCATGCAGGACAACCAGATAAGGACGGCACTCGACGTGTTCTCTCACGACTTGAATTGCTCTCGCCCCAGTCCGTCTGTACCGAATCCTATATCATCTTGGGCACTTTCGAAAATAAGAATGAAGCACAGAATTGCTTGGACTATGTAAATACGCGGTTCGTTCGGTTTTTAATATCTATTCGGTCATTCTCGCAAGACATCACACGAGATCGTTTTGCATATGTTCCAGTTCAAAATTTTAGGGAACCCTGGACTGACGAGAAACTTTACAAGAAATACGGCCTCACTCAGGACGAAATCGCCTTCATCGAATCGATGGTCCGCCCGATGGACAACGGGGATGAGACAGCGGAGGACAGCCAATGAGCGAGGTACGACTTTTCAATATCACGGGAAATAAGGCCAAAGAG
>DYKH01000261.1 GCA_020722685.1 Caldithrix sp. | reverse complement strand
TTATATAGGACATGCAGTCCCCATTGCTCAAGTCGTTTGATGCGCGAGGCGGGTACGCCTAAGTCCGGATCCATATCGAAAAGCCGGGCGATTTGTTCCGAGGTTGTTGCGTAGTCCAGGTAATCCAGGATCATCAAAACGCACGCAACCAGGCAATCTGCTCTGTTAAGCTGTTTCTGGTGACTGATGGGTAGCCAGGGTTTGAGCGCTGCGTTTGAGTTCATCAAGGCCTCCGGGAGGCGGAAGGAGTTCGCCGGTTTCCGCATCGACGTCGATGTACCCGACAATGCCTAGCTTTCCGTGAGTTGGATATGTTATCACTACGGGCACACGCCAGTATAGCTGCGCTTCTACCTGGATGAGTGAGGGTTGCTCTCCTCCCATAAGGTAACTGAGTTCATCCAATATGAAACGGCTGACTTTACGTTGCGCGGTTTGCCCGGTGATCTGCACTTTTGGAGGAAGGATCTGCACCTTCACGAGTTGGTGTTCGGTAAGATTGAGCCGTTCCAGTGGGTGCAGAGCGCCATTTTTGTACCTTGTACTGATGGTTGTTATAGAGATCGGGTCTCTCACATTTGTTGCCATGTTCGGGCCTCCACTTCTTGGCCTTGTAACAGATCTGATGATACGTTTCCGCTGCCTGTACTATCATTAGTTTACCATATTTCTAGTCCTGTGACTATCCCAGTATCGATTTCGTCATGGAGATTTTCTTCGGTCACTTGAGCTAACAACTCCGCCAAATCGAAATTGACTTCCGTCAATGGTGTCTGCGTGGCGCTCTCGTCTGCCGGTTTCATAATGCCTCCCGCGCCTCGATCTTCGCCTCATTCAGCGCCAGCCCCAGCCCGGGCAGTTCCGGCAGCGCGATGCGACCGTACTCCGGCGCGACCTGCGGCTTGTGGAAGAACTGCTTGCGCGCCTGGTGGCGGACGAGGTATTCGACGTAGGGGACGACGGCGGGCGACTGCGCCCCGGCGACGTGGAGCGCCGCCAGCAGCGAGTGCCCGTGCGCCACGACGGGCGCGTCGAAGGCGGAGGCCAGCGCGCAAATCTTGACCAGTTCGGTGATGCCGCCCGTCCAGTCGGGATCAGTCTGCACGAAGTCGATGGCGTTGTTGACCAGCAGTTCCTTCACCTGCCAGCGGGTGTAGACGTGTTCGCCGGTCGCCAGGGGGACGCGCGCCGCGCCCTTGAGCCGCCGAAAGCTGTCGACGCGCTCCGGCGGCAGTGGTTCTTCGACCCAGGTGATGTTGAGCAGGTTGAGGTGGTGGAGCATCTGCGCTGCGTATTGCGCGTCCCAGCCCATGTAAGCGTCAAACATCAGCGGATAGTACGGCCCCAGCGCCTCGCGCAGGGCGTAGGCCAGCGCCACGTTCTTCGCCATGCCGGCCTCGCCGTCGCCGGGACCGTAGCGGAAGAACCACTTTTGCGCGGCGTAACCCTGATCCCGAAACTCCAGCGCGATTTTAGCGGCGTCTTCCGGCTCGATGCTGTAGCCGAGCATACTCGCGTAAGCCGGGACCGTGCTGCGCGTCGGCCCGCCGAGCAGCCGGTAGACCGGCTGGCCCCACGCTTTGCCCTTGAGGTCCCACAGCGCGCAATCGACCACGCTCACGCCGGTCATAAACATCCCGGAGCGCCCATGCCGGTGCAGGCGGATCATCTGGTCGTAGAGCAGTTCCGTCGCCAGCGGATCGCGCCCAACGAGGAAAGGCCGCAGGAATTTGTGGATGATGAACGCCTGGTAATCCTCGATGGGGCCGAAAAGCCCGGTCACGCCCTCGTCGGTGAGGAGTTCGACGTAGATTTCGCTGATGATCTCCGGCCCTTCGTCGCGCCGCCGCCCGGACATCGCCTGCGCGTTGAACTCCGGATAGATGTCCATCATCTGCGCCTGCCGGTCGCCCGGCGGAAAGTACGGCCCGCTGTACGCGCCGCGCACTTTGAAGAGGGAAACGTCGGTGATTTTCATAACGCCTCCAAGATGCAAGATGCAAGATGCAGGATTTCTAATCTTGCTTCCTGCCTCTTGCCCCGTTCAAAAGTATGTCACGATTGTGTAAACCGCGTTACGGCAAGGCTTTTTTGTAAAACGTGACGCCCACGCGCTGGATATGGTCAATCACATCGGTGTCGCTGATGTCGCTGAAAATGGACAGGTCAATGGTATAGGGTAGCAGCAGATCGTCGAGGTCGTCCAGGATGCGGTACAGCACGCTGCG
Organism: Caldithrix sp.; assembly: GCA_020722685.1. The sequence goes on along the minus strand of DYKH01000261.1, from coordinate 4,084 downwards.
CGTTAACTCCACGCCGCCGTGGAGCGTCAGGTCAATATCCGAGCCGTTTTTGTAGGTACCTTTGGCGCGCGAACCGTACAGCACGGCTTTTTCCACCTGCGGGTAATCGGCGAAGACGCCGCAGATTTTTTCAAAGGTGGAGTCCGGTAGCCCGAATTTCATGCCTGTTCCTGGTCTTTGAGGTCTTCCATGGTTTGCCGGAAAACGACGAATTCCGTGACATATCGATCCAGAATGGCCGAAACGATAGCATTTGCTATTTCTTCGTTGTAGGTATGAGAGGTCAGATTGCGATCCCGAATCATATCCATCCACGTTTGGCCGTTTTGGAGCAATCCAACCTTGAAGGCTTCGCGTGTCACATCTTTTGAGCCATACAGATTACGTACTCCGCGACTTTGGAGAAGGTCTTTGAGTGTGTTCCAGGCAAGTTCATGGGTATACTCGAAGGCTTGAATCAATCCTTGCCCTTCGAGTTTGGAAAGGGGACGTTGCTGCGCCAGTTCTACTGCTTCTTCTATTTGGGTGAATGCGTTTATGAAATGATTGAACCGTTGAATCCAGCGAATGTCTTGTGCGTTCATGGTGATAACCTCCGACTTTCTACGATGTTACCCCAAACTAAGGTTCCTGGCAAGTCGTATTCTTTCGCGTAAAAAGTTACCGAAATGCCTGTCGGTCAATGTCGTTGGGCGCGTACTTGAAGCCGATGCGGGAAGCGTCTGTTTTTTTACACGTCGTGAGAAGTTGTGCATTTGCATTATATGTCACGTTGTGTATAATGATGATTGTTTCATCACAAGCGAAAGGATTAGAGGTAGCATGAAACCTATACAGTTGCTCCTGCAAGAAATTCTTGACCATTATGGCTACTCCCGTGAATTACTAGCGCAAGAACTAGGCGTTTCTCTGTCCACGATCGGTCGCTGGATGAATGGCGAAAGTCATCCACGTCCTCTCGTCGAAGGAACACTAAGGGAAATACATAATAGGGTCTGCTCTGCCAACCAGGTAGCTGAGCAGAAGGCATTTTATGCCATGCCACTTTTGATAGATGAATCGTACATTAGAAACGCTCTCGATCAAACCTTGAAGGAACTCCGCGAGGCGTTGCATAGGCGTGGGCGTTTGTCGTCGCGGAATGAAGCGTTGGATGAACTCTCTAAGTTGCTTTTTGCGCATACAATGATGACGGGCGGCATATCCAAAAAAACTGTGATGGGTGAAGATGCCAGGATCGAACAAGCAGCGCAATGTTTGGTTAACTTTGTAAGGAAAGCCTTTGACTTGTATCTCCCGAAGTCGCTTGGTCACGAAATGACGTCGGCTGATTTTACGCTGAATCTCAAGGAACAGGAGAATGTCCTGGCTATTGAGATTATGGAGTCATTTGAGCGATTGACGATGACGAGTTTATCGAAGGGTATTGATAGCATCAGGGGAGTAGATGTTCTCAACGAGGTATTTGGCAAGTTTCTGGCCGATTCATTCGCCAACGAGAAGGAATTGGGACAATATCTAACCCCGAGTGAAGTTGTGCGTTTTATGGTAGGACTCGCCATTCAGGATATGTCTTCATCTGAGCTGGATATTCTTTGCGATCCTTCGCGGTGTATCAACTTCGGATTGGTTTTGGACCCTTCTTGTGGAGTAGGCTCATTTCTGACCGAGTTTATGCGAACACTCTATGCTGAAGTTGGTAGGAGAAATGATACTGAAGGTCAGACTTTATGGCTTGATAATATGGCGGCGCACGTTATTGCCGGTATAGACAAGAGTGAGCGGATGATTAGATTGGCGCTTACGAATATGGCTATGTTTGGATTCCCTGTCGCTCATCTTCATCTTGCCAATTCGTTGGCGCGTGTTGGTTCGGATTCCGAACTTACACGCTCACTGGAGGGACAAGTAAGATTGATATTGACGAATCCGCCTTTCGGCGCCGAGTTTTATGGGGATGATCTCCTGAAATATGAAATCGCTAACACTTGGTCTGAAAAATCGGCGGCATCTATAGATTCGGAACTATTGTTTCTCGAGCGATATCTAGATTGGTTGGCTCCTGGGGGACAATTTCTGGCGATTGTTCCTGACAGTATTCTAACGAACAAAGGTGTTTATCAACATCTCCGCGAGCATATTCAGGACAGTATTGATATACGCAGTGTCATTTCTTTGCCAGAAGTCACATTTCGTGCGGCTGGGACGAATACGAAAACCTCAATCCTTCATGTTCGCAAGTTGAGTACGCCTACTGCGAGACGTAGCAACACATTCTTTGCCGTATGTCAAAATGTAGGATTTGACGTGCGTACCAAGAATGCGCAGCGCACCAAGACCGGCAATGGACACGGCGATCTACCAAAGATACTAAAAGCTGCTTCTAATTTGGAGAGCGCAACGGCCTATGGCCGTCAAGTCAGCGGCGTTGAGCGGGCCGGGCGTTGGGATGCGAATTACCATGTATCTTTGCCTGTAGCAATACAGCAAAAACTCAATCATCCGGCTTACGATGATCTTTTTGTGTCTGACGTAGCTGAATTGGTCAACGAAAAAACGGACCCGCGCAGATGGGGCAACGGTTCCTTTCAGTATATCGAGATTTCAGATATTGATGCTGAGACTTGTATGATCTGGCCGAAGACAGTTCCCTGTATGGGAGCGCCTAGCCGGGCTAGGAAACTGGTACGGGCAGGTGATGTATTGGTCTCTACGGTGCGGCCCGAACGCCGTACTATAGGCGTTGTGCGCGCTGAACATAATAATGCAGTGTGCTCAACCGGTTTGGCGGTACTCCGCCCGTGCGGAATTCACCCTTTGACGTTAGCTTACTTGTTAAAAACCGATTTTGTGACAATGCAAGTGCTACGTAACACTTTAGGTATTGCGTATCCGGCTATAGATGAACAATGTTTGCTCAACGTTTTATTGCCGATTAAGCGGGAAGCGCTTGAAGAACTTGGCGGGCAAGCTGAATCAGTCTTGAGTTTGGAAAGACAGGTTCGCTCGATGCGCGCTGAGTTTGCGGAATTTATTACAGATCTGACGCAACGTTGGAATGGCGCAGATGTAGAAGATGCTGTTCAATCCAGGTCCCAGACCTCGTCCAGCGAGCCAAACCAGGTACCGTCGCCTATCTCACAAGAAGGATTCTGATTCACGTGTTCCGGGTAGTTCGATGCGGGCGGCAATCCGTAGGGCTTGATCCCAATTGGCACTGAACGCGCAAAGGCAAAATCTCGGATGTCGCCGGTGCGTAGGAAAAGATTCACCGCGAAGATGTCTTGTGTCTCGAATTTGCAACTGCTTGTTGGATATTCTGTGGTCTTACTGTGTATCAGACGGGCGTACCTGGTGTTGGTACCCCAGAGAGACTTGACTTCGACTCTTTTCGTAACACCATTGCGCTCAAGTTCGAAGTCGTAGTGATAGTAAACTCCAAGATGTCTCGCCATATCTTCAGGCATACGTGTGACTTTGTATCCACTTTGTTTTGCAAGGTGGGCAAATGAATACTCAACCAAACCGCTCAACACTTTAGCGGCCGCGCTATACTGGTCAATCTCAAGGTAGTCGCCTTCCGTCAGTTGTTCAAGAGCCTCGGCCAACTCTTTTCTCGTTCCGCCGACGTAAACTTCGCCGGCGGCTGTTCCGTTTGCATGATCAACCTCAATAATCCGGCCTTTGGCAATTTCGCGCCATACACCACCGCCGGCGTAATCTCTTGGTACAAACTTTCCGGTTCTACCTCGAATAATGAGTTCCTCGTTGGAGTCATCAATAGCGATCCAAAACGAAGCTCTGAAGTGGTTTTCACCAGGTACTTTGAATACCGTTTTGTCAAGGCGCTGAATAGGAATCAACGTCGGACATAGTACCTGGAGGAGAGCTTGGGGATCAGCGCCGCTGTATCGGCTGGTGAGTTGCTCAAACAATTCTCTATAGTCAGTTTCCACGGATCAATATCTCCTTCTGTTGCATTGTGGGTTCAATGGTCATTGTGTGATACTTATCTGGCAGCGAGGGATTGGATTCTCTCCAGCCCCTCGCCCATTCTTCCCTCTACTTCCCCTTCGCTACAATG
>DYKH01000871.1 GCA_020722685.1 Caldithrix sp. | reverse complement strand
AGCCAACTATTTGCTGCTAAGTCACTTGTGGAAAAAAGCGAAAAGAAAATGCGACAAAAAGCTTTGCGCACCGTTCAGTAGCGCAGCACTCAACACTCTCGGGATATTGTGCCAGGCTGGTCTTTCTGGCGACCGCTGAAACACCTAAAATAGCGATATACCAAAACACTGAGATACCGAAACACTGACAAAATACAGTATCCGACATCCAGCGGATGTTTTCCCAGGCAATACAAATGTCCCGACAGGATCATTCGGCTGTACCTGTGCCACGTTCTTTCAACCTGGCTTTATCAAACAACTCGAGGTCACGACGCGCGCGAGAGACACGACCGTCGCCCAAGAACTCATAGCAAAGCAACCGTTTTTCGAGGAAAAACCGGCGCCAAGGAACATGCGGCTCAAAGGATTCAATCGATTCTTTGAGCAGACGCGGGTTCATGGTATCGATGGCGACGTTGAATCTGCATGCAAGGCGGACCTGGTCCCAAAGATGAACTGCGAAAGGTTCTTTAAGCGCAGCATGCAATCTCCGGGCAAGTTCGGGATTTGACGATTGTTTGCTTACCGATTCTGCTAGAACAAGAGCACGGTACATCAGGGGAGGGAATGGCCAAGGATCTGACCTGTAAGCCTGAAAGACTCTCTCGAGCGCCGTCACGGCGTCTTCGAAGCGCTGTTGACGCCAGCGCAATCGAGCTAAGACAACATCAAATTCGATGGGTTTCCACTGGCGGAGTTCTTCGGCATAGATCAGCGCCCGTTCATCGCCTGCATCCGCCATGGACTCCGCAAGAAGCAGCAACTCAAATAGATCCTTTGGCGCGCTCTTCTGAACCGACCATTCAGCAAGTGCGCCCTTGAGATCGTTTCGTACGAACTGTGCTTTTGCTTTAGTGCGGTAGCTAAGCGCCGGGTCTTGGCCGTTGTCCGCCGATGGGATTTGCCCTTCAACTGCGAACATTGTGGCTCTTGCATCGGCGAGGCGCTCCCAGTTCACAGTCCCGTTGACAACGGCC
>DYKH01000056.1:29881-34386 GCA_020722685.1 Caldithrix sp. | reverse complement strand
AAATTGTGGTAGGCCGACTGCATGGTCCAGATTTGATAGCGCTCCGAGCTGAATGTCTTCCTCGTGTAGGTGCCGACGCCGGCATCGATCAGCACCGGCTTTCCATCATAATAGACGATGAAATTCCCCACGTCATTGTGATTGTGGCTTTCCGCGTTGTGCCCGCCCTTGGCCGCGAGGTAAAAGCCTTTGTCAGAAGTGGACGACGATCTTGCTCCCATCACCTGCACGTCCGGGAGCCAGAATTCTCCTTCCAGCGGCTCCGCTGCTTTGGCGACACGGATTTCTGTAATCGAGAACAGATCGGCAAGAGGACGGCTGAGAGAACCGAAGGAAGGAGGCTGGAATTGATTGGCCGGGCTTCGCTTTTGCCAAAGCCAGGCACCGAATTGCATCATAGCAGGATCTCGTACCCAATTGCCGTAGCGATAGACCAATTCCGCCGGCGGCGTGAGCTTGGCGCTGGCGTCGGCAAAATTGATAAAGTACTCACCGCTAATGTATGCGTGGCAGATGTACTGCCCCATCTTCTTAATCAATGGCTCCTGAAAGATAGAGACGGCGCCGTTGGTTGCAGCATACAGCAACTCCAGATTGTCGAACAGTGAAGCGCCGGCGCGGGTCCAATAGGTGGGCCCTTCATCGCAGCCGCCGTCCGCAGGGTAGACGTTGAGAAAGTGATCCAGACAGGTCAGAATCTTATGGATCGTCTGTGGTCGGCGCGCTTTATCGCGTTCGAGAATCAAGGCCGTAGCCAGCCAGTTGGAGCAAATCCACGGCGTCCAGTTGTTCAGCTTTCTGGCAGGATCGAACCCCATCCAGCCAAAATCAGTGCGCTCGAAAAGCGGAGTGAGGATTCGGCGCTGCGTCTCGATCATGACCCGCTCACGGATCATGGGACTGACCTTGTCGAGTTTGTCTTCCAGCAAATAAAGACTCCACGCCATGAGCGAGGCCGTCTCGGCAGCGAACAAATCGACGATCGGCTCGGTGACGTCCGGCAGGCCAGGGCCTTTCTTCTGCGCGGACACGTGCGCCGGTACACCCCAGAAAGACTCCTCGCAAATGGCCCACAAGCCGTTGGCAATGTCGTCCAAAAAGCGGCCTTGATCTTCCAAAGTCTCCGCCAACACCAGCGTGGCCAGCGTTTGTCGGCGGGAAAAGCCGAGATGTTGATAATTGCTGCGGTTGCCGTTGCGGACGAATTCGAGGAAAAGCGTAGCTGGAAGCGGCGGCCATTTTTCGCCGATGCTTTTTTCTGCTTTGGCAATGAGGTCCGCGCGCATCGCCTCAGGGATGGCTTGCCATTTTTCTGGCTCGCTGATGGTTGGGTACGGATGCCATTTTGTAGCGGACACAAGGACTTTTGCCAATTCGGCTTCGGAACTTTTTCCCGTGAGCAGATTGCGCGGTGTCTGAGCGAAAAGAGAAATGGGCAAGCAAATGAGCAGGGTGATTGCGGATAGAAATAAGATGTGTTTGTACATGGCGCCTCGATGCGTTTGGATAATCGGTTCCTATAAAGCGGACGTGCTCCGTCCCGAGCACAGGCAGGGATTCCGGCCCCACGCGCTGTATGGCTGCTATAGTAAAAGGTCTACTTTCCTATCGCCGGCGCAGTATTGCCCTTTGGGGCTGCTGAAAGTGCATGTGGGCATCCCAACCTCAAGCGTTGGGACAAGTAATTTACAGACGCCTTTCGGCGGCCTCGACTGTTTGCGCAATCAATGTGGCGATGGTCATGGGGCCGACGCCGCCAGGAACCGGTGTATAAGCCGCGCACTTGTCGATGGCTGCGGATAGCTCCACGTCGCCGACGTTGCCGGGATTGTATCCGGCATCGACCACCACGGCGCCTTCTTTGATCCACGCTCCCTTGATGAATTCCGGCTTGCCCACCGCGCCGACGACCAAATCGGCTTGGCGAACGATCTCTGGGAGATTGCGGGTCCGGGAGTGACAAACCGCCACGGTGGCATTGGCATTCATCAACATCATCGCCATGGGCTTGCCCAAAATGGGGCTGCGACCGACGACCACCGCCAGCTTGCCTTCGATGGGAATTTTGTAATGCGCCAACAGCCGCATGATTCCCGCCGGCGTTGCCGAGCCAAAAGCCGGCTCGTTCATAGCCATTCTTCCGAACCCATGACAGGTCACCCCATCCACGTCTTTTTCAATGTCGATTCGATCAAAGCAGCGGCGCTCGGCAATTTGCGGCGGAACCGGATGCTGCAACAAAATGCCATTCACGTCCGGGTTGGCGTTCAGCTTATCGATCTCACTGAGCAGCTCCTCCGTGGTGGTGGTCTGCGGCAGCACGATCCGCAGCGACTCTATTCCTACCCGTTTGCAGGCGTTGGCCTTCATTTTGACATAGGTAGCCGAAGCCGGATCGTCGCCGACCAAAATGGTGGCCAGAATAGGAGCCTTGCCGTTGGTCTTTTCTTTGATTCTTTGCACACGAGCGACCAGCTCGCTTTCTATTTGTCGCGCTAAGGCTTTGCCGTCGAGGATGAGTGGGGGCATTCCGTTTCCTTTTCGTTTTTCTTTGACTTTTTGTCTTCCAATGAATGGGTTGCCGGTGCTCTCGCGGGCGGAAAGCTCATGTCGTCGCACACAGCCCTTTTCCTCATTTGAGCAAAACAAGTTTCCTGTTTTCTCTGAAGGCGCCTGCCTGCAAAGAATAGCCGTAAACGCCGCTGGGTGCATTATGCGGGCTCCAGTGCACCGAGTGTTTTCCTTCGGCCATCGGCTGGGAGATCAGGGTGGACACTTCTCTGCCAAGAGGATCATATACTTTGAGTACTACGAATCCACTCGATGGAAGACTGAAGGAGATGGTAGTCGATGCATTAAAGGGATTGGGATAATTCTGCTCAAGCTCGAAGACCAGTGGCGGTCGAGTTTCGCGTTCCTCAATACTCGTCGTTCCGCCGGTTGCGGTATGGAGGATCACGCCGGAATCGCCGACTGCGAAGCCGTGTTTCTCATCGTAAAAATAGATGGCCTTCAGGTTCTGCTTCGTTGGCACAGTGGCAGGACTCCAGGTATCCCCACCGTCTGTCGATTTATAAATCATTCCGTGACTGCCACAGACGTAAATTGTTTCGGCCGTAGGAGCCGAGACGTCCATGAATCTTCCATCCTCGCGAATGTCGTACGACACCGGGTACCACGTAGTATCACTCATAGGCTTTCGTAGGATTGCCGGCGCCTCACGCTTATCGCCTTGGACCCCAACGATGAATCCGGCTCCTCCGCCCAAGCAAAACTCCCCGCCGTATGCCTCCGAACCGAGGCCTTGTAGGTGTCGGAGCAATTTCTCACTCCACGGCATTGCCGGGAATTCCATCTTGAGGAAAATAGAATTTGGCGTCAAGGCATATATGGGCGGTGAATCTGTGACGGTACCACGCCATTCAAAAAGGGCACGGATAGGCCACTCGCTGATTCTTTCTGGCTGCCAGGTTTCCCCACTGTCAGAAGAATGGTAAATCCAGCCCGAGTCTGCCCCGACATAAATGTTACCGGGCCACCGGTAAAGGACGGCAAGACATTTCTGGTTACTGGGAATAACTCTCGCTGTCCAGTCCTTGCCCCTGTTTGATGTCAACATTGTGAGGCCTTCATCACCTACGACGATTCCGTAGGACGTGTCAAGGACAAAGGAGACGGCATTCCAAGCTCCAAAGAACGAAAGCGGGGCGGCGACATTGGCCCAAGTCGCACCAGCATCCTCTGTTCTGAGAATGGAGCCATCTCGCCCAACAGCAATGGCAGTCGACGTATCGAGCATGGCCACATCCGTAAGCTGCGTGTTGGTGCCGCTGGCCTGTTGTATCCATTGCGCCATTGACAGATCTATGGTTGCCAGCACACCAATCGCAAATGCCAGATGATACGATTTGTGCTTCATACTATTTCCTCCGCTTGAACCCTTTGATCGTCCAGCAGATGTCTGCTTGCCGTTTTCTGGCTGAAGCTTATGGCCCCGTACCCAAATTATAAATGCAAAAACTCGCTCCGATTTTCTTTATCCAAATAAAAACGTGCTTTCTCTCTATCCATCCGGTCTCTCTTATATGACCATTCCCGGCTTTCCAATAAAAGCCTTTTCTAGAAAGGGGCTTCACTGAAAACAGTACTCCACTGATCATCGGTTTACCCAAATCCAATTCGTTTCGCGACATCTCCGGCAGTTCTATTTTTTTCTCGAACATTTCTTCGTCCCAGAGCGTAGGCTTGTCGACGGAAAGGATTTGATATTCTTTCAAAGCGGAAAAGCTATCCGATTTGGTTGTGTATCCTTTCAGGTATTCTTCAAATAACCTTTGAGCAATTTCATGCGGCGTATTGTTCTCTAGTAAGGAATCCGGGAGGAAGGGATAAATGTCCTTTGCCATTGATGGGATGGTTACCGTAATCAAGAGAATAGCCAGCAGCTTTGGATTTGTTTCTCGCATCATCGCTGCAAACCCTCCATGCTTTAGTTTCTGTCAGAC
>DYKH01000056.1:0-29781 GCA_020722685.1 Caldithrix sp. | reverse complement strand
TGGCCGGCAATGACCAAATCCGCGGGATTTTCCACCTCGATGTCCGGCGCCACGCCGACGTTCTCCACGTCCCATTCGCCGGCGGTGTTGAAAAAGCTGAATGCCGGCACGGTCACGGAGCCGCCATCCACCAAGCGAGGATTGCCGCTGATGCCGATCAATCCGCCCCAGGTGCGCTTGCCGATGAGCGGTCCCAGTCCCAGTTTTTTGAAATAGTAGGGAAAGGCATCGCCGCCGGAGCTGGACAGCTCGTTGATGAGGCAAACCTTGGGACCCTGATGGGCGAATCCGGGCGTCTGGGAGATGATTTTGCCGCGTCTCGCCCAGTAGCTCAGCACCGAGCGATTGAGCAACTCGAGCATGCGATCGGGGATAAAGCCGCCGCCATTGTAGCGCACGTCGATGATCAGACCGTCCTTGAGCGCCTGCGGATAGAACCACTTGAACAGCTCGCGGTTCCCTTCATTCGCGGTATTGGGCAAATGGATGTAGCCCACGCGGCCATTGGTGGCTTTTTCCACATAATCACGATTCTTCTTCACCCAATCGAGGTAACGGAGATTGTATTCGTTGGCGATGGGCTTGACCTGCACCTCGCGGGTCTTGGCCGGCGCCGGCAGAGTGCTGACTTGCAGGGTAACGGTGGTGCCGACGGTGTTCTCCAGAGACTGATAGAAATTTTCCGGCGCACGCACCTCATGTCCGTTGATGGCAATGATATAATCGCCGACCTTGACGTTGATGCCCGGCTCGGTCAGCGGCGAGCGCCAGGCGTCGTGCCAGTTCTCGCCGGCAAAGATTTTCTTGATGCGATAATAGCCCCGGTCGCCGACCTCCATCTCGGCGCCTAACAATCCAACCTCCACGCGTTCTACTTTCGGCTGATCGCCGGGTTGCACATAGGTGTGTCCAGCGGCCAGCTCTCCGACCAGCTCGCCGAAAATATAATCCAAGTCGGCGCGATGAGCCACATAGGGAACCAGTTGGCCGTACCGCTCTTTCATAGCCGGCCAGTCCACCCCGTGCAAATTGGGATCGTAGAACCAATCCCGCTCGATGCGCCACACGTCCTCGAACATCTGTTTCCATTCCAGCTTGGGATCGATGTGCATGACCATTTTGTCGACCGCCAGCTTGCCTTCCGCCTTCTGGTCAGGCGCCAAATCCACAATGCCGTAGGTATCGCCTTTTTTGTAAATGACCTTCTTGCCGTCCGCAGAGATGTCATAGCCAGCGATTTCTGTGAGAATGGTTTCTTCCTTGCGCTTTTCCAGATTGTAGCGGTACAGGCTGGTCTTGCCTTCGGCGCTGCGCAAATAGATCGGGCCGTCTTTCACCGCTTGCAGATTGCGGTAATCAGCAGCGGGAATGTTGAAAGCCACCACGCGATTGACAAAGCCATCCACGTCGATATTGATGGGCGTAACCTCCTTCGACTTGTCTGCTTTGTCCTTCTTTTCTTCGGTTGGCTTTTCTTCCGCCCCTGCCTCTTCATCGCTTTTCGGCGCAAAGGGCGAGGGAACGTCCTTGCGCAGGGTGCCGACGTAGATGCGTAGGCTGCGGTCGTACAGATAAGCGAATTCGAACTCGCTGAAGCGCAAATTGAAATCGCGTTTGGAGATGAAATACAAGTATCGGCCTTCGGGATCGAAAGCAGGCTCGTAATCGTCGGTGTAATCATCCGTCAGTTGCATCGCTTTCTTCTGTTCCATCGAATACAGCCAGATGGAAGCCATGCGGTTTTCCGAATCTTTGACGTAAGCCAGCCAACGGCTGTCCGGCGCCCAGACGATGTTGTTGATGTCCGAGTATTTGGCCTGATCCGCTTCGGTGATGTTTCCGGTGCCGATTTCTAAAATGCGGAGGCGAAGGTCCTTGTCCGCAAAAGCAATGTATTTGCAATTGGGCGACCACACCGGCCCAAACGTCCAAGACTTGCTGCCGCGCGTCAATTGCTTGGCCGGGGTTTTGGCCAGAGGATCGACTAAATAGAACTCGTATTCCCCGGAAGCGTCACTTTGATAAACAATGTTCTTGCCGTCCGGGGACCAAACCGGAGTGCGCTCGCGGACGCCCTGGGTCTGGGTCAGGTTGCGCACGTCGCCATGTTCGGCCGGGACGGTGAAGATATCGCCGCGCGCCTCGAACAGCGCCCGTTTGCCGCTGGGCGAAAGCCAAAACGACTCGATCCATTTGTCCACCGACTTGAAGTAGGGGCGAGTATCCGGCTTGTCATCCAAAAGCTCAACAGTGACTTTGCGGCTCTGTCCAGTGGACGGATTGAAGACGTAAAGATAGCCGCCGTTTTCATAGACGATGCCGCCTTCGCCGCGACTGGGCCAGAGCACGTCGTACTCGTCATGATGGGTCACTTTGCGCACTGCTTTGGTTGTCAAGTCGTATTCGTAGAGGTTCAGCTTGTTGTCCCGATCGGAGGTAAAATAGATTCTGTTGCCGATCCACATGGGAAAGTTGTCGGTGACATTGTTGTTGGTGATGCGCTCGGATTTGTTGGTGGCGAAATCGTAGAGCCAAATCTCCTGCGCCCGTCCGCCGCGATAGCGTTTCCAGGTGCGAAACTCGCGCGAAATGGGATTGTAGGCGATTTTCTTGCCGTCCGGCGAATAGGTGGCCGGCGCGCCTTCGGGAATGGGCAGCTCTTGCTCGTACCCGCCTTCCGGATCCACGAGAAAGTACTTGCCGCCGCGGTCATCGTAAGGGAGCCGATTGCAGCGCACCAGGATTTTCTTGCTGTCCGGTGTCCAATCCAGAATCTGATAGTCAAAGCCGCCGCGCGGAGGCAGTTCGCCGATGTCGGCGTAGAAGGTCAGGCGCTTGGGCTCGCCGCCGTTTGCCGGGATGACATACACTTGGCGGTTGCCGCTGTATTCTGCGGAAAAGGCAATCCAACGGCCGTCGGGTGAAAATTTGGGAAAAAGCTCGCGGCCTTGATGCGAGGTGAGCTTGCGGGCGGTGCCGCCGTCGCCGGAGACCAGCCACAGGTCGCCGGCGTAGACAAAGACGATTCGATCTTTATGAATATCAGGATAGCGCAAGAGCCGAGCTTCGGCGAAGAGAGAGGAGAAGAGGAAACAGATTGCAAGAGCGATGAGAAGAAGCTGGGTGACCGCTTTCACGAGAACCTCCGGTGTTGTTGGGATGGTGCTTGGTTGAGAGTTGTTTGGGGTTTTCTTGACGATCCTTCCTTCTGCGTCATTTCCAGAAACTATGTGGGACAATTGCAATTTAAGCAAATTTTGCCGCCTTGGAAAGATTTTTGTGCTGGTTCGACTTCAGAACACTGACCGCTGAGATGCAGGAACAACCTGTTCTTCAGCCTCCTTTCAGCTTGGCGCCCAGACTAATCAAACGGCGGAAGACAGTCGGATCGTAGCCGACGATGAAAGCCAACAAGCTGACCGTGCCGGCGGCACGCGCATACTGTTCTTGGGTCGGCTCGGCAAATGGAGCATTGGCGGTGATGTACACGCCGGCCAAAAAAGCGATGTATACGGCAAATCCGCGCAGCATGGAGCTCGCCGGACTTTCCTGCATGTAAACTTGCGTGTCCGGATCCGGTGCCTTTTCCTTGTTGCCAGCCTCGCTGGCCATGCGGGAGGCGGCGAGAATGAGTTGGCTGGCGCAGCCCCCGGCGAATGCCGCCAACAGACAAAGCGCAGCAATGTTGGTGGGTGTATACGTCATCAAGCTCACCAAGAAGGCCCTCCACTGAAAACTTACCAAAAGCTGATCCCGGTACGGCTTGGAGGCGATGAACAGTCCCAAGCCGAAAATGAAGAACCAGCCGAGCAAAGCCGCGATGCCGGCGATGATCGGTGTTCGATTTTTCATAGGCTATTTTACCTCCACTATTTTTCAAAGACAGCTAAAAAAGGTAGCTAAAGAATAGTAATTGTCGGTTCGTTTTCGCCCGTCAACATCGCCACGAGACTTTATCTTCCCGCCTTTTTCTCCTACCCCTCCTTCCAGAGGTTCGGACGGCCAAATGAGGAGAACAATCAAGCTGTCACGCCAAAGGTCGGTTTCTTGCTCATCCATTTCCCGCGGGTGAAATCCGGCACCTCTACCGGTTTGCTTTCATCGGCGATAGATTTCTCGGACAAAGGAATAATACAGCTCATCACCACCGAATCGTAGACATCGATGGGGGTCTGCTTCTTTTCGCGCACGGCCTGCAGAAACAAAGCTAGCTCGAGATAATCCGTTCCGCCGTGACCCTGAGTGATGGTGTCCGACCAAACTTGGTTCTTGTACCAGGCATGGTCGTACTTTTCCATGTATGGCGGAAACGGCTCCCACTTGTGGTACTGGGGACTTTTGTCAACAATATACAAGGCGTCGCGTTGTTCATTATACAAGCCTAAAGTGCCTTGTATCAGCCAGCGGTTATCGTAAGGTCGCGGTAATTGCATGTCATAGTTGATGACAAGGGTTTTGCCCTGATAGGTTCTGATAAGAGAGGTAACGATGTCTCCCTGCTTGTATTTCAGCTTGGCGTACGGATGATCTGGACCAAATCTGCGGGCAAAATAGGCGTTGATGCCCTTAGAGTCAGAGGCCGTTGAGGTTATGTACTTGAAATAATCGCCGCAATTGATATCCATCCAGCTCAGCACCGGGCCAAGACTGTGGGTCGGATACTGGTCGCAATTGCGTTTCAAAAGGTAATCTGCGCCCCAGCGCCAACTACCATCGGTATCGAAGAACCAATGATCCACGCAGTCGTGCGAATGGGCACAATGGCAATGGACGATGTCTCCAAACATGCCTTGACGGATCATGTTGAGAACGGCCAAATTATCCCGGCGAAAGCTCCAGTTCTCCAACATCATGCAAGGCACGCCGGTTTGCTCATGGGTGTTCACCAGTTCCCAGCATTGCTCCAGAGTGATTGCCGCTGGGACTTCGACGCCGGCATACTTGCCGTTTTTCATGGCGCAGACAGCCATAGGCGTGTGCCAATGCCAGGGGGTAGCAATGATCACCGCGTCCAGATCATCGCGCTGCATCAGCTTTTCGTATTCAAAATCGCCGCCTACGTACTCTTTCGCTTTGGGTCTTCCGGCCTTAACCAGAATGTCTTGAGCTCGGGCCACCGCTTCTTTTTTGATGTCACAGAAAGCAGTAAATTCGACACCCTGCATGGGCAGCATGGTTTTGAGCAGCGAAGGGCCGCGTCGTCCCAATCCGACCATGCCAATTTTTAATGGCTTTTCTGAAGCAACGGCTTGTGGCACAGTGCTTTTTGTCAAAGTCACGCCGACCGCGGTGGCGGCAGTGACTCCTAAAAATTTGCGACGAGTAATTTCTTGATCCACGATCACGTCCTCCATATCCTGATTTAGTTTTTGATAGTTGGCCACGTAACTTTCAGTGGTACTACGGAACAGAAAGCTAAACTGAGTGTGCACTCAAATGGTTTCTGAAACGATCGGCCTACTGTTCATTTTGCACAAGAAGTGAAGCGCACAAAACGCAACCATAAGGATTCAAACCATGATAAAACTCTAACATGAGCCAGTCGGGACCTTCGCGTCATTTCGCGTTCATTAGCGATTGCTGTTCCATCCCCGAAACTTTAAAGTCTTGATGTCCGAGAGACTATTCTGCAAAAGGAGTCGACTCTGGTGGTAGAGAGCGAGCTTAGTTGTTCGGCAACGAGAATTTCAGACCAGGTATTCTATTTCCTTTCTCGTCAGAAATGCGAAAACAGAATCCCCAATTGGCGCCACGATTGCAAATCTTCAAGAGGATTTTCGACTTGCCGGCAGGAAGTGTGACAGGAACAATGTCGTCATCCAATCCCAAAACGCGCCCTTTGTTGAGGTTCCATACCTCTTTGCCGTTGAGCCACATTTTGATGCTATCGTTACTGCCCAAACGAATTTGCACCTTTTGCTTCTTCGGTGATTCCACCACGGCGGCGGCGTATGCGCAAACATAGCCGGTTTGCTTGAAAATCTGTAAAAAGTCGATGGTGCCAATCCAGTCGGGATTTTTGTGCTCTTGCCATTTGATGGGTTCACCGTTAGCGCCGACATACGTTTTCGCCAAGTCCATCTCGACTTCCGGCGGATAAACCTTGTCATGGCCGAGATTGCCCACATTGTCGAATGGCCCGATGAGCATCCAGTGGGTGACTAGACCCAAATCGCTAGCATATAGCTCGGTGGCTAATTCTCCCAATCCTTTGCGCAGATATTCCAAGGCCACTTCCGGCAAGATGTAATCTTTGTTCATCCCGTAAAGCTGGTTGATGATATCCTCGCAGCGAGCCCGTCTTTTCTTGTATTCGGCAAATTCGAGCTTGTCCGAGGCCGCCTCGCGCAGATGAATATAGTTCTCCAAATATTCGAATCCCAATGCGACCGGTTGAACTCGCTGCCGCGTAATTTCAGTTGAGGCAATCGCCATTGCAGCATCGATCGCCTTTCTGCATCGAGCCAGCGTTTCTTTGGTGAATATGATGGGGTAAGAGTGTTGGCCCCACTCGATCTTGTCGGGCGTGGTTCGGAGGGCTTCTTCCAACGCCTGGTAATATTCGGTCATGGGGCCGGCGCTCTCGGCGAAGAATTTAGTCAGGTAGTCGTGCATGAGTTCGCTCAAGTCAGCGTGCGCATCCCACATGGTCTTAGCGGAAATATAAAAATTGGGCGCGAGCGTGGCCCATGAATTATGGCTTTCGAAAGAAAAACCCTTGATTCCCATCGCGTAATAGTCGGACATTTCCCGACAACGGGCGCCAAAGAGCGGCCAAGGCAGCTCCGCATTGTAGGGAGTGGGATCATAATCGTAGATGTAGACCTCTGAGGCGGCTTGCGTCCAGCCGACCAAATCTCGCTTCATTTCCTGGCGAGAAAGGCACTGCAAATCGCCAATGCCGTGCGCCCCGCAATAAACGCTGCTGGTGAAGACAATGACCACATTGGGATCGATCTTTTCCCGAATCGGGGGCGTAGAATAGTTCACGTAAGCGTAGGTCGAAACTTTCTTGCCGGGATGCCGCACTTGAATCCCGCGCGCCACCTCATTCAAAAAGTGCACATAGCGATCGGTGACAATCGGATGATCGGGATAATTTTTGTCGATCCCTCCCACGTCCAAAGCGCGGCAATTCTTGCATTCGCAAAAGTCAATGTTGTCATCGGGGCAAAGTGAATATGCCATCACCTGCGGATACTTGTCGAAATAGTCGTTGATGAATTCGATCACCAAGCGAATGGCGTCCGGGTTGGTGGTGCAAATTTGTGAGGTGCGGCGCTTGCCGTTCACCAGCGCATAGTATTCGGGGTGGCTGTCCCAATATTTTGCTGGCGGCAGAGTGTTGGTCAGATTATGCCCGTGCATGATTTGCGGATTGGCCACTTTGTTGCGCAGCTTCCAAAGCCGATAGGCTTCGGCCGTTTCCTCCTGACCGTGATAGGCCCACCAGATTTGCCGAAAAGGAAAGTCGGGTTGCTCGGTGCGTTCCTTGATCTCCCACAGCAATTTGGTTTTGGAAGGAACGACCTCACCAATCTCGCCCGGCATGAACCAGCGACAGCCCAAGTCTTCTAAGAAAGTATAGACGGCAAAAGCGGTGGCGGTGGAATCGTGTCCAACCAGGTAAAGGTTGGTTGCGCCTGTGGAGTCTCGCAGTGTGCGAATGGCGAAAGAATCTCTCGCCTGCAAGTGGGCAAAGCTGTCTTTTAGGAATTCTCGATCGCAACTGCCAACGAAGATGGCCGCTTTGTCGCCTTTTTGATTTTGTACAGAAAGGTGCGCGCCCGAGATACGCTGGAAGTAATCGCTCAAGTCAGCCATCGCCTGCTCTTCGACGAGGCTGGGTTGGCCGATTTGGACAACATCGTAGAGGGCAACAGAATTTTCGGCCAGAAGTAGGCTGCCGGCAAAATTTCCGGCGCCGGTGTTTTTGGCATTCGAATAGCAAATCGGGAGTAACAGTAGCAGAAGAAGGAGCCTTTTCATCTTGGAATTCATCGTGGTGCTTCCCTCAGTTTTGTGAAGAATCTGGAAATGGACTAAGCGACAAGCCGATCGGACATGGCCTTTGAAAGAGTGTGTATGTCATCGCCGGCTTTATGCAATCGGCAATCGCAAATCCAAAATCTAAAATCTAAAATCCTACGTCACCTCTGGCAGTTTGGACAAAAATAGCACGCGCCGCCCAGATACTGGATTTTTTCTATCTTTGTGCCACATATCGGACAAGGACGGCCCGCAGCTTTGCTATCCAGAGTACGAATGTACCCGGTGGGAGGACCGTAAAGGTCTACTTCATCATTGCGCCCGCCCTGCTCAATGATTTTGCCGACCGTTTCTATGATGGCCTGATACAATTCTTTTCGCTGGTATCTGCTGAGCTCACGGATTGGGTGCTTTGGGTGCAATTTGGCTTTGAAGAGAATGTTCTGCGCACTCTAATTCCACAATCCGGGGATGAGTTGATCTTGTCTCAGCAGTCCTTAGGCGCTTTTGTTTCCGAACTGTATTGGGAGCGAAAACCTCACCTTTTCTCAAGATACATCCGCGTCCGCTCGTGCCGGTATGCCAACATCTTGCGCAGTTTTCTTTCCACCAAGAGCTTTTCTACCGGCCAGCTCAGAGGATAAAGCGGCAGCTCATAGTCAATGGCATCGATGAGCCGGGTGCCTTCCGGCACAGACTGAAACTCATGGCGGTGCTGAAACCTGGCAAACGGCCCCTCTTCCTGAACGTCCACAAAATATCGATTGGGCTCATGCTCGGCAATGACTGCCGTCCAATGGATGAAGAAGAGCAGCGGGCGAAAACGCATCTCGATCCGAGTGCCTTTGCGCATATTACCTTCCACGTTGAGAATTTCCATTTTCATTGAGGAAGGGGTAATGCGTACCAGATTGTTCAAGTCGTTATAAAAGGCAAACACGTCGATGACCGGCGCGTGAATGATGGATTCGAAACGGATTTGCGCCATGACTACTCCGAAGGAAAGATGCGAAATTGTGGTGGCATTTGAAGATTTTGCTGTATATATTTTGGCGGCAATTTAAGTTACTTTGTAATGGAAAGCAATATTGAAGTTTCGCCAAAACGGTTTTGGCCCTCCAAGAAACTCTGAGCATTGATTGTCGACCTCTGCGGATTTGGCTCATTTTTCAAATCACAACAAAATTGGGGTGATGCTATGCAAATCATTTCTGGCATGGTGGAAGAAGAGACTGTTAAGCAGAGTTAACCGATTCCTGCCGAAGATGGCTCCGCTGGAATTGTGGTTGTGCTGCCAAAAGTCTCAAATATGACTCAACGCCTGTTTGGTAAATAGACATGGTGTACGTGGGATATTCAGCAGAAGGTGCAAGATGCTTGGGAAGAATGGGCAGCGAAAGCAGCTATTTTGAAAAATCATGGTTTTTGTTCAAAGAGAAGACTGTAAGGAGTCGATCAAAATGGATTATAGAGACAGAATCATTTCAGACCCAAATATCATGAGTGGGAAATCAATCATCAAAGGCACGAGGATAGGGGTGGAGTTGATCCTGAATAAATTATCAGAAAAATGACTGTGTCTGAACTGCTGGAAGCGTACCCACAACTTGCAGAACATGACGTTTATGCTGCTCTCGCTTATGCATCTGACGTGTTTGCCAAGGATGAAATGATTGCCGATTAAAATCCTAGCTGATGAGGATGTAGATTTTCGAATAGTTTGAGAACTGAGGCAACGAGGGTTTGAGGTTATCGCTATTTTGGAAATAGCCAGAGGCAGTGATGACAGAAGAGTTCTGAATTTGGCGAAAGCGAACGAAGCGATATTATTGACCAAAGATAACGACCTTGGAGAATGGGTCTTTATCTACAAGTATCTGCGATTAGGAGCATGGAAACCCGATGCGAATTTTTTCCTTTCTTTTCACGGCTGTTTTTGCGCCATTGCTTTTGGCCCAGCAAGCGATTACCATTGACGGCGATTTCACCGACTGGACGGCTTTACCCGTTTTGGCAACCGATCCTGCCCAAGATGAACATGACACAGACTGGTTTGGCGATGGCCTGCCCCAACCTGTGGCGCGAAAGAACAGCGACGTGGACATTCTCGAAGTCAAGTTCACCCACGATCAGGAGAATTTGTACGCGTATGTGAAAAGCAGGGGAACCGTCGGTCGTACTTCCCGTGAGGCGGACGGGCAGAAAGCCGGCCGCTATTATTTCATCGTTACCATCGACGTGGATGATAACGATTCGACCGGCTACGCTTTGCAAGAAGGCAACTACTGGCCGAACTCGGTCGGGTATGACATGAATATGGAGATAGAATTCTATAATGGCGCTTTCAACACCGGCCATTATATCCATCACGATTTCATGAATGAGGCGGAGCTGACGGCCGGCGCCGCCGATCTGGCCAACCACGTCATCCGCTTGGGCCCCGGAACCTACGATAACTACCTCCAGTGGGTAGTCTTCCCAGACTCGACCTTTATAGAAGTATCGGATCGTGGACCGGTAGTGCAGGGAATCATCACGGTGGCCGTTTCTGCGGACGGGCATGAAGCTGAGATGAAAGCGCCCATGTGGGGATTCTTCCACGATGCGGACGGCATACCCATTATGAGACTGGGCAACACCATCGACGTTTCTTTTTCCCTGGAAGGCAGCGGCGAGCTGTCCGAGAGCGCCATCGAAGCCGGATATACGGGCAATCGCTCCATTTGGGCCTCGGATACGGCCGATCCCATTGTCGGTTATCATTTGACGGATCGCTGGACTGAGGTCGCCGAGGCTAAAGTTGCTCCTCCCGTTGATTTGCGTTTGCAACAGAACTATCCTAATCCATTCAACGCTGAGACGATTCTTTGCTATTCACTGGACAAGCCGTCTCGCCTGCGGATTTCAGTTGTGAATGTAAAGGGCCAAGTAGTAACCAGGCTGGTTGACGAAGAGAAAGCCGCAGGGACCTATAAAGTCGACTGGGATGGAAGGGATCGTTTCGATCAAGCCTTGCCAAGCGGTATTTACTGGGCTGTCATGCAAACAGAGACGGCGCAGCAGGTTCGGAGGATGCTGCTCGTCCGCTAAAATCTTCTACGTCAAGATAAGCCTTCGACGGTGAATGAGCGATACTTGGTGTGCAGGACTAATGGAATTAAGAGAAGCCAATCTCTGAAACCTGTTGTCACTTTTTCAGCGGTAGAATTGATTCCGGTGCCCTTGTTCACAGAACATGGACTCGGCCGTCCTCACCTGCCGACAAATCCCACGTTCTTGACTATCAATCCGATGCGGCGGCAGGGATCAGCCGGAAAAACTGTTGCGTTTGCGGGTGCTGTTTGCTAAATTGATTGCCTTAGTTAGCACTAAGAAAAAGCAAATATTGGCCGAGGCAGCTTTTTTTGAGCCTCACCTCTAATGAATCGAAATGGCATGGAGGATAATTGGCATCGCTATCAGAAATCCTTGTCCCGTTTCAAGGCAAGAATTTAGTCGAATGGTTTGATGATTTAACGGTGCTCTGGCACGAAACAGGGCCAATTGAGCCGGATGACCACCTGTCGCCAAAAGGCATGACACGGTGGATCCACTATAACAACTTTGTTTTGTGGCACTACGAAGACGAAGCGCGACGGGAAGACGTGCCCGATTCTGAAATCGCAAAATGCAAACGCGCCATCGACAAGAGAAACCAGCAGCGCAATGACGGCATAGAGCAATTAGATATTTGGATCGATAATGCGCTGACCGCCGCAGGAATCCAAGCGCCGCAGGATGCGGAAATCAACTCTGAAACTCCGGGAAGCATCATCGACAGGCTCTCGATTCTCAGCCTGAAAATATTTCACATGGAGGAAGAAGCAAGGAGGGAAGACGCGGAGGAGAGTCATAGAACGCTTTGCCAGCTAAGAGCGAAAATCTTGACCGAACAGCGCAATGATTTGGTGCACGCCATTGATAGACTGTTTCTGGATTTAAGATTGACCAAGAAGCGACACAAAGTCTACCGGCAGTTTAAAATGTACAACGATCCACGCTTTAATCCTGCTTTATACAAAAAGAACGCCGACAAGAAGGCACATGCATAAACGCATACTCTTCTCATGCAAATAGAATTATCTTATGGAAAACAGGGGTTGAAGATCGAGGTTCCGGATCGCAATTTGGTCAAAGTGTTGACCATGAAAACCCGTGAGCCGATCCACGACCCCAATATCGCTTTGATCAAGACCTTGCTGCGACCAATCGGATGTGCACAGACGTTTTTCGACATGGCCAAAGGTCGCGAAACGGCCTGCATTTTGATTTGCGACATTACCCGTCCGGTGCCGAACAAGATTCTACTTCCGCCTATTCTAAAAACCTTGCATGCCGCCGGATTAAAGCCCGAGAATATTCTCATATTGATTGCGACGGGAATTCATCGTCCTAACGAAGGGGATGAGATATTGGAGCTTGTTGGCCCGGAGATAGCAGGGCGTTATCGGATTGAGAATCACTTTTCCAAAGATTTGGCCGCACACAAATATCTGGGGCAAACGGTGCGCGGCACGGAAGTTTGGATTGATCGGCGCTACTTGGACGCCGATTTTAAGATCGCCACCGGTTTCATTGAGCCGCATTTAATGGCGGGATTTTCCGGCGGCAGGAAGCTAGTCGTGCCGGGAATTGCCTCCATCGAAACCATGAAGTATATGCACGGGCCTCGTTTGCTGGAACATCCCAATGCACGTGAAGGTGTGATCGAGGGAAATCCATTTCACGAAGAAGCTCTGGAAATAGCACGGATGGCGGGGATTGATTTCATCGTCAACGTGGCATTGAACGAGCAAAAACAGATCACCGGGATTTTTTCCGGCGAGTCAGAGTCCGCTCATATGGAAGGTGTCAACTTTGTGCGCGAATCCGTGCGCGACACGGTTTCGGCGCCGGCTGACATCGTTATTACCACTTCCGCCGGCTATCCGCTGGACAAAACCTGGTATCAAGCCATCAAAGGTCTGACTGCAGCGCTGCCCATCGTCAAAGAGGGCGGCACCATTATTCTGGCAGCCCAATGCTCGGAAGGTCTGGGTAGCCGCGAATTCGCCAAGCTTGTGTACGACAGCGCCGACTTGGAAAAATTCATGCGGGATATTTTCCGAGAGGATTTCTTTGTCATAGACCAATGGCAATTGGAGGAATATGCCAAAGCCGCACGCAAAGCCCACATCATCCTTGTTTCCGATGGTCTTTCCAGGAAAGAGAAGGAAGCCATGCACGTAGCCTGGGCGCAGACTGTCGAAGATGCCTTGAATACCGCATTCAAACGGCACGGAAACGACGCTCAAGTCGCCGTCATACCTAAAGGACCCTACATTCTCGCCGAAATCGAGCCACCCACCGTTAAGTTGTGAATTCTCCCCTTGCGAGTCCAAGTTATCAACCGGCACGGAACAAAATTAATGCCGGAGCGTTTTAGCAAGTGAATAAAAAAAATTCAGAAACTGCTTGAAATAATGCTCAAGATTTACTAATTTTAACCTTCCGCAGAAATGCCTCTTGATGCGGTTTTTGCATATTTCGGCACCATTTGTGCCATAAATGAGCGGGGATAACCCAAAGCCGGTCAAGCGGATTGCGGCGGGTTGTTCGTTCTCTTTGGCAGGTCTTTAATCCTTGTTAGTGATACATCCTATTAAAACGAATATCCCTTAATTTGCGGGAAGGGATGAGGAGATGCAAATATGCTAAAAATCAAGAGTGTTGATTCAGTCGATGCGCTGAAAATGGCCATTCAATGCGCAATGGATATGAAGGACTACTATGATAGCGCCGCTTCGGTGGTCAAAAACGATGACGCCGTAGCAATTTTGAGAGGACTAGCAGAGAAGAAGGATAAGCATCGCATTCAGCTTATTCGTATTTATAGCCGCTTGTCCGGAAAGAAGATACTTTATCTCAACCTCGGCAAAAAGCATAAACTGAGCAGCCTGCAACGATGCGGCAGCGATCCGAATGAGGCGGTTAGAACCGCGAAGAAGAATGAATCCGAGCTGTGCAATTTCTATCTCACCATTTCTCGCCGGCTCTACGAGCCGGAACTGCGCCAACTGTTCAGAAATTTGGCATTGGAAGTCGAGCAGCACATTGCATTATTAGAGTCTTCTTTTGTCGAACCGCTGACTCTTGATCAGGAACGCATCGCTGAAAATGATACAATCCATCCGGAATTGTCCTCGGTGGATAAGGATCATGTAGCTTCTTGGTAGGGTCCAGAGCGCAGTCAAGAGAGAATAGAGTTCTTTTGAAGCGGCCCTCGGGGCCGGTTATCATGACAGCCGCCGACTCATTGCGACCCTAATTTTTTGGGGGGATAGCTAGCCTTTTCGCAATAGCATGGCTCGTACGGTTTGGGCTTAGCCAAGAGCACATAGTACGAGCCATTTTTACGATCACCGATTCACGGGCGAAGGAATGAACGCCATTTACATGGATCATCATGCTACGACGCCTCTTGATGCAGAGGTGCTTGAGGCGATGATGCCTTATCTAACCGACAACTTTGGCAATCCCTCCAGCAGCACGCATGAGTTCGGACGTATCGCCCGCAATGCTGTAGAGTTGGGGCGGCAGCAAGTTGCCGAGCTGATCGGCGCGGAGAGTGCGGACGAGATAATTTTTACCAGCGGGGCGACCGAGTCCGATAACTTGGCTTTGAAGGGTTCCGCCTACTTGCAAAGAGGAGGGACCGGGCATCTCATCACTCTTGCCACCGAGCACAAGGCGGTTTTAGATACGGCGAAGCGCCTGCAAAAGCAAGGCTTCGAGGTGAGCTTTGCCAAGCTTGATTCTTATGGTGTGGTCGATTTGGACGATATTCGCCGGCTCATCAAGCCGGAAACCTTTCTGATTTCCGTGCAGACCGCCAACAGCGAAATCGGCACCCTTCAGCCCATTGCTCAGATCGGAGCCTTAGCCCATCAGCATGGCATTCTCTTTCACACGGACGCTGTTCAAGCGCTTGGAAAAATCGATGTCAACGTCGTTCGAGACCAAGTCGACATGCTGTCCATCTCCGGCCATAAAATGTACGGTCCAAAAGGGATCGGCGCTCTTTATGTGAAAAAGGGCATCAAGCTAACTCCGATCATCGATGGCGGCGGACACGAGCGCGGCATGCGTTCCGGCACGCTCAATGTACCGGGAATCGTCGGTCTTGGGAAAGCGTGCGAGATCGCAAGAAGGGATTGGCAGAAGGAGTCAGCTCGCTTGCTTGCATTGCGCCAACGGTTGGCGAAAGGCATCGAAACGCGCATCGAAAACGTCAGACTCAATGGACATCCGACGCAACGATTGCCGAACAATCTCAACTACAGCTTTGCCTACGTGGAAGGCGAATCTCTCATCCTGGCCTGCCGGGGCGTGGCGTTGTCCTCCGGCTCGGCTTGCACCTCTACCTCGCTGCAATCTTCTTACGTTCTCAAGGCCATTGGCGTGCCTGAATCTTTAGCCCATTGCTCGATTCGCATTGGCTTGGGCAAAAGCAACACCGAAGAGCACGTTGATATTTTGCTCGATCTGTTGGAGAAGAATGTCGCGCGATTGCGAGAGATGTCGCCGCTCTACGAAATGGCCAAAGAGGGGATCGACATCGAAAAAGTAGGCTGGCGCGAACACGTCCACTAAGCTGTTTGCAGCAATCCGTATGAACGTTTGGCCGCCCGTCTCCGAAGCGCCCTGAGCAATACCTTGCCGGAGTAAAAGACAAAGAATGGACTTCACGCAAGAATACAGTGACTTGGTCGTAGATCATTATGAAAACCCCCGCAACGTCGGCATTGTCGAAAACGCGAACGGCGTCGGGGTCGTCGGCAATCCGGCTTGTGGTGATGTCATGAAGTTGACGATTCGCGTGGAAGGTGACAAGATTGTGGATGCCAAGTTCAAGACCTTTGGTTGCGGCGCGGCTATTGCGACCAGCTCTATGGTCACGGAAATGGTGAAAGGGAAAACTTTGTCCGAAGCCCTGCAGATATCTAATAAAGCGGTAGCGGAGGCGCTTGGCGGTCTGCCGAAGGTGAAAATGCATTGCTCCGTGTTGGCAGAGGATGCGTTAAAGGCGGCCATCGATGACTACCGAAAGAAAAACAAGTGAAGCGGTTTGATCGGTTGAAGCGAGAAGCTTGACACAGGAGTCCATGTGGATGAATTAAAGCTGTACGTGGTGTATCATCTCGGCGATAGCTCTTGCTGGAATTTGCGGGTGGCCAGCTCACCGGAGGAAGCTCTGACCCAGTGTTTCGACCATTCCGACCGGCCGCGCCCGGCGGATGCGGCAGAAAGAAGCTGCCGGGCGGAAGAAGTCAGGATAGAGGGTCACCGCATCAAAATCGAGAAGGCCTAGTTTTCTACCTTCATGGGGACTTTTCCAAAGCGCAGTTTCGTCTGCGCTGTTTTATGTTTGCTTGCTCTTTTACTATTGCGTCACCTGCGAAATATTTACTCGATCGGTCAGGTTTATCATGTCTGACAACAAAGAAAAAATTTGGGAATGTCAAATCTGCGGATTTGAATATAATCCAAAAATCGGTGTTGCTGCGCAAGGGATCAAGCGCGGAACGCCGTTTCAGAAGCTGCCAAAAAGTTTCACATGCCCTGGCTGCGGCAGCGGGAAAGAACTGTTCAAGGTCGTTGATGAGCCTTTGGAAAATGGAGGGTATTGATGAAGCCCCTTGAAATCAAGCCGAATGTCTATTGGGTCGGCGCTTTGCATCCGGATTTGCGTATTTTCGACATCATCATGCGCACCAAAAACGGCACGACCTATAACAGCTACTTGGTCAAGGATGAAAAGATCGCTGTGATCGACACCGTCAAGGCCAAGTTCGCCGAGCAGTACTTGCAGCATTTATCGGAATTGGTTGACCTCACCCAAATTGAGTATATTATTCTGCAACACACCGAGCCGGATCATTCCGGCGCCTTGGCAGAATTGCTGCAAGCGGCGCCTCACGCCAAAGTCGTTTGCGCCAAAGTGGCAACGAAATACGTTGCCAACACGCTAAATAGAGAGGTGGAGCCGATCGGAGTGGAGAACGGGGCTACCCTCTGTCTCGGGCAGAAAACCCTTCGCTTCATCTCCGCGCCCTTTTTGCACTGGCCGGACACGATGATGACCTTTCTGGAAGAAGATAAAATCCTTTTCTCTTGTGATGTCTTTGCTTCGCACTTTTGTGACAGCCGCATTTTTGCTGACACCATCAATCGCGACTTTTGGCCTGACTTTAGACAATATTTCGATACCATTCTACGACCGTACCGGCGGCATTTGCGCAATGCCCTAAAAAAGATTCAATCGCTGGAAATCAGGACCATCGCGCCCTCTCACGGGCCTATTCTGCGCAGCGATTTGAAAAAATACTTGGAAGCCTATCGGCAGTGGTCGGCGCCGCGACCGGAAAATCACCCGAAAAAGATGCTCATCTATTTTGCCAGCGCTCATGGCAGCACCGAGCTGATGGCCCAGAAGATATCGGCCGGGGCCAACTCTGTTGGAATTGATACCGAGCTTTTTGATGTTGTAGGATTGAATTTTGAAGGACATTTGGATCGGATCGAAGCAGCCGACGCCATCATGCTTGGCTCTCCGACCATCAATAATGACGCCGTAAAACCCGTTTGGGACGTATTGAATAGCCTGACCACCATTGACGTGAAAGGCAAGATCGGGGGGAGCTTTGGCTCAATTGGCTGGAGCGGGGAAGCCGTGAGATTGCTGGATGATCGCCTGGCGGCGATGAAATTTACCGTACCTTTTGCCGGTCTCACTGCTGTCTTAGTTCCAAGCGCCGATGAGCTGCAAAAGTGCTACGATTTTGGCGTAAAGGTGGGTAAGGTTTTGTTAGAGAAATCGTCTACTGCTGAAACAAGATAATTGAATCCTGCGAACCGTTGTGTTCCCGCCGATGCTTAGGAGGTGACTTTGCTGGCATGGAAAGATATGGGCAGAGATGGCTTGGTTGAAACCTATCGCACCATGTTACTAAGCCGCAGCCTCGACGACAAAATGCTCATTCTGCTCCGCCAAGGCAAAAGTTTTTTTCATATTGGGGCCGCCGGACATGAGGCTGCGCAAGTTGCTGCTGCCCTCGCCTTGAATCCCGGAAGTGATTGGGCCTATCCCTACTATCGCGACCAAGCCTTCGTACTAAAGTGGGGAGTGACACCCAAAGAAATCTTACTCAACTTTTTAGCTCGAAATGATGACCCGTCGTCGGGCGGTCGACAAATGCCGCAACATTATGGTCATGCCAAGCTGCGAATCGTCACCCAATCCAGCCCAACGGGCACACAATACCTTCAGGCCGTTGGCACCGCTTTGGGATGCAAAAAGCTGAAAACCACTGAAGTCGTCTATGTATCCTCTGGAGAGGGGGCAACCAGTCAAGGCGAGTTTTATGAGGCCATCAATTGGGCTACGCGGGATTGTTTGCCTGTCATATTCTTAATCGAAGATAACCAGTACGCCATTTCGGTGCCCAGTGAGCAGCAAGCCGCGGGCCGGTCAGTCTATGAGATGGTCATGGGTTACAAGAATCTGCATCGTCACAAAGTGAACGGACTCGATGTCGCCGAAACCTATGAAACCTTTCGGCATTGCGTAGGCTTGGCGCGAGCGGGAAAAGGTCCAAGCTTGATTGTTGCACAAGTCGTTCGCTTGACTTCTCATTCCTCCTCTGACGACCAGCGTAAATATCGCGATGCGAAAGAGCTGGAAAGGGAACGCGACCAGGATCCAATCCTGCAATTTGGCAATTATCTGCTGCAAAAAAAGCTCGCGACCAAGGATGAATTGGATCAGCTCGGCCGTCGGGTCAAAGAGGAAGTGAATGCAGCAGCGGAAGAAGCGCTCGCTGCCAAGATGCCATCAGCGGAAGAGGTAGAAAAACATCTTTTCGCTTCGAATCACAATGCAAGTGTGAAATCGGCCGCTCCGCCGACGAATACGCCCCGCATTGTTATGGTTGATGCCATCAATCATGCGCTCATGGAAGAGATGGAGAGAAACGAGAAAATCCTTCTCTATGGCGAAGACATTGCCGATCCAAAAGGCGGCGTTTTTACGGCCACTAAAGGGCTTTCCACAAAGTTTGGCAGCGAGCGAGTGTTCAATTCGCCGCTGGCGGAATCCAGTATCATCGGCACTGCCATTGGCATCGCCATTCGCGGCTTCAAGCCGGTGGTGGAGATTCAGTTCGGCGATTATATTTGGCCGGCCATGATGCAGATTCGCAACGAATTGGCGACCGTTCGCTGGCGCTCCAACGGCGCCTTTAGCTGTCCGGTCGTCATCCGCGTCCCGGTAGGCGGCTACATTCATGGTGGGCTTTGTCATAGCCAAAACATCGAAGGCTTTTTCGCCCATTTGCCGGGAATGTACATCTGTTATCCATCTACCGCCGCCGACGCAAAAGGGCTTCTGAAGCAGGCCATGCGTATGGACGATCCGGTTCTCTTTCTCGAGCACAAGGGACTTTACCGGCAGAACTATGCGATGAGCCCGGAACCGGATGCCGACCACCTTATCCCGTTCGGACAGGCGGCTATCAAAAGAGAAGGCAAGGACGCAGCCATCGTGACCTATGGAGCCATGGTGCAAAAGTCCTTACAAGTAGCGGCTGAGTTGGCCAAAGAAGGCATCGAAATTGAAATCGTCGATATTCGGACCATCTATCCACTCGATGTCGCAACCATTCTAAGCTCTGTTGCCAAGACGAATCGGGTTTTGGTCGCCCATGAAGACAACTTGACCGCCGGATTTGGCAGTGAGATCGCATCTATCATCGCTGATAGAGCCTTTGAATTTTTGGACGCACCCGTGAAACGCCTGGCCGGCAAAGACACTCCCATACCGTACAACTGGGAACTGGAGGCAGCCGTTCTACCTCAAGAAGCTCATATCAAAGGAGCGATTCAAGAGCTTGTCGCTTACTAACAATTGGAGAAAAATCGTTAATGGATACGATAGAGACGGGGGTCTCGCCTCAAATCAAGATTCAACTTTACAAGCTTATCTATAAGACCAGAGCAACGGAAGATCGCCTGCTAACTCTGTACCGGCAGGGAAGAATCATGGGCGGTGTCTACACCAGCCGAGGAATCGAAGCAACTACCGTCGGCGCAGCCTTAGCTTTAGAGAAGCAGGACTATCTTTTTCCCATCCATCGCGATCTGGGCGCGCACCTCGCCAAAGGCCAATCTGTTTTGAATATTCTGCTACAGTACCTTGGAAGGGGGAATAGCCTCACACACGGTAAGGACAGCGGCATCCACGCCAGCGACGTGAATTTGAACATCATCGGCAACGTGAGTCACCTCGGCGCCATGATCCCGGTTGCAGTCGGCGCGGCCATGGGCATGAAAATGCAAGGGAAAAAGGTGGTGGCGCTGAATTTTATCGGCGAGGGCGGGTCCAATATCGGCGACTTCCATGAAGGTCTCAATTTTGCCGCCGTGCAGAAAATTCCCTTTGTTCTGGTGATCGAAAACAATCAATACGCCTATTCCACGCCAGCGCATCGGGGTTATAGCTGCGCCCGGCTGTCGGATCGCGCTAAAGCCTATTGCATACCGGGCCACCACGTCGACGGCACCGACGCAATCGCCGTTTATTCCGTGGTAAAGCAAGCGGTGGAGCGTGCTCGCAACGGCGAGGGACCCAGTCTGATCGAATGCAAGAGCATGCGCATGGTAGGTCATTCGGCTCATGACGACGCTTTTTATGTCGATAAGAAGCTGCTGGAGGAAGGGGGAAAAAAGGATCCGCTTGTGCGGCTACGAAAATGCCTGATAGAAGATGAACTATTATCCGAAGCAGAAATCGACCTGCTGGAAAAGGAAATAGATTCCGAAATAGAAGAGGCAACGCAACAGGCCTTGGACAGCCCGCAGCCGGAGGCTCACTGGGCATCCGAGGGCGTCTTTAAGTCGTAATTGGAATTTGGTTCATAGGATTTGCTGCTTTAATTCTATACTCGTTGAGAATTATTTTTTTTGTCATGCATGTGAATATAGGCATCTCCTAACCACCTGTTCACCAGGCGACTCCTGCATGCGCAGAAACGACAAGAAGGGTGAAATCTTTACCCTTAACAAGCATGTCTCAACTTGACAGTTGCATTCAGTAAAGGTCATCATGGCTGAAATCACTTACCTACAAGCGATCACAGAGGCTTTGCGAGAAGAGATGGCACGCGATTCGCGTGTGTATCTGATCGGCGAAGATGTCGGTCTGTACGGCGGCGCATTTAAGGTCACCAAAGGACTGTTTGAAGAGTTCGGCGAAGAACGGGTCATCGATACGCCGATATCCGAATCGGCCATCATTGGGGCGGCCATCGGCTCGGCCATCGTCGGCATGCGACCCGTTGCGGAGATCCAATTTGCGGATTTCATTACCTGTGCCTTTAATCAAATCGTCACCAATGCCGCCACCTTGCATTACCGCTTCGAGATCGCAGTGCCGATGGTTATTCGCGCCCCATCCGGCGGCGGCATTCACGGCGGGCCGTTTCACTCCAAGAATCCCGAAGCTTGGTTTTTTCACCAGCCAGGACTCAAGATCGTTGCCCCGGCCCTGGTGCGAGACGCGAAGGGACTACTCAAAAGCGCCATCCGCGACGATAATCCAGTGCTCTATTTCGAACACAAGTATTTGTACCGGCGCATCAAGGAAGATCTGCCGAATGAAGAAATCCTCGTTCCACTGGGAAAAGCGGCAGTGGTTCGCGCAGGTAGCGACGCAACGGTGGTCACGTATGGCGCCATGGTGCACGCTTCCCTTCAGGCGGCCGAGGTTTTGGCGAAAGAGAAGAACATCGAAACGGAGATCATCGACTTGCGCAGCTTACAGCCACTGGACAAGGAAACCATCATGCAATCCGTCGCCAAAACCAACCGGGTCGTTATTGTGCACGAGGCTACGCTAACGGGCGGAATCGGCGGCGAGATCGCGGCCTTGATTAGCGAGGAAGCCTTCGAAATGCTGGACGCCCCCATCAAAAGGGTAGCCTCTCTGGATACGCCGACGCCCTTTAGCCCAGTGTTGGAAGAGTATTTCATGCCCAATGCCGCCAAAATAGCCAAGGCCGTTGAAGATGTCGTGCGCTTTTAAACTGAAAGGTAGGAGGCAAAGATGACTGAGCAGAACATCAACGATCTGATGACGATGCAGGACATTTTGCGCTTGGCCATCCAACGGGAGGAATCTGCAAGGGATTTTTACTTGCAGGCAAGGGAACGTGCGCGCACCCCTGTAGAGGAGGAAATGTTTGCCAAATTAGCGGAGCAAGAGCAGAATCATCGTGAGACTCTGGTGCTGCAGTTGCAGGAAATTCAGGCGCAGATGGACATCGATAGAGCCCTGTCCTATGATGTCTATTGAGTTGCGCCTCAATGCTCATTTCGTCAGTCAACGGGCAGTGTGAGGCAGATTTGGATTTTGACGTCGATCGGCTCATTTGGCCGAACGCAAACAAAGCCGGAAAGGTTCGATAATGAAAGTGGACATGGTTATGCCGCAGATGGGGGAGAGTATTGCAGAGGGCACGATCGTCAAATGGCGCAAGAAGGTCGGCGACCTGGTGGAAAAAGACGAGTTGATTTTGGAGATCAGCACGGACAAAGTGGATTCGGAGATCCCGGCTCCGGCATCCGGCAAGTTGGTGGAGATTTTGGCAGAGGAAGGGAAAACCGTCAACGTCGGTGTAGCCATCGCTCGCATCGACACGGATACGGACGGCGAGGCCGTCGTCATGCCGGCGGCCGCTCCGAGCAAAGAAAAAGTTGCGCCCGCGGTGAGCGTTCAGATTCCTGCAGAGAAAACCTCTATTGCCATTGACTCCACGTCGCGGGAGGTCGAAGCGAGGCCGAAAAGGTTCTTTTCTCCGTTGGTGAGACGTATTGCGAAAGAGAAGGGGATTCCGTTGAGCGCGCTGGAAACCTTGACGGGTTCAGGTGCAAACGGGCGAATCACCAAAAGCGATATTCTGGATTACATAGCCAATCGGCAGATTCCGCAGCCGCCAAAACAGCCGATTTCGGTTCCTAGTGTCGAAATACCGAGTCCAGCGCCCGTGGCCCAACCGTTGGGCCTCCAAGGCGATTTGGTCGAAATCATTCCCATGGATCATGTGCGTAAGCGTATTGCCGAGCACATGGTTTTTAGCAAACACACGGCGCCACACGTGACCTCGGTTGCTGAGGTGGATTTGACCCGCATCGTGAATTATCGGGAAAGAGTAAAGGATAGCTTCGAGCAGCGGGAAGGAGTCAAGCTGACCTACACGGCCTTTTTTGTCAGCGCTGCGGCTCGGGCACTCAAAGAGTATCCGCTCATCAATAGCTCCGTCGAAGGCGAGAACATCCTACAAAAGAAGTACATCAACATTGGCTTTGCTGTTGGCATGGACAGGGGGTTGATCGTGCCGGTCATTAAAAACGTGGATCAGTTGAGCCTCCTCGGCATCGCCCGTGCCTTGACGGATCTGTCCAATCGGGCGCGCGGCAAGCAATTAAAGCCGGAGGAAGTGCAAGGCGGAACCTTCTCCATCACCAACATCGGCACCTTTGGCAATCTTTTTGGCACGCCCATCATCAATCAGCCGCAGGTGGCTATCTTGGGCACCGGGGCCATCAAGAAACGGCCGGTTGTCATCGACGATGCCATTGCCATTCGCTCGATGGCTTACATCAGCCTGACGTACGATCATCGGATTATCGATGGCTTGTACGGCGGCTCATTCCTGCAACGGATTGTACAGCTACTCGAAAATTTTGAGCTGGAAAAATAGAGGATTGGGCAGATCGAAATCAAGAATGCCTCAAACCGCGAATGCACGCGAATGGGCACTAATAAGGCATTAGCGTTCATTCGCGCTTATTTGCGGTTGCGATTTTACCTCCGAAAGAGCGCTGACTTGAATCCGAATGCAAAACAATAACTCAACCGAAAGCGGATCTGATGGCAGAAAAGTACAATGTAGTGATAATTGGGTCTGGGCCCGGCGGCTATGTTGCCGGCATCCGCGCCGCTCAGCTTGGTTTGAAGACCGCTGTAGTGGAAAACGCGGAGATCGGCGGCATTTGTCTCAATTGGGGATGCATCCCGACCAAAGCGCTGCTGCACAGCGCCGGCTTGTACCAGCAAATCCAACGATGCGGCGATTTCGGCATTCAAGCCTCCGGACTTGGGATCGACTTTTCGAAAATGATCAAGCACAGCCGTACTGTCGCTAATCGTCTTTCCAAAGGCATCGAGTTTCTGTTTAAGAAAAACAAAATCGACTCCATTCTTGGCAAGGGGAGAATTCTTGACAAAACCAAAGTCGAAGTTGCGTTGAAGGACAAGAAGAAAGAGATACTCGAAGCCGACAACATTATCATCGCCACAGGAGCGCGACCGCGAATGCTTCCGGGGGTGGAGTTTGATGGTCAACGGATCATCAGCAGCAAAGAAGCGATGGTTTTGCCAAAGCAGCCGGCCTCGATCGTGATCATCGGCGCCGGCGCAATCGGTGTCGAGTTTGCTTATTTTTATTCTGCCATCGGCACAAAGGTCACGCTGATCGAAATGATGCCGCAGATTCTGCCCATTGAGGACAGCGAGGTGGTGGACGTAGTGGTGCGCGCCTTTAGGAAGCAAGGGATGGAAATTCTGACCGGTTCCAAAGTCGAACAATTGCAGAAAAGCGGCAATGGGGTGCAGGTGCAACTTTCCGGAAAAGACGGGCGCAAAGGAATCTCAGCGGAGGTGGCCCTGGTAGCCATCGGCGTACAAGGCAACGTGGAAGATGTGGGATTGGAGAGCCTAGGGGTCAAAGTCGAGAAGAGCTTTATTCAGGTAGATAAGAAGAGCTACCGGACCAACGTGCCGGGCATCTATGCCATCGGCGATGTGATCGGACCGCCCTGGCTGGCTCACGTGGCTTCTATGGAAGGCGTGGTGGCAGCGGAGACCATTGCCGGCGTCGAGCATCAGGATGTCGACTATAATAACGTTCCGAGCTGCACTTATTGCCAGCCGCAAGTTGCGAGTCTGGGATTGACCGAGGAAAAGGCCAAAGCAATGGGTTATGAAATCAAAGTCGGGAGGTTCCCGTTCCGGGCGAATGGCAAATCTTTGGCCATGGGGCATAGCGATGGGTTCGCCAAGCTCATCTTTGACGCCCAATACGGTGAGTTGCTCGGCGCTCACATCGTCCATGCCGAAGCAACGGAAATGCTGGCTGAATTAGGCGTGGCCAAGACTCTGGAAACGACTGCCGAGGAAATTCTCGCCACAATGCATGCTCATCCAACGCTGACCGAAGTCATCAAGGAAGCCGCGGAGGACGCCTACGGACGGGCGATTCATATCTAACGTTGAGGTATTATGGAATTCTTGCTGGAAACAAAAGTCCTGGATAATGGCCTCGTTCGCTTGGTAGATTTCATGGGCGGCGATGTTGCGGTTGTGCAGGCGGCGCGAGTGTCCTTTGGCAAAGGGGCTACTGACGCTGAGCGGGATCGTAAATTGGTGCACTATTTGATGGCCAATCGCCATGAAACGCCTTTTGAGCATTCCGTCTTCAAGTTTCATATCAAGTGTCCGATCTTCGTGGCTCGGCAATGGTTTCGCCACCGCATGGCCAGCTACAACGAAATCTCCGGCCGATACACCACCATGAAAGAAGAATTCTGTTTGCCCGAAGTGTTGCGAACGCAAAAAGGAAAAAACTATCAGTTCGAGGACCTCGATGCTGAGACGAATGTCGAGTTGAAAGAAAGAATTCGGCAGCAGTACCAGTCCGCTTACGAGCTATACAAGCTGCTCTTGGCGCGAGGTGTAGCCAAAGAGCACGCGCGAATCGTCTTGCCCCTGTCTCTCTACACTCAGTTCTATTGGACCATCAATGCCCGGGCGCTGATGAATTTTCTATCCCTACGGTTGGAAGAACATGCGCAGCTTGAAATCCGGCAATACGCGCAGGTCATTTCGAAGATTTTTCAGCAAAAAATGCCGTGGACTTTTGAAGCTTTTCACAAGTACGTTGTAGCCGGCGAGAAATGGACTGAAGAGCAAAACTGAGTTTTCTACCGGACCCAAAGTGTGATGGAAGCGAGAGAAATCAAACGCAAGCCCGATTGGCTAAAAATTCAAGTATCCGGCGCGGGGAGCTTTAGCCAGGTAAAACGAATTGTCGAAAACCAGCGACTGCATACGGTTTGCCAAAGCGCCCGCTGCCCGAACATCGGCGAGTGCTGGGCGCGGCAAACCGCCACATTCATGATCATGGGAAACGTGTGCACCCGCAACTGTAGATTTTGCGCCGTCACCTCCGGCAAGCCTCAACCTGTGGACATGGATGAGCCGCACCGGGTGGCGGAGGCGGTCAATAGCCTGGAGCTCCATTACGCCGTTGTGACTTCGGTGACGCGCGACGATTTACCGGACGGGGGCGCTCATCATTTTGCTGAAACAATCCGGGCGATCAAGAGGATGCAACCGCACTGCAGGGTAGAAGTACTGATCCCGGATTTTCAAGGTTCTGATACCGCTTTGGAAACCGTCCTCGATGCCAAGCCCGATGTCTTAAATCACAATCTGGAAACGGTGGCTGAGTTATACGGCAAGGTTCGACCGGGGGCAAGTTACCACCGTTCTCTGGAATTGCTCCGTCGTGCAAGGCGGCGGGGTGTGAGTACCAAATCCGGACTCATGTTGGGACTGGGCGAAGAACTCCATCAAGTACGGCGCGCCATGCAAGACCTGCGTGCGGTCGATTGCCGGATTCTGACTCTTGGCCAATACCTGCAGCCATCCAAGAACCATTTACCGGTCGAT
This sequence comes from Caldithrix sp., assembly GCA_020722685.1. The sequence continues at coordinate 2,924 of DYKH01000056.1, read as the reverse complement.
CGCTACGTACTCCCGGAGGAATTTAGCCGATTAAAGCATGACGGCTACGAAATGGGATTCGATTACGTTGCTGCCGGCCCGCTGGTTAGAAGCTCCTACCATGCTGACGAACAATTCCACTGCTAAATGAAGCGCATGCGAAGCAAAACGGTAAAGGATTCAGCAACGGAAACCTCTTATCTTGCTCTTCCGTCTGACGGCAATACCATTGGCTCGATCTTTGGTGGCCGGATTATGGAGCTGATGGACATGACCGCCGCAATATGTGCGCGCCGACATTCCAATCTGCGCGTCGTTACCGTTGCCGTGGAAGGGATGCGTTTTTATCAACCATTGCAAGTCGGTTTGGTGGTCAAATTTCTTGCTTCTCTCAATCGGGCCTTCGGCAGCTCCATGGAGGTGGGCATAAAGGTCATAGGCGAGGACACCTATCAAGGCAAAGAATTCCACGCAGCTTCGGCCTATTTTACTATTGTGGGCCTGGATGAAAGCGGGAAACCGGCCATGGTCCCGGATTTAATTGCGGAAACGGAAGAAGAAAAGCGCCGCTGGCGAGAGGCTGAAGAAAGAAGACAGAAGAGAAAGAGAGAAAGAACTATAGCTGGCGGCGGTCAGTGACTGAAGAGAGATGAAGGTAGCAAAGGGAATGAATATCTGCTGTTGGCAGCAGCCAAAGGGCTGCTGTCAGTGGTCGTAGAGCGGTTGCAGGAACATTCGTTGTTGTGATAGCTATTGCAGAATACAATCATATCTCAGGGAAAGCGAGGACCATTGCAGCCCATTGTACAGAAACGCCGACAGAGGGCAGAGATTCGCAAATTCATCAAACGATTTTCCACATTTGTCAAGTACCGCAATGCTGTTTCGACGTTGTGCCAAGAGACGCTGCAGTTGTTCAACGCCTCCGGTGTCATTCTGTTGTTGGAAACAGATTCCAAAGAAGTCATGGAAGTGGCAAGTAGCTGTGGTTTTCCCAATGAAGCCCGGCTACCGAGCTTGACGACTAAAGATCCACTATGGCATCTGCTTCATCACAGCAAACAATCTGTCGAAATCCGCCAGGACGGTCTCTTTGCATCTGTTATGCAGGAGTCTCCCTTCATGCGCTCACTCGCGTCCCGGTTCTCCTGCCGGTTGATAATCAGGCTGACGTTTAATGGCAAGACGATTGGAGCTTTGCTCTACGAAATTCCTGCCACTTCCGCAGCCGGCTTTGGCAACATCCGCCCATTGCTCACCGAATTGGGGGAGCGGGCTGGCGTCACTTTGCGTCACGCCCGCTTGTTGCGCAGCCTCAAGCGTGAATCTCAAGAAAAAGATCTGCTGCTGGAAATAGGCCGCAAGATCAACTCTACCCTTAATCTGGACGAGCTACTTAATCTGATATTGGACTCCCTCCAGCAAGTGGTTCATTACGACAAGGCCGCCATCTTCCTTGTCGATCACCGCACCAAAATCATCGGCAAGATTGCTCGACGAGGACCGGATAACGTCCCGGAAAATATGCTGATCCTCAAGGTGCTGGAAGGATTGTGCGCCTGGGTTCTGAATTATTTGGAGCCCGTGGTCGTAGAAGACGTCTCCCAAGAACCGCGCTATTACGCCCTTTATCCGGACACCCAATCGGAGATGGACGTTCCGATCATAAGCAGAGAGAGTATCCTTGGCGTTTTTAGCTTAGAGAGCAACACAATCGGGGCGTTTTCGCGCCGCGAACGCCGGCTGGTACAGGCGCTTGCCGGCCAGGCGGCCATCGCCATCGAAAACGCCAGACTCTTGCATGAGATGCTGGAAAAGCGGGAGCTGGAGCGCGACTTGAGAACGGCGCGGAGGTTTCAACGAGCTCTGCTGCCTCGGACTTTGCCGCAGGTCAGCGGCTACGATTTTGCGGCCATAAACGTGCCGAGCCAAACCGTCGGCGGTGATCTGTACGATTTTATCCAATTTTCCGATGGCAGAATCGGTATTTCCATTGGTGACGTAGCCGGCAAGGGCACTCCCGGGGCTATCATTATGGCCATGCTCTACTCCACCTACCGCGGATTGGTTCGGCAAAAAATGCCTATGGACAAAATGATGCACGATCTCAACAATCTTCTCAAGAAGCGCATCTCACCGTCCAGTTTCGTTACCTTTTTCTACGGAGAGCTAAATCCTGCGTCCGGTGAGTTCGTCTATTGCAACGCCGGTCACTGCGGGCCTTTCCTGCTTCGTTCTGATGGACGGGTGGAAAAGCTCACGGAAGGAGGGCTGGTCTTGGGATTCCTTGCCGACATGACTTACGAGGTGGGGAGGACCCAACTTCAAGCGGGAGATTTGCTATTGCTCTATACCGACGGAGTAACTGAAGCCATGCCCCTCGGCCTGAATGAAATTTTCGATGAAAGCAGATTGTTGACTTTGCTACGCGAAAACAGGGATGCCTCTGCGCTGGTGCTGTTGCGGCACCTCTACCATAAGGTAAAAGCCTACACCGGGTCGCCACGATTGCTGGACGACCTTACCGCGGTGGCCGTCAAAGTGACCCGCAGGGGTGGAGATGCTGGCGGCCCCACTGCACAGGATGGCATCTCAGCGACACCTGACAGCGCAACACTAAGCTAATTGTAAAAATTTAGCCATTTGAAGTGGTTCTTTGAAGAATGCTAAGATTTCACTGGCGTCAGATGATTTAATTTCCTGCGGATGCAGGAATCTGCTTTCCAGTGCACGGCAGAAGGAGACCTCTGCATACGCCGGGGTGACCGCATCCTGTGATCGGACAACCCTGAATCCAATCTTGCGATCTATCCGGCGCCCACAGGCATGATATCCGAAGTGGCAGCCATTTTTCTGAATCGGTACGCTTCGTGAGCAGGGGAAAGACATACTGATCAACGAGGCCGTCCCAAAGATCAGGACGCCACTGTTACTTTTTGCTCATC
>DYKH01000870.1 GCA_020722685.1 Caldithrix sp. | reverse complement strand
ACATCAATTCAAGCTCAGACTCAACTACTTTGGCACCAGCACGTGCGCATTCTTCATCTGTTTTACCGGAAGGTGCGCCGGATACCCCGATGGACCCGTAAACCTGACCACCGGCCTCGATTGGGACACCACCCGCGCCGAAGAACAGACCGGGCACACGCCCAAGGGCACCATCGCCACGATCGCCCAGGGCCGAAGTGGCAGAAGTGAAGGAAACTGCTGTGTACGCTTTCATACGAGAGATCGTCAGAGTGAGATCGGGTGCCAGCACATCCCGCAAGACGACCTGTGGGTTGCCGCTGCGATCCATGACCGTCACACCGATCTGTATACCCTTGGCGCGACACTCATGAATGGCGCCCTCGGCAGCTTTCAAAGCCATCTCCATCGACAAACGCTTGATGTTGATCGCCGATGGATCATCAGCGGCCATACTGGTTGATGCAAACACCCCCAGTGCCAGACTCAAACCAACAGCGGACAGTTGCTTATTCAAAGATGATTTCATGCGAACTCCTCAACGGGTTTGGACTTGTTATCTATTCACTACTTCTAATTGGGCTCATCTATTTGCCATCCGGGCGAGAATGATTCCACCACCACCGGGCACGGATGCCCCATCTTCCTCCTGGAACACAGATCACTGTATTGTCCACTTCCGAATAAAGCAAAAATCATCATGATTTTCAAATTCTGTTCGTATTTAGTGCCTGTGTGCACAATTGGACCTTGTTCAGATTGAAAGCCATCGCAAATGTATTCCATACCAGCCGCAGATTACCGGAGCCAACAGATGACCAAGTGTGAATGAGTCGTGTGCGAACGAAAGGGTAGGGTTGACCAGATCTGATCAGACGCAATCTTCACACCAGATGATCGTTTTAATACGGGTCAGGCATGGGGTATGAAAATTGGCGGAATTTTCGTTCCAGGTTGCTGTTAGAATGACGCGATTAAGTCAGTCAAGCTAAGGAACCTCTGATTGAATCCCTCGTGAGCCGAGTTGCTGATCCAAAAGCCGC
>DYKH01000869.1 GCA_020722685.1 Caldithrix sp. | reverse complement strand
GCAAGGGTCAGCAATGATTTGCCGATCACCGAAGAGGATATCCTTCATGTTTGATGCCAGATACGGTGATTCAGACCGTGTGAAATGAGAGGACACAATGAGGTTTGTTGAGTTGAATTCGAAAGCCATCGGTGCGATTCGACGTCTCGTCGATACTTACACGTCAAGAGACGAACTCAAACAATTCCTTTTGGATGCCGGTGCGAATAGCGATCGCATTCTTTCCATACATGTTTCGGGTAACATGAAATCCCCTTCTTACAAGTCAAAATCGACCATCTTGAACGAGAGTTTCGATACGATTCCGGCCGACTTTGAAAAACAAGATTCCGACGGCGTAATGCTTGAGTTGGTGAGGATTGTCTTTTTGAAAAAGCGGGTTTCGGATGACGACAGGGCAAACTTGGAGCGTATCCTTTCAGCAAACGGTGTGGTGCTGAACGACGTCCTTGAATCAGGTTCAACACATGACATCCTGCATCATACGGCGGATTCTTCAGACACGGCCAACCTTAGGGAAGCCTCTGAATTGCTCAAAAAGGCTCTGTTAAGAACTACCACCGACCCAACCGGTGCAATTACGGCAGCGGTCTCGGCCGCAGAATCTGTTTGCCGCGAAGCTTTGTCACGTCTTGGCATCGCTGAACCCGGTTCGAAACAGCTTCCGAAATACCTTATTGAATTACGTCAACATACGAATATCGAAGAACTCGCATCGATTCCGAGTGTTGGAGATAGGCTAATCAAGGCCCTTTCAAGCCTTGCGGAGAATTCGTATCAAGCGGCCCACAAGACCGGGGACCGCCACGCCCATGGAGATGCAGCGGTTCCTCCTTCACCCTTGATAGTTGACATGCTCGTGACAAGCGCTTGCGCGATCATAGTGGTTTTAACAGGGGCGTTGCGCCGTAACGAATTAAGAGTGAAGAGTCAATCCGGAGTTGACAGCCGATGAACAGCGACAAACGACTCATAGAAGACTTCCTGCCGATCCAGGCCATCAGCGCCGAGGCGTCGCGGGA
>DYKH01000055.1 GCA_020722685.1 Caldithrix sp. | reverse complement strand
CTTTAATGAATCATATTGGCCCTTGATTTTCGTAAGTCATCGATTCTTCTATCAGCTTGCAGGTATGCCATCGTGCATTCTACAAACACTTTGTAATTTTTCTTGATTATGTGTAAATTGATTGAGCTAAAGAGAGACTGGTTGAGTGACAGGCCTGTTCTGTTCGGCTTGTAGTGCAAATCAAAATCATCAAATTAGATTTTCTCGCAAAAACGGTTAGCACATGCCCAAAACAAAGGTCGGTATTATCGGCGTGGGTAAATTGGGGGCGCTGCATTGCAACACTCTTTCGCAGATTGCAGAGGTTGATCTGGTCGGTGTGTTTGATATTGACCGACACCGGGCTGTCGAGATTGCGACGAGACATCATTGTCGACCCTTTGCAACATTCGACGAGCTTTTAGATTCTGTGGATGCAGTTGGCATCATCGTTCCTACCGTACATCACCATGAAATTGGCATGCGTGCTCTCGAGGCGGGAAAACCGATTTTTGTCGAAAAACCCATCGCCAGCAGCGTAGCTCAGGCGCGAGAGATGGTCAGCCTCTCTCTGGAGAAAAACGTCCCGATACAGGTCGGTCACATCGAGCGCTTCAATCCGGCTATCCGTGCGTTGGATGGGGTGGCGCTCACGCCGATGTTTATCGAGTCGCACCGCTTGGCTCCTTTCGATCCTCGCGGCACGGACGTGGCTGTGGTCTTGGACCTGATGATCCACGACATCGACATCATCCTCAGTTTGGTGGACAGCCGGGTAAAGCGCATCGATGCCAACGGGGTTGCGGTTGTCTCCGATGAGGTGGATATCGCCAATGCGCGCATCCAATTCGAGAATGGCTGCGTGGCTAACGTCACCGCCAGCCGTATCTCCCGGCGCAAGATGCGCAAGATGCGGCTGTTCCAGCGTGATGCTTACATTTCCATCGATTTTCTGCAAAGGTCAACAGAGGTGTTTCGCATCGCCGACGAGGATGCCGAGGCAACCAGCACAGTCATCTTGGGCCAGATAGAGAAGGGATCGTTGAAGCGTCGTATTGTCTATGAGCAACCTGAGACACCCGAGGGCGATGCGATGCAGGCGGAGTGGCGAAGTTTCTTGACCGTGCTGCAAACCGGTCGTCGGCCTGTCGTTAGTGGCGAGGATGGTTTGCATGCGTTGATCGTTGCCAGCGAGATAACTCAGACCATTGCTCACAACCAGCCAAAGGATTGACCGACCTGTGAAGCATCGCGAATTCTTCTTCAAGTATCGAAGCTTTACTCCGATTCCCCTTATTATCGCCGCGCTGATATTAGCAAAAACTTCCGTCTTTAGTTTTGTAATAGGATTTCTGATTGCCCTGTTGGGAGAAGTCACGCGCATATGGTCGGTGCGTTATGCTGGCAGCGCAACTCGCACAACCGGCGAGGTCGGCGCCGACGTGTTGGTGACGGACGGACCCTATGGCCATGTGCGGAATCCTCTCTATTTGGGGAATTTTCTGATCAGCTTCGGCATGGTCGTGATGGCCTGGGCATGGATGCCGTACTTGTTCTTCATCTATTTGCTGCTCTTCGCCTTCCAGTATAGCGCCATTGTCTCGTTAGAAGAAAGCTTCTTGAAGGAGAAGTTTGGTTCGCAGTTTTTGGAATACATGCGCGCTGTGCCACGCTGGCTGCCGCAACTAAAGAGCTGGGGAAAAGGAGTGCGAGCGCCCACTCCTTTGGCAAAGGCTTTGCGCACGGAGCGCAATACTCTGCAAAGCTTTGCTTTTGTGAGTTTGGCTATTTTATTGCGCTGGTTCTTATCATGAGGCCGCAATGCCCCTCAAAATCATGATCATTGCTGGAGAGGCGTCCGGAGATTTGCACGGAGGCAAATTGGTGCGGGCATTGCGAAAGCTAAATCCGGAAATCGAGGTCTTTGGCGTCGGCGGAGATCACCTCAGGGCCGCTGGGATGAAGTTGTTTTACCACGTGAATCAGCTCAGCTATGTCGGTTTCACCGAGGTAGCACGCCACCTTTTCCATTTCCGTCGCGTCTTTCGGCATCTCTTGGATGAACTCAAGGCCAGGCGGCCGGACGCACTGGTATTGATCGACTACCCCGGCTTCAACCTTCGGTTCGGCAAGGCTGCGAAAAATCTGGGAACGAAGGTTTTTTACTACATCGCCCCGCAAGTCTGGGCTTGGGCTCAGGGACGAGCAAAGAAGATGGCTCGTTTTGTGGACAGGATGGCCGTCATTTTTGATTTTGAGGTGCCATTTTTTCAGAACTACGGAATTCCTACAACTTTTGTTGGCCACCCTTTGCTCGAAGGACTGAAGGTGACCATGAGCCGGACTGAGTTCTGCGTCCAACACGATCTGGTCCCGGAACAGCCGCTTTTGGCTTTGTTACCCGGCAGCAGAAAGCAGGAAGTCGCTTCCTTGTTGCCGACCATGCTTGGTGCCGCTTTCTCCCTTCGCAAGGAGCATCTCGATCTGCAAATTGCCGTTAGCAAGGCGACAACCATTCAGGCGGAACAAGTCGAGTCTTTACTGGCGAGTTTTCCGCGATTCACAATCGTCAAGAATGCGACCTATGAGCTGATGAGCTATGCTACTGCCGCAATCGTCGCCTCCGGTACTGCCACCTTAGAGACGGCCTGTTTTGAAACGCCGTTTGCGATGGCTTACCGGGTATCGCCTATTTCCTACGCCATTGGTAAGAGAGTAGTGCGGATTCCGGCTATCAGTTTGGCAAATATTGTAGCTGGGGAGCCCATCATCAAAGAGTTCATTCAGGATGCGGTAAATGTCACTGAGCTTGGCGCGGAAATGCAGCGGCTGCTTTATGATCAGACCGCCCGCGAAACGATGAAACGCCAGTTGAAATTGATCAAAGAAAAATTGGGAACGACGGGTGCGTCCGAACGGACCGCAAGACTGGTTCTCGAATTAGCGGGTTAGTTTAGGAGTTTCCGGTTCTGTGATAATTGGCACAAGCACACCACCTTTTTTTCGTTAATACTCCAAAGTCAAAATGCACAAGAAAGTACTACTTTCATTGATCGCACGCAAATTCACTTGGCTGCTGATCCTGTTTTTCGGCAAAGTCGGTCGAATTTCAGTGCGAAATAGGCGGTATTGGGATGGCCTGCGCCATCAGGGCAGGAGGTACATTATCTTGTCCTGGCACGGCAAAATGCTGTTGCCGATTTACGCCCATCGCAGTATGGGCCTTTGTGCTATGGTCAGCGAACACGACGACGGCGAGGTGATCGCACAGACGATACATCGATTGGGCTACACAACAGTGCGCGGCTCGAGCACTCGAGGGGGAAGCAAAGCATTCCGGCAAATGTTGACCCGCCTAAAGAAAGGGATCAATGGTGCAATCCTGCCGGACGGTCCCAATGGCCCCAGGTATGAAGTCAAGCTGGGCGCTGTTCTGCTCGCGCAGCGTTCAGATGCGTGGCTTTTGCCGGTCACGTTCTCGTGCAACAAACCGATTATACTGCGAAGCTGGGATCGTTTCACCTTTTGGTGGCCATTTGCAAAGCTCTGCCTGGTCTATGGAAAGCCGGTGCAGATTCCGCGCAACCTTGACCCTGAAGAGTTGGAAGCCTGTCGCCAACAAATCGAGGCCGGGATGAATGCATTGCAGCGGGAGGCAGATGCGATTTTTGGAAAATAGATGGCCTGCTGCTTTACTGCTGCCCTTCTCCTTGCTGTACGGTCTCGTTATGTCTGTGCGCAACTATTGCTATGACTGGGGTATTCTAAAGATTCAGCGGCTCCTCTGCCCGGTCATTAGTGTCGGCAATGTTACCGTCGGAGGCACAGGCAAGACGCCTACCGTTGCGTTCTTGGCAAGGTATTTTCTTTCCAAGGGGAAAAAGGTGTGCATCCTCAGCCGGGGATACGGCCGGGTTTCTGGCGGCACGGTGATCGTCTCGGATGGCGAAAGGATTCTGGCGTCGGTGCAAGAGGCCGGGGATGAGCCATTCCTCTTGGCAAAAAGCCTGGCAGGCGTCTCGGTTATTGTGGATGAGGATCGGGTTCGTGGAGGACGAATAGCTGAAATCCGCTTCAAGCCGGACGTCATTCTGTTGGACGATGGTTTTCAACATCGACGTTTGCATCGGGATTTGGATATTGTGACTTTCAAATCCTCCAGACCATTGGGCAATGGCTTTGTCCTGCCAGCCGGACCCCTGCGCGAGCGCCTACGCCATTTGAAGCGGGCGGATTGCCTATGGATCAACGGCGACGCTATGGGAGGTGTAGATTTCCGCAAGCTGACCGGGCAAGGGAAAAAGGTGATCAACGCGCGCTATGTGCCGTCCGGCATCGTTGATGCCTTGGGTAGGAGATTTCCAGCCGATTTGGCGGGAGGACGAGTCTTTGCCTTTTGTGGGCTGGCCAATCCTTTTGGATTCAAGAACAGCTTGATTCAGGCCGGGGCAACAATCGAGCGTTTTCTCAGGTTTTCGGATCACCATTTCTACAGCGCTCATGACATTGAGACGATCAAGAAAGCTTTCGGAGAAAGTAGAGCGGATTGCATTATGACCACTGAAAAAGATTGGGTCAAGCTTCCCAAGGAGATGAATTATGAGGCTCATTGGAAATATTTGATCATAGACATACGTCCTGACGACCCGGCGCAATTGGAAAGTATGTTAAGCGGGCTAATGGCCACGGCGAACACGGAGTTTCTCCCAAATAAAAGTGTATCACAATAGCACAAAAAATTGCTTGATAATTAGCCAAATATTTGGTAGTATTTTCCGGTGATGTTGGGGCAGCATAGAAACTCATCCTGCATTTTGAGACTGGGAGACATGTAAGGTGGAAGAAAGAGCACGAAGACCTTTGATACTTATTGTCGATGACGATAAGAATATCTGCAAAATGATCGAAGCCAGCCTGCGCAAGGAACGGAAGTACGAAGTCGAGACAGCCTTGAGCGGGGAAGCCTGCTTGCGCATCGTCCGAGAGGACATTCCAGATCTTATTCTGATGGACATTCAAATGCCTGGTATCGATGGGATTGAGACGCTGCAAAAAGTGAAGCAAGAAGATTCACGCATTCCGGTCATCATGATGACCGCACACGGGACCATTGAGCGTGCCGTACAATCCATGAAACTGGGCGCCTATGATTTTCTAACAAAGCCGTTTGCCCGTGATCGCTTGCTGGTAACCGTCAACAATGCGCTCATCAACAACTCTTTGCGCAAGGAAGTCGATGAGTTGCGTTCCGAGCTGAAAAGCAAATACGCATTTGCCAACATTATCGGCCAAAGCGGGGTGATGCAAGACGTTTTTCGTGCGGTTGAAAAAGTAGTCGATAGCAATGTGACGGTTTTGATCCAGGGTGAAAGCGGCACCGGCAAGGAGTTGATCGCTCGGGCGATTCATTTTCATTCCAAGACCAGAGCAAGCAAGCCATTTGTCGCAGTCAATTGCTCCGCTTTGCCGGAATCGCTTCTGGAAAGCGAGCTATTTGGTCATGAGAAGGGCGCCTTCACCGGCGCTGCGGGGCGCAGAATTGGCAAGTTTGAACAAGCGAACACCGGCACTATTTTCCTCGATGAAATCGGCCTGATGACCCAGGCGACTCAGTCCAAAGTGCTGCGCGTGTTGCAGGAACGGGAATTCGAGCGGGTGGGCGGTAACGAACTGGTCAAAGTGGAAGTTCGCTTCATTTCCGCAACCAATAAGGACCTGGAAGAGGAGATGAAAAAAGGTCAATTTCGCGAGGACCTCTTTTATCGCATCTCGGTTTTTCCGATCAAATTGCCACCGCTGCGAGACCGAAAGGAAGACATACCTTTATTGGCTGCGCATTTTCTGCAAAAATACAGTCAGCAAGAAGGCAAGCAAATTGACGGCGTCTCCGCGGACGCGCTGGACCTCATGATGGCTTACAATTGGCCGGGGAACGTTCGCGAGCTGGAAAATGCTATCGAGCGGGCGGTGGTTTTGGCAACGACCGCGGAAATATCCGTCAAGGATTTGCCCGCGGGCATCAGATCGTTGGGGGAAAAGCGCTTGTATGAATCCGACAACACTTTGGCCGGCTGGATTGAAAAGCTCGAAGAAGAGGCTCTTCGGCAGGCGCTGTTGGAGTGCGAGGGAAATATATCACGTACTGCTAAAAAACTCGGCATTGGGCGCGCCACCATTTACCGCAAGGCCAAGAAATATGGATTGCCCATGGTGAAATAATCTCTACCGTCATTTGTTTTCTGATTGATTCGAGGCGAGCTTTCTTGCGAGAAAGCTCGCTTTTTTTTGCGGCTTTTGACCCTCCTTGTGTTTCGCATTGAGACACTGTATCACGCCGCCACAATTTTTGCCCGTATTTCGAGTTCTCCCCTCCGTATCGCTTCTAATAAAAACAGGCCATTGTAATCAATCGTTTGTTCCCCAGAATGGTACATGATTTGCCGGTAGTGGTGCAAAATGTTCTGCTCTTAGTGCGTGATGAGCTAATATCTGTTGTCCGGACAATCAATGAGGGGGAAAACGCCAAAATGAGAGGGGCATGATTGTGTTTGCACTGCTGGAAAAACCAATACTTCTACACACAATGAACGGGCTGTTAGGAGGCATAGACGTATTGGCCAAAAGTCGCGCCACAAGAGGCAGTTTGTTTAACCCGCAATGTTTTGCAGCCATCTCATAGGGTTTGGGAGAAACGTGTTTTCAGCGTGGATGGGCTTTGCGGTGATAATTGTAGATGGCAAAGTGGAACAAATAAACAAACGCGCGATCTTATGAAAAGTACAAGCCTAACCCAACTAGTCGGCAAGATTTGCTCGGGGATCTATAGTCAGTCGGAGTTGTTGCAGTTCATAAATTTGGCTCAGAAGATTTCCCTTAGTTATCTCAAATTCCAAGAGCTTTTAGGCAAACGTATTTCCGGCGAGCGTGTCGAGGCAGAGGGCGAGTTGGATGATTTGGCCATCGATTGCATTGCCGACCTGTTTGGCACCGATGGAAGCGGAAATTTTCCCCAACTCAAAAAATACTACGAGCAAAAGATAGCGGAGCTGCCCGACGTTAACGATGCGGAAGTCTTGGTCTTGACCCGGCGACTGATTATCCGTAAGACCAAGCAGGAGCTTTCACGAATTTTCCGCGAGCGGGATCCCGAAGGCGCCAAGATTGTACGCAACATCAAAGTCGCGGTCAGGAGCTGTGAAAAGCTCAGTGTATTTCGCGACATGGGGAAGGAATTTGTGTTTTACACCAACGGCTCCAGTTTTCAAAAAGACAATTGGAGCAGCGATTTGGTGGCGCATCTTCGCAGAGATAAGCCGCCAATCCCAGAAGACCTTTTGCATACACGCTTTCTCGATATCTACAGTCCCAACGATTCCGTCTCCACGTCCATTAGAAAGCTACTGGAATACATTTACGGCCTTGACAGCTTTCAGAACTGCCTACCCATGGAAGCGATTATCAAGCTGATGCGCAGCATAAAATTTGAGGCCTTCCGCGATAGGCTGCTCACCGAAGAAGCAGAACCAACTCCGCTGGATCAGTTGGAATCAAAGGAAATCGAGAGCTACATCGGAGTGGTAATGAACGATATTTGGGCAAAAATCCAAACCCAATATATCGACACCGGCAAGCTGGAGCAAACCAAGGCGGATATCTATTCAAAGGCGCTCCGCGATGTACTGTACGACTTGATTCAAAAAAAGGACAACTCTTCCTATTTTCGCAACTTGAAATTCTACCTACCAGAACTTTCGCAGCGAGAGTACCGTCAACAAGAGCGATCGGTTTTCGAATACCTGGCTAAGGTAGCCAAACGAGAATTTCGAAAACATCTCAAAGAATTGCTCTAATTTTTTTTCCGCAAAAAAGGGGGGTTTGCCTGTATGTTACTGCAGAAAAAAACAACAAGCATAACCTACAGGCTAGGCTGCATAGCCTAATAATCGCTGCGCATACCATGACAAATCTATCTCGTTCCACTCGAAACTGCCCAAGCTCCAGGCAATTAGAATTGCTGTGCTTGGAAGAAGGCTTGACTGAAGAAGATCGAAAGCGATCACAAATGCATCTTCAGCAATGTGGAGATTGCCGTCAGACATCGAAAGAGCTTGACGCCTTTTACTCCATCTTGACTCAGGAGATGCGGCGAACTGTGAACAATTCGTCATTTGATTTTGCGAAGAAAATTTCTTCCGGCAAGGTCAGGAGCGGCCATTTGATTTGTGAGCCACTTCCGCAAATGAACAATGGCCATGGCCAAGCCTATCGGGCCAAGCTCAATATGGATGCTCACCAGGAAAGCGATGACGAAAATTTAATGGCAGTTCATTTTCGATCCTTGAAAAAGCATTCCCTGGTCATTCGCTTCATGACGGATCCGGCTTCTTCCAAGTTGATTCTCGCTCTTTGGAGCATGGAAACCGACGACTTTCACGATTGGGTATTGCACATCCCAGGGATTGCTGAAAGTGTGCGCTTCAATTGCGCAGGTCTGGCGAAGATTCCGCTTGTCAATGTCGAAAAGCTGGATGATAAGGTCATCTATCTCGGCTTTGACATAGTGCCCAGCGCAAACGAAAGTCGGCTGCAAAAGATTATCAAATCGATCCTCGTTTAGGTCCGACAAGCGAGAGATGGATCCACTTTCGCAAGGGCCAGTCTAATGGCTTTTCGATTCAAAGCGGATGCTCTCTCTGCCGGTCCTTGATCTGCCTGCTTAAAGCAAAATTCTCGCTGTTTGTGCACGGGCACTTTTACAAGATGTGCGCGCCTCGCTCCAAGAGGGAGCAGAGTTTCTCGCCCGACGGCAGAAACGAGCCTGTGTCATGGGCAACCGTCTTTGCATGAAGGTTTTCGGTTGCACTTAGATCGCGCATGTTAAGGCCTTTGCATTGAGGCGATGCACAGTTCTCGAAAACGGACATTTTCGCATGAATAAACAGTAGGGCAACCGCTCTAAACGACAAGATTCAGCCTCAAAATTTCTATAGCGCTTTGCCCTGTGCCGGTCCAAAAACCGGCATTTTTTTTGCTTAGAAAACGCTTGACATGCTTTGAATTTTTAGATACATTCCAAGCGTTAACAAGAAGATTAATCTATGCTAGTAGTGTTTGCGACAAAGTCCATCCTTTATTGTCGGGCCATCGTTAATATGCGGGGATACCATGAAAAAGCATAAAATATTGCTCGTCGATAGCGATCCCAAGAATTTGCGGATTCTGCAAAACAACTTTATCGAGGCCCACTATGAAGTTGATCAAGCGGTCACAGATTCGGAGGCCTACAAAAAGATACAAGAATGCCCCTATGATCTAGTCATCTCCGAAGTAGCCAGTCAGGGAATCGATGGCTATCGTCTCTTAGAGCAGATTCAGCGAGACTTTGTTGATGCACACGTTCCGATTGTCTTCTTGACGCAGAAAAGCGACGTCTATAATCGGGTCAAGAGTTTTAGGTTAGGAGCAAAAGATTACATCGTCAAGCCCATTCATGTGAAGGAAATACTCGCGCGGGTTGAAATGCTTTTGTCTCGATTGGAGCGGCGTCAGGAAGAGGCTACCATTGCAAAGAAAAAATTCGTCGGCAGACTCGAAGATCTTAGTCTTGCTGAGCTGATAGAAGCCTTCGGTGTAGAACGGAAGACGGGCACTCTCAGCCTGTTCAACGAAAACGGCTTGGCCGGACAGGTTCTTTTCAAAGATGGCAGCGTCGTCCATGCCGCGACGGCATTTCTAAAGGCCGAAGACGCCGTCTACAAAATGATGTCTTGGCGAAAAGGTCGGTTCACCATGCTATTCAGCGACGTTGATGTGGTAGATGAGATTGGGATGAGCAACATGGGCTTGTTATTGCAAGGAGCGAAGATGATGGAGGAGCGTGAGGAATTACTACAGCAACTGCCTTCTTTGGATGCCGTTTTGATCACCACGGCGAATTTTAAGAAAATTATTGCCAAAAAAGATTTGGCTACAGACTTGGAGCAATTCATCGCTCTCTTTGACGGCGAGCGCTCTCTGGGGCGGATTGTCGATGAAAGCCCCTACGATGAAATCACCGCCTTGAAGCGTATCCTCAAGCTGTATCGCTTAGGCTTTCTCAATGTGCTCAAAGACTTTTCCGCTGAGCCTTCCGATGCGTCACTCCTCGCCGAGGAACCCTTCGAGCCAATCTCTGCCGAGATGCTCAAAAGAGAAGAGGAGTCCTTTCCAGCCTTAGAAGCAACCCCTGCCTCGGCAGAAAGCATTTCCCGGGAAGCGGAGCTGATTGAGGCAGAGGAGGAGTCCGATACCTTTACGCCCCGGGAAACGATGACGACCGTAGCAGAATCCGGCGAGAGCGACTTGGACGCCGAAGAGGAAGTGGCCTATGATTCTTTCATCAGGCCGCCGGCGAAGACGTTTCATCCGCACAGTTTGCAGATCGATGAGGACTTTGTCTTACGCGAAGCGGACAAGCCCGAACTGGAAGAAAAAATAGAATTCATTCCCAATTCCTTCGACGAAGAAACAACAATGGAGCCGGAGCCTCTTGGCCCGATCGAACAAGTCATAGGCCCCGAGGCTCTGGAAGAGGACAAGCAATGGATCGAAGCCGAGGTTGAGCAAGAGGGTGAGCGGGTCCTTGATTTAGAGGCGGAGCCGGAAGATAGAGGAGGGCGCGGCCCAGATGAGCCCTACCCGCAAAACTGGCGCGAGGAATTGCGTGAGACGGAGGACTTTGCGGCTTTATTGGATCGGAAACAGCCGGTAGAGGATTTTGAGTTCTTGGGTGAAGAAACCGATTCGGAGTTGGCGCACGAGCGGAGCTGGTTAGAGGAACCGTCACATTTGGAGGAAGAACCGCAAAATGGCGAGATAAAACCTGAGATGCCTGTCGGTGTAGAAATCCCGGACAGCGCTGTCCGGGAAGCTGAGGTCCAATCTCTCTTTATCAAGGCCAAGGGAGGCGTTCTGGTTCTGGGTACGGACACTTCCGAGCGAAAAAAGATGCTGGAAATTTTGGCGGCCGGGAAAACCAAAATCATGCCGGCTCCTTTACCCGAATACTCGGAAATATCCTACGGCACCGCAGAGTTCTTAGGCGGCGGTCTGTTGAATCTCATCAGTCTTACGCTGGAGAAAGAGTTCGCTACCTTGATTGACTATTTCGCCCCCAGCATACTCGGTTACATCCTGTTGGTCGATCCGTCCAGAGCGGACTGGAATTACTATGGCTATCTCATCAAAGTGTTGCGCGATAAGCTGCAAGGCCCAGGAATGATCGTCATTCAAGCGCATAATGGCAAGAGCGAGCTTCTTGACACGGTCACCCTGAGAAAGAAACTATCACTGAAGGATAGCGAGACCATCCAAGTTTGCGGTGATCTCGATCAGGTTTTGGCCAAGCGTATCATCTTTTCACTTTTTGAACCCTATACCAGAAAGCGGGAAGCGAAGGTCACCTCAAAGAAGCAATTCACTCCCAGCACAAAGTAGCAAAACGACCTAATGAACCTGAACGGACAACAAAAGCCGCAAATTCTGTTAGTGGATGCTTCCGGGCCGGAATCTGAGGCCCTACTGAAGGCACTCAGAAATGAAGGCCTGGAGGTACACTTTTTCCACGATACCCAGAAAGCCTTTGAATCTTGTGTCAAGCGTCCACCCACCTTGCTCATCACTGAACTGGAAATGCCGTTGGAAAGTGGAGTGCAGCTTATCAAGCGGCTGAAGAGCAACAGCACCACCCGGCATATTTCGATCCTTGTTACCGCCAGAGAAGCGATCCTTGAGGAGCGGCTGAAAAGCATGCAGATCGGCATCGACGATTACGTCGGCAAGCCCTACTATCCCGAGGAGGTGGTCGCCAGAGTCGAATCCATTTTGCAGGAAATCGAAGCCATTGCCGAGACCCGCAGCAGCAGCGATCACGGCTTCTCGGGGAATTTAGAGGAAATGAACCTGGTAGATCTGATTCAGACTTTGGAGCTTGGCAATAAATCGGGCATCATTTATCTGATGCGCAACAGCGAAGAAGGCCGGGTTTATGTCGAGGAGGGGAAGGTTATCGATGCGCAAGCGAACGGGATGGAGCCGGGTAAGGCATTGACCAACATGTTGACCTGGTTGGAAGGAACTTTCAAGGTTTCCCTGCAGTTGGTGGATCGGATTAGGATGATCAAGGAGGCCAATCGAGAGATACTCCAACATGGCACCAAGCTCATTCACCAATGGCGACAAATCGCCAACCAGCTACCACCGCTTAATACCGTGGTGCGGGCCATTCCAGCCGGCGAAGGAGGTTATCTCACCAAGCCGGAAAAGGGACTGCTGCAATTGTTTGCCGATCCGAATACGATCCTGTCAGGCATTGAAGCCAGCAAAATGGAAGAGCTGCGAGCTTTGGAGCTGGTAAAGTCTCTTTTGGACAAAGGTTTTCTCATCAAAGAGCCTTCGGCCCACCAAGCCAATGATCCTCTGGCGAGGACCATATTGGAGCGAATCCATCAGGAGCGAAGTAGAACCGAGAGTCCATATTCCAGAATTGCCGCCTTCTTCAAGAGGAAGGAGAATCCAAGAGACGTCGCACCTGAAGCAGATCAACGTAGGGAATCGGCCATCGCTACCAGCGCACCGGCTCTGCGAAACGCCGGTGCGATTGCCGGCGTTAAGCGGCCGCATAAAGTTCGTCTCGCCAAGGGTGATTTGTTGCTGATTCGCCAAAAACTCATGTCCATTTAGTCCTTACAAAGTTCTTCGGAAAAGGCGTTCGCCCGGTTTGTCGCTGCCGGCGCTCCGAGATGCATGGAAGCAAAAAGCGAAGCGAGTCTCTACGGGAATAGCCTGCGGACGCCGACAGCGCCGGTTTTGTCGGCAAATTGTAACTCGATCTCCCGTGTGCGGTTGGTTGGGAAGATGGAAAATTATTTATATCACGAAACGCAAAGGATAGGAGAGATTGTCATCGTTGGGCCTCCCGGCTCGGCAAAGTACGAGTTCATAAGCTCTCTTTGCAAAGACGTGGTCATAACCGATCAGGATGTCATTTTCGGTCGGCTGCCGGTCAACAGAGACATTTTGCTTTTTCTTTACGGCGTAGGCTACAACGGCAAGAATTTCGACTTTGCTTGGGACCTGATCGCTCCCAAGATGCTCGGCTGCATCATTTTGTTTGATTGGTATAATCAGCAGTCCTATGAGGGTGCCAGTCGGATTCTCGATTTTTTGACGCAGCAATTCAGTGCTCCGCTGGTACTCGCTGCCGATGTGCGCAGTAATCCCTATCCCATCAAAGAGGACATGTTCAAAGCGGGAATTTCTTTGGCTCCGCACGTTGACTTTTTTTTCTATCGCAGCTCCGACGCCAACGGCATTCGCCGCGCAACCGTGTCGGTACTTGATACGCTGATCGAGGCGGCATCATAGGGTTTCATTCAAGGGTCCATGTGCGTCCATTTTATGCATTCTTTTGGTTGTAAAGTGAGAAAGCCACGTCTAATAGTATAAATGACAGTGCCGATATGTTGGTCGTGCAAGAACCGCTGCTGAAAGCAAGCATAAAGCTGGAAATTCTTCGACGCCTGTTTAGTGGCGCGCCCATCAATCCTCTGGTCGATGAATTCGACGCGCGGGAGCTTATTGAAGCGCGCCAGTTTATTTGGGAAAAGACCATCGAGTTTGGCATTCAAGCGAAAGGGAAGGCCTTTTCCCGTGAGGACATTAGCAAACGAATGAAGCCCATCTCCTGGTACCAGAGAGAGAAGGGCTGCAAAGAGCCGGCGCAAAAATGCCTCGGCACCGACTGCTTCTATACCAATCCGGATTGCGCCTTCACCATGGCGAAGGATCAGATCGAAGCTATGCGGAGCGCCCTGATCGAGTATCTGAAGGTTGACGGCAACCCCGACAACTGACGTGATGGTCTACGGACGCCCGTTCCGAAATGCATTCATTCTTTGGCAAGCCACAGGGCAACCCGCCGCTGTGGCTTATTCATTTCATCCGTTGTTTGAGCAGCTATGAAGCCATTTTTAACCTGGTGCCTGATTCTCACAGGAGTTCCCGGGCTATCCGCCTCCCGCGATTCGAATGCAAGCCGGCTCTTTGTCCCGCCGCAAATTCTTGTGCACTATCTGCCCATGGATTCATCCCATGCAAGAGAGGCGTCTGCCATCCTAAGCAAGGCGTATCTGGAAATAGCCGATGATTTGCAACTCAGTATTGCCGACACCTTCCACCTTTTCCTTGCGCCTTCGCGCAAGGAATTTTTTGATTTTGCGCGCGGCGATTTGCCCAAATGGACAGGCGCTTTTGCCGTTCCGGCTTCACGTGTCATGGTGGTCAAGTCTCCCCGTTGGGACCGGCCGGAGACGGATTTTCGGGCTACCCTCGTTCACGAGCTCGTCCACCTTCTCCTGCATGAGTGCGTCCGTTATCGGCCCGTTCCGCGCTGGCTTGACGAGGGTTTGGCCATATTTTATGCGGAGGCTCAAAAATGGAATACTCTCACCACCCTTTCAAAAGCGGTGGCGGCCAATTCGCTGATCCCTTTGGCCGAGGTGGACCGGGTCCTTGATTTTCAGAAGGCAAAAGCCGAGCTCGCTTATCAGGAAAGCTACTCGGCGGTGCACTATCTTCTGCTCACGTATGACATCGAGGCTTTGCGCATCATTTTGCAAGGAATCCGCGAAGGAAAGGATCTGGATGCCGGTTTTCATTTGGCCACCGGCAGCACTTTTGTCGGCTTTGAGCAGGAATGGATTGCACATGTGAAAAAGAACTATAAATGGTTTTGGCTTTCCGAATTCGATTCCTACGTTTGGGTGCTGATTCTGGCATTGGGCGTCTTCGCCTGGCTGGCCATTCGCCGGCGCACTCGGCGCAAATTGCGTGAATGGGAAAGTGTGCCGGAACCGGAAATGCCCGAGGCGAACCCATCGAGCGCGGGAAAACCCGGTTCCGACTCCCCTCAAGCCGAATAATCTCTTGTTGGAAATTTTGGCGTGATTGTGTACATTCGCCGCATGAAAATGCTGCAAAACTACCTCGAATACTATTTGGTTCTGTTGATTCGCTTCTTTATTCAGTTGTTGCCGTTGGGAGCCGCGTTGTGGTTTGGCCGGGGGCTGGGCATATTTGCTTTTTCCGTTGTTCGCATTCGCCGGCGCGTGGCGATGGAAAACCTTGTGCGTGCGTTTCCGGAAAAGCCGCTGCCGGAAATCAAAAACCTCGCGCGTCGAACCTACGTGAATTTTGGCCAAAACATCATCGAATTTTTGCGGCTCCCCAAAGCCTCCCCAGAAGCGCTTGCCAGACAAGTAACCTTAGTGAATTCTCACCTTTTCGCCGAAGCTTCCGCCTGCGGGGTGGGAACGGTGTGCATGAGCGGGCATTTTGGCAATTGGGAGATTATGGCTGCGGCGATTCGGGCCTTAGGTTACCCGATGTCCGCCATCGCCCGCGAACAAAGAAATGCTCTGATTGACAAACTCATCAATCAGCATCGCGCCAGCGTAGGCATCGAGACCATCCCATTGGGCATGGCTATTCGCGGTGTCATTCGGGCGCTTAAGCAAAACAAGCTTGTCGCCATGCTGGGTGATCAGGATGCACACGATGAGGGCGTCTTTGTGGATTTTCTTGGCCGTCCGTCCTCCACTGCCTCCGGTCCGGCTATCTTTGCCCTCAAGACCGGCGCGCCGTTGATCTTTGGGATTTCCGTCCGCGAAAAGCACGGACGCCACACGGTGTACCTGCAAAGGATCGACACCGCTGGTTTGAAGGGAACCAGCGAGGAAAACATTCGCATTCTCACTCAAAGGCATACCCGCATCTTGGAAGAAAGCATCCGCAAATGGCCGGACCATTGGTTTTGGATGCACAAGCGCTGGAAAACGAAACCGCGGCAAGCGGGCGAACGATTTGGTTGAACAAAGGTAACGCACGACATGGAATTGGGCGAGCTTTCATCCAAGCTTGGCAGACCATTGATGATACCCTTGATGGGCTATCCCGGTATTCAGTTGACGCAGTCAACGATTAAGCAAAATGAGTTCAATTGGGGATTGCACTTTTGGAGCATTTACGAGTTATGCAAACGCTTTGAGCCCGACGGCATCTTCTTTATGATGGATTTGGCGGTGGAGGCCAATGCCCTGGGTTTGCCGGTGCGGTTTCCTTTGTGGGAATCTCCCTCGGTCGAATACCCATTGGTCAAAGCCACGACCGACTTGAATCAGTTTCTTTCCCTTGATCCACTCAAAGACGGTCGAGTTGCTGCTTTCATAGAGACCATGCGGCTCATGAGCGCACATCTTGACATGCTGAAAGGTGCATATGTGGTCGGCCCCTTCACTTTGGCCGGATTGCTCATGGGTGCCAACGATATTGCCATGGCGACCATAACGGACAAAGAAACGGTTCTAGGCGTCTTGGAGTTTTGCGTCGGAACCATCTCGCGCTATGCCAAAGCGTTGGAAGCCGCCGGATGCGATATGATCGCTATCGTGGAGCCGACCGCTGTCATGTTGTCGCCCCAAAGTTTTCGGCAATTCTCCGGTCAGTTCATCAAGAGGCTAATCGACAACCTGAGTGTCTTTACCATCCTGCATATATGCGGTGATACCAGCCATCTTGTTTCGGAAATGGTCGGGACGGGCGCCCGTGGCTTGAGTCTGGACTCATTGGTGGACCTGTCCGAGGTGGCCAATGAATTGCCGGACGACGTCTACCTGATCGGCAATGTCGACCCGGTGCGAGTTATGCTGCAGGAAACCCCCGAGGGCGTTAACAAGGCTGTGCACGAGCTGTTGGAAAGGATGGCGCCGCACGAGAATTTTATCCTCAGCACCGGTTGCGATCTACCCCCAGAAACTCCGCTGGAGAATATCGAAGCCTTCATGAAAGCGGGGAAGAGCTGGCGCAGGAAAGAAATTTCGCTCGACGATTATGACGCTTGGTGAACGAACCAGCATTCGCAAAATACTGATTGTGCAAACCGCTTTCATTGGCGACGTTGTTTTGGCAACGCCGCTGATTAAGGCGGCCAAGTGTTCTTTTCCGCAGGCGATGGTTCATGCCATGGTGATTCCGGCAGCCGCCAATTTGTTGGAGACCAATCCGCACCTTGAGCGATTGATTGTTTACGATAAACGAGGCAGTGATTCCGGATTGACCGGGCTGTTGCGCATGATCGGCAAAATGCGCACTGAAGCCTACGATGCGGTTTTTGTGCCGCATCGCTCTTTGCGCAGCGCGGTGATCGCCCGCGGCACGGGCGCCCGATGGCGAGTGGGATTTACTACCAGCGCCGGGGCCTTCTTGCTGACACAAAAGGTGTCTTACGTGCAAAGCGCGCATGAAGTGGATCGCAACTTGGCATTGATCGAGGCTCTGGACATTCCTATTGCCGATCGTACGCCGGAGGTCTTTTCCGACGCCGCTGACGTTGTCGCAATCGACAACCTCGTTTCTCAACAAGGAATGTCGGGCAGGGATCTCATAGCAGTGGCGCCGGGTTCGGTTTGGGCGACCAAAAGATGGCCGGCCGGGTATTTCCGGACACTCATGTCCCGGCTGGTGGACGAGGGCTTCGGCGTCGGCTTGATCGGCGGAGAAGCCGACCGTGAGCTGTGCCAAAGAATCGTTGCCGGACTTGAGGACCGGGTCTTGAACGCTTGCGGGCAGCTTAGCCTGCGACAATCTGCGGAACTAATGCGAAGATGTCGCGTCTTGGTCAGCAACGACAGTGCTCCACAACATTTAGCAACGGCAGTCGGCACGCCGGTTATTGCCATCTTTGGCTCTACGGTTCCGGCATTTGGCTTTTATCCATACGGCGCCAATAACACGATCGTCGAACACGAGCTGTCCTGCCGGCCCTGCGGCATTCATGGCAGAAATCGCTGCCCCATCGGTACGTTCGAATGTATGCGCGCCATTTTACCGGAGAGAATCCATCAATCGGTTCTTAAATACGTCGGTGCTCAAACGGTGGGATCATAGACAGCGGTCATGCTTTCAATGCCCTGTTTGAATTGTGTCGTATGTGTGGTTTCATGGTGACCAGTGGCTTTCGCTTTTAAAGATACTCGCTGAACAACCTGGTCTGTCTGCTTGTGGCTGGGGAAAAAGAGGGCATTGTCTTTGCTTCTTTTGGTCAGCAAAATGCTACCAAACTTGGAACCCTGTATCTTAATAATAGCATCTCGAGAACGGTTTGACGTACATGAGCGAAGTTCTAAAAATCAACGCGATTCGCCCGGAAGAGGACTTGATCGGTCTGGCTGCGCGGGTACTGCAAAATGGTGGAGTCATTGGTTACCCAACGGAAACGGTTTACGGAATCGGCTGCAGCGCCTTCAATGCCGAAGCGGTCAATCGCATTTATGATCTGAAGAATCGTGATCGCAGCAAAGCCTTGATACTGATCGCCGCCGACGTCTTGCAGATCAGCGACTTGGTAGAAGAAATACCGGAAGCCGCGGAGCGGCTGATCGAAAATTTCTGGCCCGGGCCGGTGACATTGGTCTTTAAGGCCTCGCCGCGTCTGCAACAATTTGCCTTTCGCAAGCTCAAGACCATCGCCATTCGCATTCCCGATTCGGCGATTTGTTCCGCGCTCCTCAAGGCGTGCGGATTTCCGATTGTCTCTACCAGCGCCAACCTCAGCGGCGAGCCGGCCAGCACCACCGCCTTGGAGGTCATCAATACTTTCGGCTCGGCGCTGGACCTGATCATTGACGGAGGCGAGACACCGTCAAGAACGCCTTCGACGGTCGTGGATGTGACCCGCAGCCCGGCACGCATTATCCGCGAAGGCGCCATATCGATT
Organism: Caldithrix sp.; assembly: GCA_020722685.1. The sequence continues at coordinate 15,776 of DYKH01000055.1, read as the reverse complement.
CTGGAAATCAATACTGTTTTAGACACCGTTCAAGAGCTATGAAAAAACCCTATCAAATTCTGTTCGTCTGTTCCGGCAATAGCTGTAGAAGCCCCATGGCCGTAGGCCTCCTGCGCAGCAAGCTGCCGGCGAATCTAAGGGAAAAAGTCAGAGTCACCTCAGCCGGCACATTGGGCATACAGGGCAGCCCCGCAACCAAGGAAGCAATTGACGTCATGAAGGAACTGGGTGTCGACATCAGCCGTCACTCCTCCAGCGGCATCACAGGAGCGCTGGTGAAAGAATCGAACATTGTTTTTGCCATGGCCCATGAGCATGTCGACTATTTGCAGCGAATGTATCCTGAACGCAGAGATGATATTTTCTTGCTGCGGACTTTTGATAGAAAATCCAAACCGCTTGGACTGGAATCCATCCCGGATCCAATCGGTCTAAGCCTCGAAACGTATCGGGAAGTCCGGGATATGCTGGCAGATGAGATCACGCGCATTCTGCCCCGGCTGGTCCGTCTGATCAACGATTATTATGATTGAATGGCCGTTTCGCAAAAGCCAATTCGGTTAGGCGGGAGGAGGTCAGAATGAGTCAGCGTTTTTTGGTCGTCCGCACCGATCGGATTGGCGACGTGGTGCTTTCCACACCCGTGTTGACGGCCATCAAGCAGAACTTTCCCCATGCCTACGTCGCCATGCTGGTTCGCGCTTACACGGAAGAGGTGGTGGCCGGGCATCCGGATTTGGATGCCGTAATCTTGGATGATCCGGCAGGCCGATACCGCGGATTGGGTGTAATACGGCTGGCTGCGCAGCTCAAAATTCATCGGTTCGACGTCGCTTTGTTATTGCACTCCGATCTTCGCCTGGCCTTGCTGTGCCGGCTGGCTGGGATTCCGGTGAGGGTGGGCAGCGGTTATCGGTTCTATTCATTTCTCTTCAACCGCAAAATCTACCAACATCGCAAAAACAGCGGCCGGCATGAGGTGGATCTCAATCTGGAAATGGCCGCCGGCATTGGCGTCAAAGCGGATGCGGTCGAATTTAAGTTTCAGATTCCCAATTCAGCAGAAGAAAAAGTCACGAACTTTCTTGAGCAAAACGGGATTAGCAACCAGAAGCCTTTTGTTGTGATTCATCCAGGCAGCGGCGGTTCAGCCTTGGACTGGCCGGCAGAAAAGTTTGGGCAATTGGCCGATGCCATTCAAAAAACGCTGGAAATTCCTGTGGTCCTAACCGGAACCAAGGCCGAGGCCGGTCTACTGGATCGCGTGCAGGCGGCTGCAAGCAGTCCCTTGATTCGCGCAGAAGGTGTTTCCAGCATCAAGGAGCTAACGGCGTTGTTGAAAAGGGCGTCTTTGGTCGTTGCCAACAGCACGGGTCCCCTTCACCTCGCTGTGGCGGTAGCGACCGAGGTCATCGGATTGTACTGCCCGATCGCACCGTGTTTGCCGGAAAGATGGGGGCCTTACCGTCGCCCGAACTCGGTCATCATGCCGCCGGTTCAGGTTTGCGAGAGATGCAAGCCGGAGCGGTGCAGACACGGCAATTGCATGGAACTCATTTCCGTGCAGCAGGTCTTTACTTTGGCAAAAGAAAAACTGCAAAGATGACAAAGCTACCGCAAGAAATAGCCACAGTCCAATTGATACTCATGGTCTTTCTGAGCCACGCTCTCGCCGCGGACAGTCTAAGCGTGCCAACCTCTGATGGCGAAGTGGACATCATGGAGAGCGCCTTTGTCCTGCGCAGCATCGCTAACGAGGCGTTCACCGTCGGCGAAGAGTTATCGTATAACGTAAGTTTTGGCTTTTTGGGCGCCGGAGACGCGGTGATGCGCGTGCAGGAGATCACCGATTGGAAAGGCAGATCCTGTTATCGCATCACCTCCGATGTCAAGTCCAATGCTTTTTTCTCCAAGTTCTTTAGAGTCGAAGATCACATGGAGACAATAGTCGATGTGGAAGGGATTTTCCCTTGGTTCTATAGCAAGCGCATCCGTGAGGGAAAGTACAAAGCCGATCGCTCGGCCAAGTTCGACCCGCACCACAGCCGCACCTTTGAGGGCAAGGATACACTCAAAGTTCCTCCATTCACACAGGACGTCATCTCCATCATCTATTATGCTCGAATTCAGCCGTTAGAAGTCGGCGCCGTTTTTCCCATTGACAATTATGCCGATAAAAAGTTCTTTCCGCTGTTCATCAAAGTGGTTAAGAAGGAAAAGATCAAGGTTGATGCCGGCAAATTCGAATGCTTTTATCTCGAACCCTCCATGCGTCCTGAAGCTAAGGTGAAGCCAAAGGGCAAGCTACTGCTGTGGCTGACCACGGATGCGCGGCACATCCCGATTCGCATCCGCTCGAAAATCACCGCCGGCTCGTTGACCATGGATCTGGATGCGATGAAAGGAGTGGTGCCGATTGAATAGGTGGCATCAGGAAGCGACCTCCCGCGCGTTCTTGCTGGTCTCTTTCGCGGCAACGTTCCTCGGCGTCTTGGGTGCTGTTGCCTCCGCGGCCGGCCAAATCGCCGAGATCACCCCGAAGGAGCCGAGATGGGGAGATACTCTGCAGGTGGCTTACAATCCGCAAGTCGATTCTGCCAAATTTTTGTCCGGCGATGAAATCAACGTCGTCTATCACGTATTCTGGGCGGATTCTTCTCAGCAAAAGAATGCCAAGATGAAAAAAGTGGGGCAGGTTTTCCAATTCAGAATGCCTGTGACGGAAGACCTTGCCTATCTGACCTTCTATTTCGTAACCGCCAGCGATTGGGATTTGAACGCGGTTGTGTCTACCCTAATTTATCGACCGGATGGCAGCCCGGCGCGCGGCGCGAATTTGCACAAGATGACATCACCGTTTTTGACGGAAAGTTATCTGGACTACTTTTACCAGGAAATGGAGCACTATCCGAAGAATTACGCTGCTTACCGGGAGAAGTGGTTTGCGCAAGGTGTCTTTGATCCGGTCAGGCTAAAGGGCATCGTCGAGCATGAACTGCCTCTATTGGAAAAGGCAACTGCCGATGATTCCGCCGGCCTGCTCTATTCCCTTTCTTATGGTTATATGCTGTTGGGCAAAGAAAAGAAGAGTCGGGAAGTTTTACGCAAACTGGTGATTAGCTATCCACTTTCATATTATACCGGCCAAGCCGTCCATGACTACGAGTCATTGACCTATTCAAATCAAATTAAGGGCGATGGCCCAAAACGCGTTCGACAGATGAAAGCGAAATGGATCGAGAGCCATCCGCAAACGTCCTTCGCGCGCGATGCTTGCGCAGATCTTGACGGTCAAAAACAAATCCCGTTGGCGACGGTCGAGGCCGTTTGCGAGTCATGGCTAAAGGCCGAATCGGGCAATCCTGCACCCTATTTTGTTTTAGCAAATGCCTATTTGGAAACCGGGCAAAAGCTGCCCGCTGCAGCCGAATCGATTCATCAGGCCATCGAGCTGTTGCTGCAAGGGAAAAGTCGCTTGTATCAGGACATCTCCGGCAAGCTTTGGGAAATGACGCTTTCCGACTATTTTGCTCTCAGCTCCGACGTTCACTTCCGGCTGGGCAATTATGTCAGAGCTTTGGAGGACATTTTCATGGCCCAGTCCATTTTGAAAGAGCCCAGAGCCAATCATCAGCTCAAGGAAGCGGCCATCTGGCATCGACTGAGTGATCCAGTCAAAGCGGAGGAGCGTTTTTTGCAAGCCTTGCGCTTCGGCTCTAAAGAAGCCAAAGATTCTCTCAAAGCGCTCTATCAGCAACGTCATCTTACTGCAAAGGGTTTTGATGAATACCTAAAATTGGCCACCCAAAATCAAAACGCCATTGCTGCTGGCGAAAAGAAACCCGCTCCTGATTTTGATGTCACCACTCTGGACGGCAAGCGGCTGCGGCGGTCTGATCTTCAGGGCAAGGTCGTGGTGCTCAACTTTTGGTACGTGGGCTGTGCTCCGTGCAAGGTGGAGATTCCGGGTCTCAACCGTTTGACCAAGGATTTCAAAAAAGACTCGGTGGTTTTTATCGCCTTTGCACTAAACAACGAGACAGAGCTAAAGAGCTTTTTAGATAAGAATCCGTTCAAGTACTCCATTGTGCCGAATGCCAAAGAAATTGCCAGGCAATTTGCAGTGGTGAACTATCCGACGCATATTATTCTCAACAGAGAGGGCGAGATCGAATTTGCTTTGACCGGGGGTGGAGAGAGCCGCTCTGAGCAACTGCGCCCGTTGATTAGGGGGGCGCTGAAATGAACGTGCAACGGGGATTTCCCTGAGAATTTTATGCCGCCTCAAGGTAGTCTGTGATATGAACGCTTATCATGCAAGGCATAATTCATCGGCTTTTGGGGAAAGGCCAGGTAGCTTATTGATCGATCAGTTGGGAGGTGGGAAAATGTCACGATACAAACAAATTGACACCAGCAAGGTCAAGACCTATTCCATCCAAGCGCGTAAGAGCAAAGTTGTGACAGGAGATTTTGTCCGGCCCTGGCGTTCAGGAGATTCATTCCTCGACTTTTTTCAGTCGCTGCCGAAAATCTTGAAGGCTGACGATCTGCGCCAATTGGTGGCCCTGATCGTCAATGCAAGGAGACGGGAAAAGCCGGTCATAGTGTTGATGGGCGCGCACGTCATCAAGGTCGGCCTGAGTCCGCTGCTGGTCGACGCCATGCAGCACGGAATCATCACTGCGCTGGCTTGCAATGGCGCCTGTGCTATTCACGATACCGAGCTGGCCTATTGGGGTACAACCTCCGAAGATGTTGCCGAGGGCTTGCAGGATGGCAGCTTTGGCATGGCGAAAGAAACCGGCGAAATTATCAACACCACCATTTCCCGGGCAAAAAGTTCTACCAAGGGTTTTGGTGAAATCTTGGGGGAGCGCATCCTCGCCGAATCGCCGCCATTTGTCCAGTACAGCTTATTAGCCTCTGCCATCAAATACCACGTGCCGCTAACGGTGCACGTCGCCATCGGTACCGACATCGTGCACCAACAGCCGAACGCTGACGGCGCTGCGATTGGCGAGCTTTCCTATCGGGATTTTAAAATCTTCGCGCAAAACCTCACCGACTTGGGGGACGGCGGCGTCGTGCTCCATCTCGGCTCCTCGGTGATCATGCCGGAGGTGTTTCTCAAGGCGTTGACCGTCGTGCGCAATTTGGGCCATCCGGCGCACGGCTTTGTCACCGCCAATTTTGACATGATCCAGCACTACCGACCCGGTGTCAATGTCGTTAGCCGCCCTAATCTTACCGGTGGCAAAGGATTCGCTCTTACCGGGCACCACGAAATTATGATTCCGCTGCTTTTCGCGGCCGTCAAAGAAAAAATGCAAACGAGGGAGTAAAACGTGATATTCTTTCTTCTTGTTCTGAGCGCACTTTTCTTATCCTGTAATAAGCCGGCTAAAACCATCGAAGAAATGCTGCCGCCCGGCTCCAAGCTGAGCGAATGGCAGCGGGGGGAAGCCGGCCGCACTTATAAAGGTAACCAACTTTACGAATATATCAACGGCGGCGCCGAGATCTATTTAGAGTATGGATTTGTGCAGGTCATTACGCAGGAATATTTTCACGGAGACGAATCGTTGGTGGTGGATATTTATGAAATGACCGATGCCAAAGCAGCCTATGGCGTTTATTCCGTCCACCGCGGGCCTGAGGTGACTCCGCTAAAGGTCGGAGATGAAGGCTACCAGTACGAGTACCAGACCGCTTTCTGGCAGGATCGATTTTACGTCGTCATCATGGGCTACAAGTCGGATCGGGCCACGCAAAGTGTGCTTGCAGAGTTCGCCAAGAAAATTTCCAAGAAAATCGCCGTCCACTCCAAACCGCCGGAGCTGCTTTCCGCACTCCCGGCCTCGGGATTGGTGGAGCGCAGCGCCGGCTACATCAAAGGCATGCTTGCCTTGAATATGCGCTTCTACATCACCGGTGAGAACGTCCTCAGCTTGGGTGGCGCCAACGCCGAGGCTGTTTGTGGCGCCTATCAAGTAAGCAGCGGAGAAGGGCAAATCTTAGTGGTTCAGTATCCGCAGGCCGAAGCGGCAAAAGCAAAGGAGTCCGAACTGGCAGCGGTCCTTGCACAAAAATATGCGGCGATGAATCCACCAGTAGGTTCGTTATATCAGGACGACAAAGGCCAGTTCTATGCCATCAAGGTTGGCGGAAACAGGCTGTATGTCGTTTTCAAGGCCAACTCACAAGCTGCTGCCGTCGAGCTGATGGGCTTGATCTCTTGAGGAACAGACCGGCTCTGGAAAACTTACGATTTTCACATCAAGGACCCTCTTGCTCATAATCCTTTTGCGAAAATTGCGATGCATTCTCTTGTTCATCTCTGTCGCCGGCAGCCTATGGGCGCAAGAAACCGGCGCCATTAACGGTTTTGTGCGCGATTCCGAGAATGGCGAGAGTCTGCCTTACGTCAACGTGTTTCTCAAGGATACACAATTAGGGGCGGTGACCAATGAGCGCGGCTATTACGTCATCCCCAAGGTGCCGGCCGACACTTTTACCATCGTCTTTTCTATGCTGGGCTATGAACGCGTAGAAAAGAGCCTGATCGTGGCAGGGAGGAAGACTCTTACCGAAAACGTCTCCCTGAAGCAAAGCGCCATCGAGATGGCGGCGGTGGTGAAAACCGCCGAGCGCGAGCGTTTGGAGCGAGAGGTGAAGACTTCTACCACCACGTTGCAATCGCGACAAATCGTCACCATGCCCGGTTTGGCCGAGCCCGATCTCTTTCGCTCGCTGCAGATGCTTCCCGGCGTCGTCAGTCGCAATGATTTTTCCAGCCAGCTTTACGTGCGCGGGGGCAGTCCGGATCAAAATCTGGTGCTGTTAGATGGGGTGACCGTTTACAATCCCTTCCACTTGGGCGGTGTCTTTAGTACCTTCAATGTCGATGCCATTAAAGAGGTAGAGTTCGTGAGCGGCGGCTTTCCCGCGGAATATGGCGGACGGTTATCCTCGGTGCTGAATATCAGCAATCGGGAGGGCAATTCCAAAAAGCTGGACGGCAGCGGTAACATCAGCCTGCTGAGCGCCAAAACACTTTTAGAAGGTCCTATTCCACGTGGTTCCTTTCTGGTAACCGCCAGACGAACTTATTTTGATCAGTTGTTCAAAGGCACCGATTACGAATTTCCCTATTACTTTTATGATTTTCAGGGAAAGGTGAATTTAGACCTCTCGCAGGCGCACCGGGTAACGCTGAGCGGCTTCTACGGCGATGACGTGCTGGATTTCTCCTTCACCGGCGGCGAAGAAGACGATTTCGATGTGAAGATGGATTGGGTATGGGGAAATCGTACCACCAGTGTTAATTGGCGCTGGATCATTCATCCGCAATTATTCTCCGAGGTCCTGCTCACTCGCAGCCGCTTCCGCAATGACCTGAACCTGGATATTACCAGCAGCTCAACTGCCTCCTTGGACATCCATAACGGTATTACCGATTGGTCGGCCAAGGGCGATTTTTCCTACTTTGGCCTCCCAGGACACGCCATCAAATTCGGCGCTGTGCGCAATTGGCTGGATTTCCGCTATCAGATCGGCATCAACAACATCGACCTGTTCAACTATCTCAGCGAGCCGCGAATCACCTCGATCTACGGCCAGGATCAGTGGCAAGTACTCAAGCAGCTTAGTCTCAAAACCGGGGCGCGGTTGGATTACTATGATCTGGGTCAGCGCTGGCGGCTTTCCCCGCGATTGACTGTCAAATACCAGCTCTATCCGAATCTGGCGCTCAAGGGTTCTTGGGGAATCTATCACCAGTACCTGACGACCGCCGTAAGCGATGAGCAAAATTTCAATTTCATCGACCTTTGGTTTCCGCTGACGGAAAAGTACCGGCCGCAGAATGCGGATCACTATGTAGCCGGGATTGAATGGTGGCTTCCCTATGAGCTGATCTTGACGACCGAGTTGTACCATAAGCGCATGACCAACCTGCTCGATCTCAATGAGCAAGGTGACTTTGCCAATGAAGGGGATGATTTCTTCGTTGGGGATGGGCACGCCCGCGGAGCCGAGCTATTGATCAAACGCTCGGCCGGCCGTTTGACGGGGTGGTTCGGCTACTCTTATAGCTTGACCAAGCGGGACATTAACCACATCAACTACTTTCCCAAACAGGATCGGCGACACAGCCTCAACTTGGTAGCCAACTATGATCTGGGCAAGGGCTGGACTTTGGGCGCTCTGTTTTCTTACGGTTCCGGCACACCGTATACTCCGGTGCCCGGCAAGTATGCCCACTATGAATGGAATTTCCACAACAACGAATTGGGTAACGAAATCTACAACCGCAAAGGAGCGAAGAACTCGGCCCGCTACCCCAGCTATCACCGGATGGATGTCAGCATACAGAAACGCTGGCAGGTATTCGGTCTGCGCAGCAGACCCTATCTGCAAATCGTGAACGTCTACAATCGCAAAAACGTCTTTTTCTACTTTTGGAATCACGACTCCAACCCCTCGGAGCTGGCCGTGGTGAACATGTTCCCTTTTTTGCCTACAATGGGTCTCGAATTTGAATTCTAAATGCAGACATATTCACGTGCGCCTCAGGCATGCACATACCTTCTCACCCTGTTTCGTAATCGTACTCCTAATCGTACTCCTACTCCTACTCCTACTCTTGCTCTTAACCTTAGGCTGCAGCAAAGAACCGCCCTTACCAACCTATTCCTATGACCCGGAAGTCAATGTCTTTGCTTTGTTGATCCTCAACAACCAACAAAAAATCGTCCGCGTCGAGCGAAGCTATAAAGCCACAGATTATTTCCCGGAACAGCGCGGCATCCCGGACGCCACGGTTTTTGTCAACGATGACACTGCTGCGGTGCAATTTCTGCATCAAGGGAATGGCGTCTATCAGGATGTGGACGGCCGGCTTTTGCTGGCAGCGGGCAAACATTACCGATTGGACATCACTTTGGCCAATGGCAAAAAGCTAACCGCCCGGTGCACCCAGCCGGGCAGGCCGACGATTCAGTCACCGATGAACAATAGCACCGTGGAGGCCTTTAAGTTCTTGAGTATCGAATGGGGAAAAGCCGATTTTGCCTATCGATACTTGGTGTACCTGAACGATACTTCCCGCGATTTTACCCTTTCGGATCGCACGGACTCCACCGGCATCACTTTCTACCCATTTCTGTTTGCCGAGCCCGATGTGTACGTCATCAAGGTCGTCGCGGCGGAGCCAAATTATTACGATTACCTTCGCGGCCGCCCGGAAGACGAGCCGATGTCTCTTGTCAGCGGCGGCTTGGGCGTGTTTGGGGCCGTGGCTTATGATGAAATTGTAGTGGTGGCCAGGTAGAGCGGTGGGCAGTGGAAAGCGGAAGGTGGACAGCGGTCAGTGGACCGCAGTCAGCGGGCCGTCTGTGATGATTGAAGGTGTGCGAAGAATCTGTAACCACCCGAAAGCGGCCGGGGAGAGAGGGAAAATCTGGAAGAAGTCATTTCGTGCCTGACCGAAAACCGACTGAAAATGCCATTGCGCTAAGACGCAAAGACAGGAGGGAGGGTTTTCGTCCAGACCTTCATGTGAATGTAGAAGGGAACCGATGATCGACCACAAGACAAGCTCGTTTACAATTCGTGAGGCAACCGAAAAAGACGTCTCGACGCTGCTCCGGCTTATCAAGCAGCTCGCCATCTACGAAAAGCTGGCCGACAAGGCCGTTGCTACCGAGGAAATGTTACTGAGATATGGCTTTGGGGAGCCGCGTTATTTTCAAGCGCTTCTCAGTGAGGTGGACAAGGAGAGTGAAAAATCGGCCGTAGGGTTTGCGCTGTATTTTTTCACTTTTTCCACTTTCGTCGGAAAGCCGACGCTTTATCTGGAGGATTTATTCGTCCTGCCCGAACACCGCGGCCACGGCATCGGCAAAGCCTTGTTCATGGAGTTGGTTCGCATCGCCCGAGAGAAGGAGTGCGGGCGGATGGAGTGGTCGGTGCTCAATTGGAACGAGCCGGCGATCCGGTTCTATGAAGCTCTATACGCCGTCCCCATGTCCGACTGGACCGTGTTTCGTCTGGACGAAAGCGGTATCTCCAATTTGCTCAAATCGAGCTAAGGATTTGGAGTAGCCGTCTCGCGCCGTAACCGATCACAGGGATTAGCTGTTGTCAAGAGCTTGGAGGACAGGATGACAGGATTGCAAAGATTTACAGGATTGATCCTTGGCGTTTTATGTCTCAAAAACGTAAGCAGTAGCCTATTCTGATAGACTTGCCTGTTTCTTGAACAGAGCTCGCTTAACTATCAGGATCGTGGTTTGGTCAACGAGATAAGAAACTGGGCAAGTTATCCTGTCCATCCTTAACATCCTGTGATCCTGTGAACTTTAATATCCCCGTGATTGGTTACCAGAAACAGCGGAAAGCTCAGAAATCATTCGATTCAACCACGGGCTTTATGTCGATCACCGGCGTGCCATCGATTGCTTCGATGGGACCGACCTGGAGGCGGCTCGGATTCAACTCCAGGACCTTCACACGGTGAAGGCCCAAGGGGTTCGGACGATCCGGCGACCGGGTCAAAAATACTCCCCTGAGTGGATTGGATGGGTCCCCTCTGGGGTGAACCTTTAGCACGTCCCTGTCCGCGAGGTGAAGCCAGGTGATGACAATAATCTCGTCACCGACTTGCAGCCGATCCAAGCCATCCGTGTACGCCGGAAGTATATCCAGAAAGGCGTTGGGCGCGCCCTCGATATAAAACAATGGGGCATCTTCTCTCTTTTTGATTTCCGATCGAATGACTCCAATAGGCACAATTGAAAAACTGCCTACTTTGCTTTCTTTCATAAGCTGTCAATTTTCTCCCGAATGCCTTGCTTTTCCGTCAGTGTTTTGGCAAATGAATAAGCCTTCTGAGAATTGAGTTTTGCTTTTTGGCTGTCAATATTCTTATCGAGCTCACCCAGCAATGTAAAGTAAAACTGGTTGGTTTCCAATCTTCTTTTTTTCAGCCTCAGCCATGGCCGCTTGCGGCTCATTCACCTTCTACAGCGCATACGTCCAGCTAGGGGCAACGCCGCGGGAATAATTGATCAGCAGAGGCTGATCATACAAGATCGTCGAAGGCGTTTATTCTCGATTTCCAGCGCAATTCAACATGGCGCTGTGATTTAACCGTCTTGGCGTTCTTTGCGCCTTTTTGGCGGTTAAGGATTATCATTCTGAGGAATCCGAGAGAGTACTGTTCCTGTCGTACGCTTGGATGATTGGAGCGTTGAGCTGAGAGCGGCAATTTGCGGTAAGGGAATTGCTCTCCCCTCCGACTCCTCTTAAAGACAGAAGGGAGAGCGACGAGCGTCCTATTTCATGAACAACATGCGCATGGTCCTGCTATAAGCATCGGAGTCCAGACGATAAAAGTAGACGCCTGAACTCAGCAATTGCCCGGAATCATCACGGCCATCCCAAGCAACGCTATACTGGCCTGTCGGCAGACGAGCATCATTGAGCGTTCGAACGAGCTCGCCGAGCGTGTTAAATACCCGCAGGCGGACTTGGCTTGATTTGGCAACCGAGAAACTGATTCGTGTTTCTGGATTAAACGGGTTTGGATAGTTTTGTTCCAGAGCAAACGCTTTCGGCGAGGCGGCGCCGGGCCTGAGCTCCACTGCCAACGTCGGCGGCCATTGAATGTCCGTAAAGCTGGTATTGTGAACAAAAGAAAGCGCCGTGTCCCCAGTGGCATTGGAGAAAGTGGTGCGCCAGGCGTGATCCGTGGGCGGGGGATTGTAGGTGCCGTTCCTGTTTAGATCGGCGTAATAGTCGACCGTATAATCCCTGCCGATCCTTATTCCGGGAACTCGGACGGAAAAGTTAGGCAACAGAACGCTGGCCACAGAAGCTCGGCCTACTTCGCTGCCATTGCCCGAATCCACAACTCGCAACTCAAAGAGTTGGCCCAAATGCGGATTCATGTTGGTCAGATTCAAGGTAAATAGGTAGGTCCAATCAATGTCAGTAAAAGAGGTGTTGTGAACAAAGGTGAGCGCCGCATCTCCAGCTACGTCGGTCAATTGCAGACGCCAAGCATGATCTGCCGGCGGTGCATCATAGCGACCATTCTTGTTGAAATCGGCATAAAAGTCAACCTGATAACTTCCATGCAACATGAGACCTGGTACAGTAACCAGAAAGTTGGGGACTGTAACCACCGATTGCGTGCGTCCGACTTCCATCATATCGCTGGTATCGATCAGACGCAGCTCAAGCTTCTGGCCGACGTGGGGGCTCATATTGCTGAGCGCCAAAGTGAACAGATAATTCCACTGAATGTCGGTGAAAGTAGTATTGTGGACAAAGCTCAGGGTGACGTCGCCTTGCACGTCATTCGCCTCCATCCGCCAGGCGTGGTCGCTTGGCGGACTATCGTACAAGCCATTGCCGTTAAGATCGGCATAGAAATCGACAAAATAGCTTCCTCCTAATTCCAATCCAGCCAGCATAACGCTAAACTGCGCAGAGGGAATCGCAGGCCAAGTCGCGCGCCCGATCTCCGACAAGGTAGCTTTATCGACCACTCTCATTTCGAATTTTTGATTCAAATGAGGCGTCATGTTGGTTAATTGTAGAGTGAGAGTGAAAGGTCCGCTTGCGGGAGGCACACTGTTAGCATCTCCGGGCAATGAGACCAAGGCCGGATTTCCCGGAGCAGGCTGACCGATTGTCCACAGGCCATTGGGATCCTGAAGCTCAAGACCATTGCTCACACCGTCACCATCGGCATCCAAGCCGGCCAAGTCCGGTCCCCAGATCACGTCTCCGGTCGCATTGAGAAAGCTGGCTTCTACCATTTGGCCGAACGGATTTCTCGGTCCACCGCCATTTGAATCGATGTGACAGTTTGAGCATTTGTTAATAGTCCCGTTTGGTATCTGACCCGGCCGCTTGGGGCGAGACCAGGAAGTGGAAACGGCAAGAAAGAGAAGCAGCAGCAATAGCACTCCGCGGCTTGGTAACGAATAGCTCATATTGATTCTCCTTTAGCTAATAAATTCTCCTGAGCGTGCACCATGCAGCGCCATCAAGCTGCTAAAGCAGCACAGCGCTTGAAAGGCTCAGCCGGACTATTCCTGTAATGATCGTTACCAATGCTGATGCTTCGAAAGACGAACCTGTAAACAGAGGCCTTTTATCAATTATTCCGATCCCCTTTTCAATCTTTGTTAATTGCCGGATTGCATCCCGCAAAAAGCAGCTTTTTTTTCGCTTGCTATTCTTGAGGATTTGAATTAAACTTTGTCAAGGCATAGAACCTCGGACGATAACGATGGAGGCAAGCCATGGAAACAATTGAGCGTCTCTCTGTCGAACATCCGTTTTTCAAGAATCTCGATAATCAATACCTCAAACTGATCGTCGGATGCGCGAGCAACGTTCGATTCGAGGCAGGAAAGTACATCTTCCGTGAAGGTGAGGGGGCCCATGAATTCTATCTCGTTCGTTAGAGCCTGGTGGCGCTGGAAATTCCCACGGGAGATGAGAGTCCCATAATCGCTCAAACGGTCGGTGGAGGTGACGTTCTTGGTTGGTCATGGCTGTTGCCGCCTTATTACTGGCATTTCGGTGCCCGGGCGGAGGATTTGACGATGGCCATCGCTTTTGACGGCAAATGCCTGCGCGGAAAATGCGAGAAGAACCATCACCTCGGCTGCGAGCTATTGAAGCGATTCTCTCATATCATCGCCAGCAGGCTGGATGCAACGAGTTTGCAGCTTTTGGATATCTATCGCCAGGCATAAGCCACCGGCAAACGCAGAAACGGTTATCAATCACAAGGCGAGTGATCACAAAATCAAATCCCTCGCTAAGCACGCCAAGCTCGCAGAGCTTTTTCCTTTGCGTACATGACGAGCTTTGCGTGAGGGAAACCACCCAACTGAAGCTGGGCGTTCATGAGAAACGGTTCTCATGAACGACTCGTTTGAACCAGGTGAGTTAGAGACAGACCGGAATCCGTAGATCAAATTCGTTTTCTGTTGCAACTGTTTTTGTAAATCTTGCTCGCTTGGCCAAGATCGCCCCATGTGATCAAATGCCGTCTTTTCGCACGGATAGCTCTACGGCCTTTGTCTGCCCCGACTTTAGCTCGGCTCAGTCGATCAATGCGGAAGATCCCGAATCGACATGAATCCGATTGGGGGGAGGTTTGTGTCCGTCAAGCATTGGCTTCCGGCGGCGAGAATACGAGATTGATAAACATTGCAATGGAGTAATACAAAGCATGCAATTGGTGGAATGTGTTCCCAATTTTAGCGAGGGCCGGGATGCGGCCAAGATCGAACAAATTACCAATGAAATTCGCGCAACAGAGGGCGTGACGCTATTGGATGTAGATCCCGGGAAGGATACCAATCGGACGGTTGTGACTTTTGTGGGTACTCCTAAGGCGGTCGTGGAAGCCGCATTCAAAGCCATATCCAAGGCAGCGCAGGTCATCGACATGTCCAAGCACCATGGCGCCCATGCGCGCATGGGCGCCACCGACGTCTGTCCATTTGTACCAGTATCGGGCGTGACCATGCAAGACTGCGTTGAATTGGCGAAACAATTGGGAAAACGGGTGGGCGAAGAATTGGCCATTCCGGTGTATTTGTACGAGGAGGCGGCCACGCGTCCCGAAAGAAAGAATCTGGCAAATGTCCGGGCGGGAGAGTACGAAGGCCTGCCGCAAAAGCTGCGAGACCCCGAATGGCAGCCGGATTTCGGTCCTGCGGAATTTAACGCCAAAGCCGGAGCCACCGTCATTGGCGCGCGGGAATTTCTCATTGCCTACAACATTAATCTCAATACCCGCGACAAGCGCATCGCCAACGAGATCGCCTCCACCATCCGCGAGGCCGGCAAGCCCTTGAAAGACGCGCAAGGAAATATCGTTCGTGATGAAAACGGCGAAGCTTTGCGCGTACCGGGAAAATTCCCAGCTTGTAAAGCGGTCGGCTGGTATATGGAGGATTTTGGCCGCGCACAAATTTCCATCAATCTGACCAATTACAAAATAACGCCGCCGCATGTTGTATTCGATGAATGCTGCAAACTGGCGGAAAGCTTGGGCGCAAGAGTCACCGGCAGCGAGCTGGTGGGACTCATCCCCCTGACAGCTATGCTGCAAGCCGGAAGGCATTACCTGAAAAAGCAGGGGAAGACGCCCGGCGTGCCGGAATCGGAGCTGGTCCACATTGCGATTCTGTCACTGGGTCTGAGCGATTTATATCCCTTTGAGCCGGAGAAAAAGATCATTGAATACCGGCTGAAGGCGAAGGATAAGCTGGTTGGCATGACGATTAACCAGTTTGTGGACCTGCTTTCGACGGACGCCCCGGCGCCCGGCGGTGGCAGCGTTGCGGCTTTGTGCGGAGCCTTGAGCGGTGCGCTTTCCTCCATGGTGGCGGCTCTGACTTTCGGCAAGAAAGGCTATGAGCCGGTTTCGACCGAAATGGAAGAAATAGGGATTGAAGCGCAGCGGCTCAAGGATGAGTTTCTCGCCGACGTGGATCGGGACACCGCCGCTTTTAACAAGCTGATGGACGCCATGCGACTGCCCAAGAAATCCGATGAGGAAAAGGCAAAGCGGAACGAGGCCATCCAAGTCGCCACCAAGGAAGCCACGCTCGTGCCTCTTGGTGTTCTACGGCGTTCTCTGCGGGTGGCAGAGCTCGCCCGGCAAGCGGTGGAGAAGGGGCTTAAGAACTCCCTCAGCGATGCCGGGGTAGCCGCCGCAACGGCGAGGGCCGCTGCGG
>DYKH01000054.1:6683-34597 GCA_020722685.1 Caldithrix sp. | reverse complement strand
TGCCTGGCAGAAGTGGCCTGAAGATAAATCCTCATTCACAAATAGAATCGTTTCTGAAAAGATAAGCTTCCCCATACCCGGCCCACTTCGCGCAGGCCACCAGGTCGGCCTTGGCAGACCGAAGCATGTCTCAAATCCACTCTATCTAATGCCTCGAAAAGCCGGCTATAAGACTTGACGAACAACATCCAATGACTCAACGAGGCAGATTTGCAGAGTTCGGAAGGATCGAAAATCTTAGTTTATCCTTTGGGCATCATAGACACGCCCCCCATTTTTGCATTTTGATTTGTCAGTTTGCATTTTGCTATTTGAATTTTCCATTACCTTCATCAGGAATGCTTTTGGCCTTTCTTCGCCAATAGGTACGCATTTGCCGGATCAACTAAATTTGGCATATGCCGAAAATAGACCGCGGAGGACACGGATGAACACGGATTAATGCAGGTTCTCCTTTGACGCCGCACAGAGCCAACAGTTTCAAATGCTCTAAAACAATTTTGAATTGCGCCATCTGCGGCAAGGGAGATGATTTCGTTTCCGGTCGTCTTCAGGTGTCTCCATGCAAAACAGGGTTATCCGCGTTGTCCGTTTTCTAATTTCGTCTACTTCTAGCTCTGACTCTTAGCATCCCGTGATTGGTTACAAATCTTACTCAGCTACCGTTTGACTCTATGTGACTAAATTTAAGTGTGCCAATTCTCTTGTGCAATGCTTTTATTGCGGGTTGATTTTGTGGCGCTAAAGGCGAAATGTAAGTCCGTAGAGTTCACCGTTAGTTGATTTTTCAGCGGCGCAGGAATTCCTGCAAAATTTAATTTGAATTATTTTGAAGGAATGATTATATAAAAGCGACACACATGTACCGGCTTTCGAAATCCGTAGTGTTTATGAGTTGACGCTTTCCAATGACTTCAATGAAAGTTCCGGCAGCAAATTCCCGCGATTTATAGCCCCAAAGCGGCGTCCCTCATAATTGGCAGCAATTTTGCGCCGCTTCCTGATTGGACGCACGCAGCATGCGGCTGAACTACAAAATTGGTCCTTGATACTTGTCTCTGTTCCACATTGATAGTGCAAAGTCAGTCTTTGAGCATGTGCCTTTTCATAGACCGACGGCCCATTTGTTGGCAAAAAACACGAGCGAAGTAGGTGACCTAACAAATTGGAACATATACTTTGTGAATCGTGTTATAAAGCCAAGCGATGAAGATGGGCGGTAGATTTTGGGAGCTTGCGGCAGACAATTGCACCGCAACGCGTGGAGGGTTTATAGGAGAATGAGCGCAAGGTGAGGAATTATTACGAGGTGGAAGAATAACCATGAAAAAGGAAATAAACCTTTTCTTCTCTTTAGTTCTAAGAGACAAAACGGCATTGCTCGCTTCGAAGGAGGTGTTCGGCCATGGAGCGGAAAGAGCCAACGAAAGTTAGTGGCGTGATCTCACAATCAGCAGATGAGCGGAAAGACGTGTTTTCCCTTATTGGCTCCGCGCAAAACATTGACAATTATAAGGAGCTGAATTGGGAAGGCAGTTTCCAAGACTACCTTGACAAGGTTCAGGAGAACCCCAAGCTGTTTCGCAGCTCTTTTCAGCGAATTTATGACATGATTCTATACTTTGGTGTTGAGGAGATCAAGGATAGCAAGGACACGCTCATCAAGTACAAGTTCTTTGATGATCCCATGGAAAACGGCAAAGACGCGGTCTTCGGCCTGGAGCGGCCGTTGATGAAGTTCGTCAATTTGTTCAAGTCCGCCGCCAAGGGATATGGCACCGAAAAGCGGGTGTTCTTGCTGCACGGGCCGGTGGGCAGCGCCAAAAGCACCATTGTGCGTTTGCTGAAGAAGGGTCTGGAATATTATTCCAAGACCAACGAAGGGGCGCTCTACACTTTTGCTTGGCGCGTGACAGGTTCCTCGGGCGAGGAGTGGGTCGATTGTCCCATGCACGAGGAGCCGTTGACTCTCATCCCCCCCGATTTTCGCGCCCAAGTAATGGAGATGTTGCATAAAGACAGGAGCGAAGAGGGAAGAAACCTTATCAACGGCGACCTGTGTCCGTTTTGCCGACAGATGTACAAAGAGCTGAGCAAAAAGTACGAAGGTGATTGGACCAAGATCATTGCTGACGTGAAAGTAAAGCGGTTGATTTTATCGGAGAAAGATCGCATCGGTATCGGCACTTTTCAGCCAAAGGACGAAAAGAATCAGGATTCCACCGAGCTGACCGGGGATATCAACTACCGCAAGATTGCCGAATACGGCTCGGACTCGGATCCGCGCGCATTCAACTTTGATGGCGAGTTTAACATCGCCAACCGCGGCTTGGTCGAGTTCATCGAAGTCCTCAAGCTGGACGTGGCTTTCTTGTATGATCTGTTGGGCGCCTCGCAGGAGCATCGCATCAAGCCGAAAAAGTTTGCACAAACTTACATTGACGAGGTGATCATCGGTCACACCAACGAGCCGGAATACCGCAAGCTGCAATCCAATGAGTACATGGAGGCTTTACGCGACCGCACCGTCAAGATCGACATTCCCTACATCACCCGGCTTTCGGATGAAATCAAGATCTACGAAAAGGACTTTAATTCCGATCGTATTCGCGGCAAACACATCGCGCCGCACACAGTGGAGATGGCTTCCATGTGGGCCGTTTTGACCAGACTGGAACAGCCGAAAAAGGCGCAACTGTCTTTGATACAGAAGCTAAAACTGTACAACGGCAAGACGCTGCCGGGCTACACCGAGGACAATATCAAAGAACTGCGAGCTGAAAGCGAACGGGAAGGGATGGAAGGAATCTCTCCGCGCTACATCCAGGACAAAATCTCCAATGCTTTGGTCAGCGATGAGAACGCCTCTTGTGTGAATCCGTTTATGGTCTTGAACGAGCTCGAAGCTGGGCTTAAGCACCATTCTCTGATCACCAAGGAGGAGCAGCGTAAGCGATACAAGGATCTTCTCGCCATCGTGAAGGAGGAATACGAGGATGTGGTCAAGAATGAAGTACAACGTGCCATCGCCGCAGATGAAGAAGCTTTGAAACGCCTGTGCGGAAACTATATCGATAACGTCAAAGCTTACACGCAAAGAGAAAAGGTAAAGAACAAATATACCGGCGCGCTGGAAGAGCCGGACGAGCGTCTGATGCGCTCCATCGAAGAGAAAATTGATATACCGGAGAGTCGCAAGGACGATTTTCGCCGGGAGATTATGAATTACATCGGCGCGTTGGCTTTGGACGGCAAATCCTTCGATTATCGCTCCAATGAGCGCCTGCAAAAGGCTCTGGAATTGAAGCTGTTCGAGGATCAAAAAGACTCCATCAAGCTCACCAACCTCATTTCCAGCGTGGTCGATAAGGAAACGCAGGAGAAAATCGATGTCGTCAAATCCAGGATGATTAAGAACTATGGATATTGCGATGTTTGTGCCACGGATGTGCTGAATTTCGTCGCCAGTATTTTTGCCCGCGGAGATGTAAAAAGTTAGGCGGATCAATGATGATGGGCCCGAGGAGAATTAGCTTGAGAATTGCCAATGGTCAAGCGAATTGAAAAAGACCATAACCGCTTTCGGCAGATCATTCGCGGTCAGATCAAAAAGGAGTTGCGCAAGTACCTTGTTCATAGTGAGCTGATTGGGAAAAAAGGCAAGGATTATGTCAGCATCCCGCTGCCGCAGATTCGCATTCCGCATTTTCGCTTTAGCGCCCGAAAGATGGGCGGCGTCGGGCAAGGTGAAGGAGAGATCGGCACCCCCATCGGGGCAGGCGGCGGGCAGATTCCCGGGGGCGCCGGGACAGCTCCAGGGGAGCATTTGCTGGAAGTGGACGTCTCATTAGAAGAGTTGGCGCAGATTCTTGCTGAAGAATTGGAGTTGCCAAATATTCAGCCGCGCGGGAAAAAGAACATCACCCATGAGAAGGACAAGTACACTGGCATCGCCACCACCGGGCCGGAATCGCTGCGGCACTTTAAGCGCACCTATAAGCAGGCCCTCAAACGCCATCTGATCAGCCAATCCTACGATTTTAATAATCCTAAAATCGTCCCATATCGCGAGGATCGCAGGTACCGGAGCTGGAAAACCAAAGTGGAGCCGGAAGCCAGCGCAGTGATCATTTATATGATGGACGTCTCTGGTTCGATGGGTGATGAACAGAAGGAGATCGTGCGTATCGAGACCTTTTGGATCGACACCTGGCTGCAATCCCAGTACAAAAATATCGAGACCCGCTACGTTATCCACGACGCGGTGGCGCGAGAGGTAGATCAAGAGACGTTCTACCACACGCGCGAGAGCGGCGGCACCATCATCTCCACGGCGTACAAACTGGCCAATGAGATCATCGACGCCTCGTATCCGCCGGAGGACTGGAATATTTACCTATTTCACTTTTCCGATGGCGACAATTGGGGTGAAGGCAATACCCAAGAGTGCATTACCATCATGGAAGAAAGCCTGATTCCCAAATCGAATTTGTTTTGCTATGGCCAGGTCGAAAGCCCGTACGGCAGCGGCCAGTTCATTGAAGAGCTGGAGGATTATTTTGTCGGCGAAGACAAAGTCATTCTCTCTCTGATACCGGATAAGGATGCCATTTTTGATTCCATCAAGGCTTTTTTGGGTAAGGGCAAATGACGTGAGAATTCATATAGTGTATTACTCTGGAGAAACCATCGATCCTGCAAAGATTTTCTCAACCGCCAACTTGCGCGGATGAAGGCTAATTCTTAGTTGGCGTCCATTGCGCGGCCGATCGAATTGGCTGGGCACAATCGCCGCGCTACGCGATTATTTGATCGGGTGAGATAACTCTGATCTTGCTGAAGGACAATCGAAATCAGCGGCCACGAGTTTGGATAAAAAATTATGATCAATCAATTGGACTTGAGAGAAATTCAGGAGGAAATCCGGCATTATGCTGAGGAGTACGGCTTGGATTTTTTCCCGACCATCTTTGAAAACCTCGACTATGACGAGATCAACGAAGTTGCCTCGTACGCCGGCTTTCCAACCCGGTACCCGCACTGGCGCTTTGGCATGGAATATGAGGAGTTGTCCAAGAGCTACGCCTATGGCCTGTCCAAAATCTATGAAATGGTCATCAATAATGACCCGTGTTATGCCTATCTTCTCAACTGCAATACCCTGGTGGACCAAAAGCTGGTCATCGCTCATGTGTACGCCCATAGTGATTTCTTTAAGAACAATCTGTGGTTCTCCAAGACGAATCGCAAGATGATGGACGAGATGGCCAATCACGCTACCAGAGTGAGGCGACATTGCGAGCGTCACGGGGAGAATACCGTTGAAGCGTTCGTGGACATCGCTCTGTCGCTGGACAATCTCATCGATCCGCACGCCTCGTTCATCTTGCGCAAAGAGTTGGAGCGTAACGATGGCGATGAGGAACCGCCGGCTCAAGCGGAAGGCAGGTTCAAAAGCAAATCCTATCTCGACTCCTACATCAATCCTCCGGAGGTTTTGGCGGAACAGAAGAGACAGGCCGAACGGGAAGCGGAAGAAAGGAAAACAAAGTTTCCGCAAACGCCCGAACGCGACGTGCTGCAGTTTCTAATCGAACATGCGCCGCTGGAGCGTTGGCAGCGGGACATCCTGGCCATCATTCGGGAAGAGGCCTATTATTTCGTCCCGCAGGCGCAGACAAAAATCATGAACGAAGGCTGGGCGACATTTTGGCATTCCAAGATTATGACGGAAAAATGTCTCACCGATTCGGAGATCATCGACTATGCCGATCACCATTCCGGCACCCTCTCTACCAGCATCGGCAGCCTTAACCCGTACAAGCTGGGAGTGGAGTTGTTTCGCGATATCGAGGATCGCTGGAACAAGGGCAGGTTCGGCAAGGAGTATGACGAGTGCGACGATTACAAGCTCAAAGCGAATTGGGATACGCACCTTGGTCTGGGACGGGAAAAGATCTTTCAGGTGCGGCATCTTTATAACGACGTGATGTTCATCGATGCGTTCCTGACCCCTGAATTCTGCCGGGAGCACAAGCTGTTTACCATCGCCTACAACGAGGATACGGATTACTACGAGATCGAGTCCAGAGAATTCAAGAAAATCAAAGAGCGTATTTTGGCATCTTTGACAAATCTCGGCCAGCCGTTCATTTATGTGGAGGACGGCAACTATCTGAACCGCGGCGAGCTATATTTGATGCACCGGCACGAAGGAATAGAGCTGCAACTGACCGAAGCTCACGACACCTTAGTGAATTTGCAACGCATCTGGAAGCGTCCGGTGCATCTGGAGACAATTTTCGACGAGTCAAGAATGCTTCTGAGCTATGACGGCAACGAGTTCTCAGAAACGGAAATCAAATGACCAAGAGGAAAAGTTTGAGGCGAGAGAACCGCTATCGACTTGAGGTGTGAATGACGGTCGATTTAACCGATTTGCTCTTTTAGAGCTTGTTTCAATGTTAGGAGGTACCGTAATGAGTTTGGGTACAAATGTTATTGCCGAGGCACGAAAGATGCCGTGGCCGGAAAGTGACAGGGACATATCAGCAAAGCAAAGCGTGAGTCCAAATATACAACTTGTGTCATCAGCGTCAAATCAACTGCAAGCAATGATAGAAGTCCTGGATCGTGACAAATTCAGCCTTCTTATCAATCAGCTTACGGTCAGCAGGAAGTCCCCATCTTTGGAGAAGCAAGACGCGCAGTGGTTGCGACGCCAATCTACGGTGATCACGAAGAAAGTCACCTATCTCTTGGAGGACTTTTCTCTCACCGAGATTGACGAGAAGAATGCTGTTGCGCAAATGCGCAGCTCTCCGCCCCATCGGCAGACGAGTGAGGTTTTCTATTATGAGATTCTCCTTTACGGTGACCGCCTTGTCTTCAATCGCTATCGGAAGGGAAAAGGCGCAAAGGCCAGAGAGAAAGTTGCCAGCCATCTCTCCTATGAGGTTCTGCAGCGCCTCATCGATGATCTTGCCGAGGTGCTGAATGGTGAGGAGAGCGACATCAACGCTACCTGACAAGGATTTTTGAATGCCTTGCCGCCCGCGAGTCGTGTCACGTCGCAGGCATCCTTCATGGTTAATCAAGTTGTTTGCCTTTCGACGATGAGGAGTTTTCAGCAAGTTCTCTTGGAATGACCTCTCTTGCCTTATCTTCACTGCCAAACACGAACTGTCATGCGGCAGGCATCTTACCTTGTCCACAGATTGATTGCCTTTCGGCGATGAGCAGTTCTTTTGGGGGACATTCCTATAATCCTATCCATTGCAAAATCCGATAAAATCGCTTACATTCCCCGCGAACAAGATCGAGTTGATCGTGTTTTTCGGTTCTGTTGCACGCAAAGGTAACAAGCGATGAGCACCACAAAACTACCGGAAGTCACTATCTATACTGATGGCGCCTGCAACCCCAATCCCGGACCCGGCGGCTGGGCAGCCATTCTCATCTATCCGGGCCAAACGCCCAAAGAGTTGAGCGGCAGCGAGCCGGAAGCGACTAATAATCGCATGGAGCTGTTCGCGGCGATCAAGGCCTTGCAGGCACTGAAGGAGCCGCATCGAACGACCATCTACACGGATTCGAGTTACCTCCAGGAGGGGATGACGGTTTGGGTGCCGAGCTGGGAAAAGCACGGCTGGCAATCCAGAAAGAAGAACGAGGTCAAGAACAAGGACCTTTGGCAAACGTTGGCCGCCGAACTGAAACGCCACCAAGTGGAATGGCGATGGCTCCGGGGGCACGCCGGCGACCAATGGAACGAGCGCGCCGATTATCTTGCCGCCTCAGCCATTCCCAAGGTTCCCTTGCCTCTTGAAGATGAAAATGCCATCCACATCTTTACCGCCGCTTCCTATTTGGGGAATGTCAACAAAGGAGGCTGGGGCGTGGTTATGCGCTTTCGCGAAAATGTCAAGACACTGAGCGGTAGTGCGGTCAATACCTCTGGTAACCGGCTCCACATTCAAGCCGCGGTGGAAGGACTGAAGGCAGTTAAAAAACCGATGCCCATCCACTTGTATACAACCTCGGATTATCTCAAGGACGGCGCTACGGTTTGGCTGGATCATTGGGCCGGTCGCGGTTGGCAGACCAAAGAAAGGCAACCGGTGAGCCATCGCGATCTTTGGGAAGAATTGGGCCGGTTGCTGAAAACCTACCAAGTCAAGTGGCACGTCATCGATCAAAACGAAATGCCAAGGGAAATGGCGCGGGCCAAGCAGCTCGCCAATGAGGCGGCGCATGGGGGCAAATGAACGGATCGTTGGTGCCCAACAATGGGGTAGCCGTTGCAAAGCCATTGATGATGAAAATAGAGATTCAAATTTCTCTGATAGTCCTGGCGCTTTCACCTGAGTTCCTCCTATCACAAGCTCCAAAGCTCACGTCCACGGCTCTTTCCAAAGCCTATCGTAGAACAATTAGCATTTCCACAGGTAGGAATGTAGCGTTTTTAGATGGTCGATATGAGTACTCGATCAGTTCTTTGGATTTTTCTCCAATTCCTGGCAAAACCGGGTTCGGAGTTAAAGCAGGAATAGTCAAGGAACGCGGTTTTTCACCGGATGACTTTGTGTACATTTTGCCCGCCCTTTTCTTTCAGAGCAAGAGGGCGGCATTCATTCTTGGCTTTAATAATCTTATCACAAAAGGCGGAAAAGGTCATATAGTTTTGCCATCCATTGCAGTTAGATTTGGCAATTTAAATAAACTATTCGTGGCGTTCGAAGTATTGGCGGATTGGTTTTATTCACCGATCTGTTTCAGATGCCTGTATTCTCCTTCGCAGGATACATCCGTCTCCATCGGAACGTTCTATTCATTGGAAGACTATGATAACGGCTATCTTTGCTCGCTGCAATTCCCTCTGTGGAAATCTTTCGGCCTGAAACTTGACGCCGTTTCATACTTTAATTCGAGAGATTACGGTTTAGGTTGCGGATTGGTGTATTTTTTGAGATGAGCCGCGAACATGGTTAGTCTGATTTCAAAGGTAAAGGATGTACTAAGTAATTCTATGTACGCGAGCCAAGAACGCGGTAGGTTGTGGCATGATTCTGTTCCGCCTTCATAGAGGGCCATTCAATTGGAAGTGAAATACATTAAAGACTCCGACGTGGATGCCGAGCTGGACCTTCGACTCCGTGAGCTGCTTTCTCTTTGCTTCATTAAGCCGGGAGACGAAGTCTTCCGGGATCGCAGGTATTTCAGGGAATGCCCGGCGCATCGTTGGCTTATCTACGATGACGGGCATTGCCTCATCGCCCACGCTGCCATGCACGAAAAGACGGTGGCGAGTTCCGGGAAGGAGATTCCCATCGGCGGAATTGCCGAGGTTTGTGTCCATCCCGAATTTCGCGGACAGGGATTAGTCCGCCGTCTTTTGGCAGAGTGTCACCATTGGCTGCGGGCGCATGGCTACGCCTTCGCCATTTTATTTGGAGATCCCAAGGTTTATTCGTCCAGCGGTTATGTTCTGATCAGCAATCTTTTGCAGGAGATCAAGACCCAAGACGGAAAGGTGAATTGGCAGCCGGTCGCGGCCATGGTTTGCGAGCTGGGGGAAAACAGGTGGCCCCGCCAACCGGTTTATTTGCAGGGACCAACCTTCTGATGATATATACCGCAGTTTTGGCTTTCCCAGTGCCGAGGACATGGGCAATATGTTCCAGGTCAAGCGCGATTTTGAGAAAGACTATTGTGCAGCGCGCAACCTTGCCGTCGTCCAGTCGCTGAATCCGTCGCTGCAAACGTTCGAGCAGTGGCTGGAGAAGAACGCGGGGCGCATACCGATGGAATAGTACCGCTTGTGAGACCCCACCAATGAGCGGTGGCAATCTCTTTCTCGATCTCAGACTGTGTGAAATGAACAAAATGGGTCATTCCGAATGGAACGAAGCGGAATGTGGAATCTCAAAAGTTGGTGAATTAACAGACCCCGAGATCGCCAAAGGCAGACGAAGGGTGACAGCTTTTGCCGTTCTCACACAGTCTGTTAGATTGGGAACGAGATTGCCTTTCGCCCACTTGCAAGAGAGGGACTGATGAGGTTCGGAGAAATTGCTTGCGATTGTCCATGCGGATTCCTATACTTATGAGGCTGGCCACCTTGGCCTGAGATCCTATGCAAATTAGGCTTGCTGCCATAGGACGGCACCCCATTTATGAATGGGGTTGAAATTTCAGCGGAGAATTTCCACATAAGCAAAGTAGTCGAAAAGCTTCGGCTGACGAGCATGTTTGATGCTGCCAAATCCTTAGAGGTGGAAGCGGTCGTCGGTACTGGCGCCACGATGTTGGTTTTGCCGGAGAACCTTGTCGGTAGGCTTGGTCTTCTAAAGATACGCGAAGCGACGGATAAATATGCTGACAACCACCTGCGGCCCAAATCGGTTTATGCGGGACTGCTTGTTGAATTACTGGGCCGCGTAGGCAGTTTTGATGTCTTGGCCGAAGAAGAGGGGACGGACCCCTTGATCGGACAAATCGTCCTCGAAGAGCTTGATTTTTTAGTTGAGCCAAGGATAAGAAAACTCATCCCAAATCCCCGCTCGCCGGAAATGCCGATGGTAGAGATATTGTGATCGTGGCCTTGTCGCCAACATCAAACCGCGCGTTGGTGCTTTTCTTTCATAGCCGCAAAAGTATGGGAGCGCGATGACGCAGCCGCCGTACTACAAACTGACCTCTGCAATTCACTGGCAGGCAGCTTTTGTCTTTGCGCTCAGACCTACCACTCATCACTCCTCATCAAACACATAAGCCGTACTCTTTAGTAGGGAGCTTACCTTCATGGTTTACCACACAAGACCCCGATTTCTGTTCGATGATTTCAAGTCCGGCAGAGTGTTCATGGGGATTCTGATTTTTTCTGCAGGACTCCTCTGCTTTTTCCGCTTGGTCGAAGCTCAATCTGACAGTGCAGGCGATAACCCGGTTTGGGAAAAAGTCGCCGACGGCCTCAACTTTCCCGAAGGCCCGGCTTGGGACGGCAAGGAAAGTCTGTATGTTTCTAACTGCTATGGCGGCTGGATCAGCAAAATCATGGGGGATAGCCATTCTGTCTTTCTGCGTGCGGCT
Organism: Caldithrix sp.; assembly: GCA_020722685.1. The sequence goes on along the minus strand of DYKH01000054.1, from coordinate 23,506 downwards.
GCTGCTTCCCACCCCTTTGACAAGACCAATGGTCTGACCTTTTCTCAGGATGGTAGCCTGTTCGCCTGTGATTTTGGTCGTGGCGCCATTTTGCGCATCGATCCATCCGGCGCAACACAGATCGTTGCTTCCGGCTATAAAGGGAGACGATTCAACCGTCCCAATGATTTGGCGTTCGATCCGCAGGGCAATCTTTATTTCACTGATCCCAACAATTATCGCCGGGAAAATCCGGACGGCACAGTTTATTGCATTTCTCGCGCCGATCACAAAGTGACACCCGCCGCCGTGGGTGTAGCCTTTCCCAATGGCATCGCCTTTTCCCCTGATGGCAAGCACCTTTACGTCTGCGAATCGGCCTTTGAGCGGGTATTGAAATTCCCGGTTCAAGATGATGGCCAATTGGGCAAGCCGGAAGTGTTTGCCCAATTGCCAGGCGGCGATCCCGACGGCATTGCTTTTGATCAATCCGGTCAGCTCTATGTCGCTCATTTTGGCGGCGCAGCTGTGTTCGTGTTGGCGCCAGGTGGCTCGGTTAGTCGAAAGATCGCAGCTCCTGGCAAAAAGCCAACTAATGTGGAATTCGGCGGGGCGGACATGCGCACGCTTTATCTCACCGAAGTCGAAACCAACGCCGTCTACAAGATGCGTTGCGAAACGCCGGGACTGTCGCTGTTCTGCTCGCCTGTCGGAACGGCAGACGAGAAGTAAATGATGCTGTGCGCTCTTGCCCGGCCAGGGCGGTGGCGTCTTCAAACACCGATTGACCGAGTTTGATTATCACATCCAAGTTATCCAAGGTGAACTGGGAGGCTGTATGTTAGAGCAAGTTGACCTGTCCCAAAAGCTCAACCGGGACGAGTACAAGGACCTCATTTCCGACCTGCGCCTAAAATTGGGCGAATTGCAGCGCCAGGCCAAAAATCTAAAAATCCCCGTCATCGTCGTTTTTGAAGGCTGGGACGCGGCCGGCAAAGGGACTCTGATCAATCAGCTCATGCAGGCGCTCGATCCCCGAGGCTACAACGTGTATCCCACCAATCCGCCGGTTGAAGAAGAGCGGTTGCGCCCGTTCCTTTGGCGCTTTTGGTGCCGGACGCCGGAGGAAACTCGCATCGCCATTTTTGACCGCAGTTGGTACGGGCGCGTGCTGGTGGAAAGAGTGGACAAGGTAGTTCCCAAGAAGCAGTGGTCCGTCGCCTATGAGGAAATAAAAGCCTTTGAGCGGCAATTGGCCGACGCCGGCAATGTGGTCGTCAAGTTCTTTCTGCATATCACCAAGAAAGAACAGAAAAAGCGGTTCGAGAAAATCGAGAAGGATCCCGCCTTGCGCTGGAAGGTCACCAAGACCGACTGGCGGCATCACCGGCAATATGACAAATACCTTGCGGCCGTCGAGGACATGTTGGCCAAAACCGATACCAGCTACGGGCCATGGACCATCGTGGAGGCGCATGACCGGCGATTTGCCACCATCAAGATTTTCCGCACCATGATCCAGTCCATTGAAAGCGCCATTTCCCGCCAGCAAATCGCTGATGAAAAAAAGACGGAAAAAAAGATGCGGCCTTCCGCAAGGCAACCTGCCACCTCGACCTCCGTTTTAGACAAAGTGGATTTGTCGCTCACGCTGTCGAAAGAGCAATACACGGACCGGATCAAAAAATGCCAGCAGCGAATCCGTGAAGTGGAGCATGAAATCTACCGCAAGCGGGTGCCGGTCATTATCCTTTATGAAGGCTGGGATGCCGCCGGAAAGGGCGGCAATATTCGTAGGCTCACGGAGGAAATGGACCCGCGCGGTTTCGAGGTGGTGCCGGTGGCCGCTCCCAACGACGTGGAGCTGGCGCATCATTATCTTTGGCGCTTCTGGAAGGCGATCCCCAAGGCCGGCCATATCACCATTTTCGATCGCTCATGGTACGGTCGCGTCATGGTCGAGCGGGTGGAAGGGTTTTGCAGCCAAGACGAGTGGAAGCGCGCCTATCAGGAAATCAATGAAATGGAATCGCAGTTTGCCAATTATGGAGTCGTGCTGGTCAAGTTCTGGCTGCACATAGATCAAGCTACACAATTGGCCCGATTTGAAGAACGGCAAAATGTGCCTTACAAGCAGTGGAAGATCACCGACGAAGATTGGCGCAATCGCGAAAAGTGGGATCGGTATAAAGAAGCAGTGGACGAGATGCTGTTCCGAACCAGCACTTCCTATGCGCCGTGGACGATTGTTGAATCCAATTGCAAGTACTACGCTCGCGTCAAAGCGTTAGAGACGGTGATCAAAGCAGTGGAAAACCGGCTTTGACAGCCATCTGTGGCGAAAGATGCTATCTTACGTAGGAATTTCCATGGCCGGCGAGCCGCTCGATAATGACGGAAATTTGCACCTTGTTGGCAACCGCAAAGTGCCCAAAGGAGGCGCAAAGCTCGCCAAGGATTCTCATGCCCGACGGCAAAAATGGATAGACACTGTGCCGCGATCTAATCGTCATGGCGTTCTTTGCGTCTTCTTGGCGGGCTTTGCGGTTAGAAAGCATCATCATGTACAATGCAAGAGAGTTCTATTTTCGTAGTAACCTTTGTAGTTTTTATAGACATTTGTGCAGATTTTTAAAAAGATTCTTCCAGAATGACATCGTGTTCAGATCGCTAAGATTTTGAGCTGCGAAATTCTTTACAAACAGAGCAAATTTCGACCAACCGATGAAAGTCGCCAACGGATAGAAACGACCCAACTGATAAAAACAATTTTCTCATCCGTTGGGTTGTTTCTATCCGTTGGGAAAATTCCTTCTCCTCGGTTTGAGGCGAAGCTTCGTTGGACTCTTACGAAGATATTAGATTGCAAATGAAAAAAGTAATTGCCATATTTGTGCGTGCCAGAAACCCGATGGGGATTATGGCTCTGTTCCCAATCGGACAGGCAGAATAAAATCTGACCCAAATTTCAAAAATGAATCGGAAAAGAAAAATGCAAAAACCTTTTTCCCACGAAAGACCACGAAACAAGAACTCAGAGAAAGGCATTCGCGTGTTTAGTGTCTTTCGTGGGCCGGTTTTTCCACGCTGCTTTTCATTTTAGAATCAAGTATGACTTTTTTGCGTCACGCAATGACCTATTTGTTCATGGAGTTCGTAAATGAACGAGATCATTTTCTTGGTAGAAGAGGATCCGGAAGGCGGCTATAATGCCCAGGCTTTAGGGCATTCTATTTTCACCGAGGGGGACACCCTCGATGAAGTGAAGAAGAATATTTTTGATGCTTTGCGCTGCCACTACGATGATGAGGAACAAATCCCTAAAATAGTAAGACTTCATCTCGTGAAAGAGGAAGTCCTTAGCTATGCCTAGAACGCCCCGTGATCTTTCCGGAAAACAACTGTGCCGACTATTAAAGCGCTTTGGCTACCAAATAAGTCACCAAACCGGAAGCCACATCCGCTTGATTAGCAATTTTACCGGAAGAGAGCATTCCATTACAATTCCGGACCACGATCCCATTAAGATAGGCACATTGAACAAGATACTGAACGACGTAGCAAGCTACCTAATGATTCCAAAGTCCGATCTCTTGGAAGAGCCTTTAAAATGATATGCTCTGTTCGAACCTTCCTTGGATCTGCGGGTAGCTCTACTTTTGAAATGGTCCGACTGCTAAGAGGGCCTTTCTACTGATCGGAGGTATCTGGCTGCTAATTGGGCGGTTGATTTGGGTAAATAACTACAAACTCTCCACCATCGACAGGGCGATCAGCTCACCGCTGTTAATGATTTTTGCTTGGGGACAATCAATCCGATTGCAAACACCGATACAATCGCTAAAATTCGCAGCAGGGGTGGTAAACAAGGCAATCATGTCCGCACCGCAGATACAAGGAGAATGCTTGAGCAACCGTGCATCGCAAGCAGGGCAATGCAAATCCAAGACTTCGCCGCTGACCAAGTCGATGTCCAGAGCGATGCGCGCCTTTTCCCCGTAGACAGGACTGAGCGCAATCAAGCCTCGCTTGCGATCTTTTTTTACTCTAATGATGATTCCGGGGTGGCCGTTGAAAACTGCCCGAGGGGAGACCAGATTGTGCCCGTTCTGGCAGAAGCATTCGACGACGACGAGTACCTTCTCTCGTTCCGCCGTCTTTTTCACTATGGGATTCGGGATGATGAGCATCCCTTTTTCATCAAAGCGTTCCATTGGCTTTTCCTCCCATGCGTTATTTCGTCTGCAAGATGATAACCTTTTGCCGCCGCAAAGTCAATATGAAATTTTAAAATGCTTGAAATTTCCCGCCAAAATTCTTAGAATGAGTGCGCCAGGAATGAACGTGGGCCGAATCGAATAGTCAATGCGTTGTAATCTCTTTGAATTCTATGTTAAAGAAAAAGCCCCGACGCTTCGTTGTCCCCAATTGAGGAGCATATATCGATGAAGTTTTATTCCTTTCAAATCGTGATTGAGAAAGAACCGGAAGATGAGGGATATTATGCCTACAGCCCCACTCTACCTGGTTGTTTCAGTAACGGCAAGAGCATCGAAGAGGCTAAAATAAATATGCGGCAGGCCGTCGAGCAGCATGTTGAAACACTTCTGCTACATGCTCAGCCAATTCCCTATAATGATCGCATAGTCCATGTAGAAGAGTTGACGGTTGGGGTTCCAGGATGAGTCGAATGCCTCAAGTCACGGCAGGCGATCTCGTTCGCTTTCTAAAGAGGAATGGGTTTGTTGAAGCGCGTCAATCTGGAAGTCACCTAACTTTGTGGAGTGATGAGCGGCAAGTGGCGCTGACCGTTCCCATTCATACGGGGTGCGACATTGGTCGCGGTTTGGCCATTCGAATTTTCAAGGATGCCGGATTCGAGATCGATGACTATCTACGCGGTCGATGAGGGGATCAAAAGGAAATGAGTCTATTGCGAAATGGCATGTTATGAATCTGCAGCAACTCGGTGAATTCGGTTTCATCGATCGCATCAAAACCAATAGCATCTTTCGACCGCAAGGCGTCATCAAAGGCATCGATGATGATTGCGCGGTTTTTGAGATCGACGACGCGGAGCATTATGGCTTGCTCACCATCGATGCTCTGGTGGAAGGCGTACATTTCATTCGTGATTTAATTTCTCCTGCTGATCTTGGCTACAAATCTTTGGCCGTCAACCTCAGTGACATCGCCGCCATGGGCGGCGAGCCGCTGGATGCCTATGTGAGTTTGGCCATTCCCCCGACGCTGAGCGTGGAATATCTAGATAAATTTTATGCCGGACTCTACGATTTGGCAGGTCGATACGGCGTGAATGTGCTCGGCGGGGATACAACGCGCTCAAAGGGAGATTTCTTTATCGCCATCGCGCTGCGCGGACGAGTCAAGAAGAACGATGTTTGTTACCGCCATGGCGCCAAGCCTGGGGATTTGATTTTTGTCACCGGCACTCTGGGAGATTCGGCGGGTGGATTAGAGGTTTTGCTGAACACCTTAGAATTGGAGGAACCATACCGTTCTCATCTCGTTTCCGCCCATAATCGGCCTAAGGCTTTTGTGGTCGAAGGGCCCTTCCTCGCTTCATGTGGAGGCGTGACTTCCATGATAGATGTGAGTGACGGGATCGGCTCGGATCTTTTTCATATATGTCGTCAAAGCCAAGTGGGTGCCGAATTCCGTCAACAAAGCATTCCCATTTCTGAAGCCTTGCAACACCTCGGTCAAAGGCATGCAAGAAATACTCTCGATTTGGCTTTGAACGGTGGAGAGGACTATCGCTTGCTTTTCACCGCGACTGCGGAACGAGCACAAGCCATCGAAGAAGGCTATCGCAATCGTTTTGGCCAATCACTTTTCTTGGTTGGAAAAATTACCGATTCCGGCCAGGTGGTTCTCATCTCAGATGAGGAGCAAGAGAAAATATTGCAGCAAGGTGGCTGGGATCACTTTTCCCCGAAAACTGCATTCTGACCTTTCATCAAGGAATCCTTTTTGGAAGAGAAATCGCTCGAAATAGTTGTCCCTGAGGGCAAGGAGAAGCAACGGCTGGATTTGTTTTTGGCCAACCAGCTTTCCTCCGTCACTCGCTCCAAAATTAAGAAACTGATCGATGACGATCGGGTGACCATTCAGGATCAGCCGACCAAGGCCAATCACCTGGTGCGCCCCGGCGAAATCATTCGCCTACGGTTTCCCTTTCCCGAGCCGATCGACATTCAGCCGGAAGACATTCCCCTGGATATCATCTTTGAGGATGAATACCTATTGGTTGTCAACAAGCCTGCCGGCATGGTGGTGCACCCGGCATTCGCCAATCTCTCTGGGACGCTGGTGAATGCTCTATTGGCCCACTGCAAAAGCTTGTCGCACATCAGCGGTGAACAACGGCCCGGCTTGGTGCACCGTTTGGATAAGGACACCTCAGGCCTCTTGGTCGTGGCCAAAGATGATGTCACTCACGTCAGTCTATCGCGACAATTATCCGAGCGCAAAATCGAAAGGGAGTATCGGGCAATCGTTTGGGGCCATCTGCGCCAAAAATCCGCGACCATTGAGGCCGCTCTCATGCGTCATCCGCGGGATCGCACGAGAATTGTCATCCACCAAGATGGCAAGTACGCCGTGACGCATTATCAAGTCTTGGAAGAATTGCCGTTGACCAGCTATCTTCAGTTGCGTCTCGAGACCGGACGCACCCACCAAATCCGCGTGCACATGGCCTCCATTGGCCATCCGGTGTTTTCCGATGCGACCTACGGCGGGCGTAGCAAGCAGCTAGCCGGTCTCAATCAATCAAGGACTCAGTTTGCGATTGAGCTGCTGAAAAAGTTCACCCGGCAAATGCTCCACGCTCAAACCCTGTCCTTCGTCCATCCTGTCTCCAAAGAACTGCTCCGATTTCAGGCGCCACTGCCCGACGATATGCTTCAGTGCTTGGACACCCTGCGCCGTGCCGATGTGTAGTTCGCCAACGGTCGTTGTAAAATTACCTGTGTAATCTGCCTACACCTGCCGGTAACCGGGACCTTTTCGCTTCCGTGATTTGCCGGTCTTTTTCGCTGCCGCGGCATATTTTTAACACGCAAAAAGTCAGTAGGATAAACAGCCGGCGAAGGTCCTCTCATGAGCGATCTAATCGATGTCCGGATGGTTTGTCTTACAAATGGCATGTGAATTGCGAGCGCGAAAGCTGTCTGAGCGGGGAATGAAAGATCTGCTCTATGAGTGGAATACATTACAGATTTTTGCAAGTGTAGTCAGAGGTTCGTCATGGAAAAGTCCATTATCAGGCCCGTGTTGGTTTTATTGGTCATTGTCTTCACGGTCATCATCATGCTGGGCATGTTGCTGTACGCAAAAGTGTACGGACAAGAGATAGATGCGTACAGCGATCTAAGCGCTGAAGAACGTGAGCTGGCTTTACACCTGGAACGTAAATACGTGTCCTCGCGGCATGGCAAGATTCTGCGCTTCAAGGGTGACGCTGAGATTGCCGAAGATGAAGCCATTCGCGGCGACGTGGTGGTGCTGAATGGCGACCTGCGCATCAAGGGCGAGATTGGCGGCAATGTGCTGGTTCTGTTTGGTGACGTGGAGGTGGATTCGACTGCCCTGGTGGATGGAGACGTCGTCAGCGCCGGCGGCAAAATATGGCGGGAACGCGGAGCGGCCATTTTAGGTGATGTCATCGAGACCGACCAGGTATCCGGTAGAGATCGTCCTCAGTCTACCGGCTATCGCAAGGCTCGCGCTGTCTATGACCGAGAAAAACGAACTTTCACTCGTCGACGGAAATGGAAGGAAGAACGCTCAACTTGTCTCCGCCTCGGCAATATGGGGGAGGACGACCTCGGCTCCGCCTGGTTTGACTATAATCGAGTCGATGGACTGACTCTGGGTCTACGATTGCCGAGCCAATGTTGGTGGGAGGATCGTCGCCATAATTTTGCCCTGCTTGGCAAAGGCGGATACTCCTTCGCCGGCAAACGATTCCAATACCAGCTCGGATTAGAACGATGGATGCTGGACACGTTCCGATTCTCTTTAGGCGGCGAAATCCATGATCTCACCGATAGTCAGGACAATTGGATGATCACCTCGTTGGAAAACAGTCTGGCTGCCTTTCTGATAAGAGAAGATTTTCGTGATTACTATCGTCGCGACGGCTATAGTGCGTATTTTCGGCAGGATTTTGGCTCGAGCATAAATTTGAAAGGGGAATATCGCGCTGATCGTTTTTGGAATCTAGAGCAGGAAACGAAATGGTCGCTTTTCGGCGGCCACAAGAGATTCCGTCCCAATCCCACGGCTTTGCCGATGAATTTCATTGACAAGGATGGTCTTTCAAGAGACGACCTCGAAAACATGGAGTTGCAAAGCTTTGCCGCCACGGTGACGTTGGATACCCGAAATTCGAGAAAAGATCCTGATCGCGGCTGGCTGGTGCAAGCCTATGGCGAGCGCTCCGGCCATGAGTTGGAAAGCGACCTGGAGTTTGAGCGCTTCATCGTCGATCTGCGCCGGTACCAGCCGTTAGGATGGGATGAGAATTTGGATATTCGTCTGCGGGCCGGCAGCGCGACCGGCATTCTCCCGCCCATGTACTGGTTTGATCTGGGCGGCATTTCTACTTTGCGGGGATACGAGTTCAAAGAATTCACCGGGGATCGAATGGTCTTGGGAAACTTGGAATATCGCCTGCGACCCAGTAGAAGCGATTGGTTCATTCTCGACGGCTTCGACGTCGTATTGTTTGTGGATTCAGGTCTGGCCTGGTTTGCCAACAGCGAGAGACCTGACAGTCTGGGGGCTTGGCCGATCGCCGAGACGGTGCAGCAAAGGGCGGAGCTCACAAAGATCGAGGACTCTTTCGATGATCTCACTTGGTCCAAATTGAAAACCAATGTGGGGATCGCTTTGGCAAGTCACGACGACGACTTTCGCATCAACTTTGCCAAGCGAACCGACCGAAGCGGAGGGGACATCGTCATCACCGTTCGTTTCAGCCGGGAGTTTTAACCGGCCCGCGAGTTGTTCCAAGCCATTGCCATGAATGTGGCCCCGCGCTAACAGCAGTCGGCGGTCAGCCGTCCGATTTGGCAATTACAAGGTCTTTTTGCTCACTGACGTTTCTTGATGACTGACCGCCGACTGTTGACCGCTGACCGCTATCTTCCTTCCCCACCAAAATGATAAGTTATCAGCAAACTTTTCCGGTAATTTCCCGTAGGATAGGGCAAAAATAATCAAGCTTGGGAGGTACTATGATTTGCCAGAAAATAACGTCCGTTCTCTTTGGGGTACTCTGCTTGGCGGGTTTGGCAATGAGTCAAGAAGACACCGTAATCATCGACGAAAACTACCGGATTCGAGGAGGCGAGCTAAAGCTGGATCTGGAGGTAGATGGAGGTGAAGTCAGGATCGTGCGCAATGACTCCGGCGATGAATGCCATGTGCTGATGGAATACTCGAAAGACAAATGTGAAGGCGACGTCCGCTTTGACGAGCGGCACGGGGAATTGGAGGTCAATTTGGATTTCGAGAATTGGGGTATGTTCAAAAAGCACGGCGACGGACCGGATCATGCCGAAGTGACCATCGAGCTGCCAAAAGAGCCTGATATCGATCTGAGGGCCTCGATCAAAGCCGGGGAAATTGAAATGATCTTGGGAGATTTGCACCTGCGCAATTTCGAACTCAGAAATTTGGCCGGCGAAGTAACGGTGGATTTTGACGAACCCAATCGTGCCAAATTAAACACTTTCGACGTCAACGTCAAAGTCGGGGAGACCTCTTTACTTCATCTCGGCAATGCAAACTTTGAGGAGGCCGACATCAACGGCGGCATCGGTGAGATGAAGATAGATTTTAGCGGCGAGAAAATCGACCGGGCCATGGCGCGCATCGACCTCGATATTGGCGAAACGACGATCACCGTGCCGGAAAAAGTTGGGACGAAAATGCGCGTCTCCAAATTCCTCTTTCTTTCCGAAGTCAAGTATCCCCGCTGGTTCGAGCAACGCGGCAAATACTACTACTCAGAAAACTACCGGGAGAATGACAAGTCGCTTTACCTTTTGATCTCGACCGGGATCGGCGAGTTGAGAATTAGAGTCGAAAGAGACGAGGACGAATAACAGAGAATCGGAGCGGTGAGCGGCGCAGGTTCGTACATGCCGAGCTCAATCTGAAGGACAGCTTTCCGGCGCAGCCGCTGAATCAGAATCGTACGGGAAAAGCCGCTTGACTTTGTCGCTCCTATAAGCTAATCTTTGTTCGACATTGAGGGGGTACAAGTCATGCACACTTAATCAAGGAGGAAGGCAGCATGAATATCGATTCGACGAGCCAACCGGCTTATGTCGCAACCCCGCAAGTGAACATGGGGAAATGGATCAGTCAAGGTTGGGACCTCATTTTCTCCGATATTGGTTTCTACCTCATGTTGGGAATCATCTACCTGGCCGTAGTCATCGTTGCTTCGGGCACGGGTATTGGCGGTTTCATTGTCGATGGCCCCCTGAGGGTCGGCCTGTTCTATGTTCTATTTCAAAGGATGCGCGGGCTTCCGGCGACGATCGGTGACATCGGCAAGGGCTTTAACTTTTTGATTGCGGCGGTCATAGCCAACATCCTGATCGACGTTTTTGTCCTGGTCGGTTTCGTCTTTTTCATCATACCGGGAATCATTCTAACCGCGCTCTATCTGTTCACCTTTGCGTTCATCGTAGAAAAAAACCTGGATTTTTGGGCGGCCATGGAAGCCAGCCGCAAGGTCATCAAGAACCACCTTTTTGAGATGAGCACTTTCGTCATTCTTTTGACCATCATCATGCTCATCGGCATTCTGGCTTGTCTGGTTGGCGTACTGGTGACGACCCCGTTGTGTTTTGCGGCCATCGCGTTTGCCTATAAAGATTTGGTGGGACTTGAACCGGCGCCCCCTGTTCAGAATCCATGAGCAGTGGCGCGGACTGTACCTTTGCGGGAGCTTCGGGGACGCGCCCGTTTATGGTAAAACTCCACAATTCCTAAAAATAAAAAAGGCGGGCCGCCAACGCGACTCGCCTTTCCATTCGATCAAGCTCTCAGATAGGTTGTTTTTTGCTCGCCTTATCGGCGCATGTGCCCCCGCCGCAACAGCCGGATTTCTCGGAAGACTCGGACTTGGCGCCCATGCTCTTATCCCACGCCTTGACTTCACTTACTTTGAATCCTGCGGTGCTTACCGAGCCTTTTAAGGCTTTTTCGTCGGTTTTGCTTGGATCGTAGACTACCTTGGCGGTATGCGTTGCTAACGTTACTTCGGCCTCTTTGACTCCTTCAACTTTCTTCAAAGAGGTTTGAACTTTGTCGACGCATGACCCACAGGTCATTCCATCTATCTTTAAACCAACCGTTCTGTATTCAGCGGCACTGACAGCAGTAACCACGCTGAATGCCATGGTTGCCACTAAAGTCAAACTGAGAATATTCTTCATAGCGTTTCTCCTTAATTGATCCACACACAGTTATTTCATTTCCCCGTAGCGGAAATTGTGGACATCGGAACACCGACCCCAACGATGTTATTCCCCTTGGTGGCTTGCCTCGGAATTTTTCTCTCCAGCAAAAAGTTATCAAGGGAGAACTTTTGAATTTCAGGGCAAAATGCAAGACACATCGAGTACGAACCGAAATCATTTGGCTGAGGCAAGCAGCCCTTACCTTTTGCAGCATGCCGACAATCCCGTGCACTGGTACGAATGGGGCCCTGAAGCATTGAACAGGGCAAGGACGGAGAACAAACCGATTTTCTTGTCCATCGGCTATTCGTCCTGCCATTGGTGTCATGTGATGGCGCACGAATGCTTTGCCGACGAAGGTATCGCTGCGATCATGAATCAGAATTTCATCAATATCAAAGTCGATCGGGAAGAGCATCCTGAAATTGATGAGATCCACATGACCGCTGTTCAAGCTCTCACTGGCAGCGGCGGTTGGCCCCTATCGGTCTGGCTGACTCCGAACTTGAAGCCGTTTTTTGGCGGCACCTATTTTCCACCCGAAGATTATCGTGGTCGGCCTGGTTTTAAGCGCGTCCTGCTCTCGTTGGCGGAGGCGTGGAAAGATCAACAAGGAAGAGTCGTCGAGAGCGCCGCAGAGATTAGCGAGCGAATCCAACAATCCATGCAAATCCAAGCCGCTGGGAAGCAGCTTTCTCCACAGCTTTTGCAGGAGGCTTTCAACCTTGCCAGACGCTCCTTTGATGTGCGCCACGGCGGATTTGGGTTGGCGCCCAAATTTCCCCATGCCATGGAGCTGTCACTCCTGTTGCTTCTTTACCAAAATGGGAGCCGACCGGAAGCGCTGGAAATGGTGGAAAAATCCCTGCAAAGCATGGCTGCGGGAGGCATCTACGACCATTTGGGCGGTGGATTCCATCGTTACTCGACCGATGAGCGCTGGCTGGTCCCGCACTTTGAAAAAATGCTCTATGATCAGGCTCTCCTGGTGCGGGCTTATGCCGAAGCGTATTTGCTCACCCGGAAGGTGACTTATCGAAACATTGCCGAGGAGACGCTGAATTACGTCCTAACGCGAATGACGGGGCCGTTGGGAGGATTCTTCTCGGCAGAAGACGCCGACTCGGAAGGCCGGGAGGGTGCGTATTACGTTTGGGAATGGAATGAATTGCAGTCCGCCCTGGGCGGGAATACGGAACTATTTAGCAGGGCATACGGCGCTTCTTTTGAAGGCAACTGGGAAGGGGCCAATATTCTCTATCGCCCGCGAGAGTGGCGTTACGTCGCCGAGGAATTCAATTTGACGGAGGATGCTTTCGCCAGCAAGATGGAGGAATCCAAGATGCGGCTGCTGCGAGTGCGGGAAAAGCGCATTGCTCCACTCTTGGACGATAAGGTGTTGACCGATTGGAATGGGCTAATGCTGTCGGCCTTTGCTTTGGGTTTTCGCTTGTCGGGAGAGCAAAAATATCTCTTGACGGCAGAGAAGACGGCGCGATTTCTGAAAAGCAATCTTTATCGACGGGACAGACTGCTGCACTCTTACCGGCAAGGCCAGGCAAAGCTGGAAGGATTTCTTTCCGATTACGCTTTCTTGATTTCCGGGCTGCTCGATCTCTTTCAAGTGAGCCTGCACTTGGAATGGTATGACTGGGCAAAAGAGTTGCTGGAAGAGGCGAACAGGCTTTTTGCCGATCCTCAGGGTGGTTTCTATTTTACCGCCGAAGCGCAACCCGATTTGATCGCCCGCAGCAAGAATCCATTCGACAATGCCACTCCTTCCGGCAACTCGGTGATGATACGAAATCTTCTCCGTTTTGCGAACGTCACCGGCGATCAGGCTTATCACCGACAAGCTATGCAGGCCTTGGAGAGCTTTGCCGAACATCTCGGTCGCTATCCCCAAGCTTATTCGGAAATGCTGATCGCCTATGAGTATGCAATAGGCCCGGCGCGGCAGATCGTCTTGGCCGGGGATCCACAAAGCGCGCCGGCGGAAGAGATGCTGCGTAGTATTCACCGCCATTTCTTGCCCCGGACCGAGTTCCTCTGCAACGATGGCACCGAGGCCGTGAAGGAGGATTTTCCGCACCTCAGCGATAAGACAGCCCGCAATGGCCAGCCCTTGGCCTACGTGTGCGAGCATTTTATGTGCAAGCAGCCCGCCGCTTCAGTTGCTGAGCTGGAGCTTTTGCTACAAGATTGACGGTACCCTCCAGCAAAGAAAATGCGCCCTGTCCAATTGGACGGTGCGCATTTTCACTGAACACTCCTTGATACTCACCCAACGACTTTAGTCATAAGCGATCTGCGAATCCTCTCGATTATCGCCGTTCTATCTATACTGGAAGAGCATGGCCCAGATAATGAGCCCTACCAAGGCAAAGCCCAAGAAGAGGAAGAAAAATCCAAAGATGCGAGAGGTAAGGTAGAGCCGGCGCGAAGGCGGAGTCTTATCGAGATGTTCGTGGAGTTTACCGCTCTCTTGCAGCAATTGGTATTCTCGTGGTCTTTCGTGTTTCCATTCTTCGAAGGGCACCTTGCCGGTAAAGATGACCTGATCCATAGGAAATTTTTGCGGCCGAAAATGGGTGTTGAAAAAGTGCACCGTGAAAATGAATCCAGTCGCCAATAACGCTTCATCGCTGTGGATGATGGTGGCCACGTTGATGAGGTAGCCGGGCAGAAATCGGGTAAAGAAGGTTGAGAACCACAGTAGTAGCCCGGTGGAGCCGATGATGGCGACTCCCCAGAAAACGGCGAAATAATCGAACTTTTCCCAATAGGTCCAGCGGCCATAATTGGGAGCTTCCTTTTTACCTAAAAACCAGAGGATGGTTTGAAAGTATTCTTTGATGTCACGCTTGTTGGGCAGCAATCCTTCCGGGCTGGTGATGAACTTCCACAGGCCCATTTTTTCTTTTTTTGCGTTTTGATAGATTAGAACGAAATGCAGTCCGAAATAGAGAAACGTGATCAGTGCGCACAGGCGGTGGATCAGTCCGGCTGTCTCCACGCCGCCGAAAAAGTGGTTGATAGCCAGCGCCCAGTCAAAGCCGGAAAACTTGATGGACATTCCTGTCAATGCCAGGCCGAAAAAGCTGACAATGACCATCAGGTGCAGGATACGCGGGAATACACCAAAACGTACCATGTATTGCTTCGAGCTTTCTTTTAATCGCTCCTTCAGCTTGATGCGTTCGCGAACCGAACGGGGAATCCACATCAGGGTGTGCAGCCCGAAGAAGGCAAAGACCCCGATGATCAAGAATGTCATCGTCCAAAATGTGTAATAAAGAACAGGGTATTTGAAGCGATTATGATGCGTGGCATGCGTCAGATAGCCGGTAAATTTTCTGTTCGAATTCGGATGGCATTTTTTGCAAGTTTCGACAATGTTTTGCCTGCTGAGCGTGGATGCCACATTGGTAGGCGGCAGAATTTTGTGTGAGCCATGACAGTCATAGCACTTGGCGGCTTTGGCGTAGCCGAGTTTAGAAAACTTGCCGTGGTAGGTTTCAAAATACGTATCGGTGACATCTTCGTGGCAGCCGCCGCATTGCGTCAGAATTTCATTACGAAAATCATCCCGATCCACGCGGGCGATCTCATGCGACTTGTGGCAGCTATTACAAGTCGGTAGCTTTTTGTCTGTGCTGGCTACGGTTGGGCTATGAATGGAAGTCTTAAAGTCCTCGTAAATCCCCAGGTGGCATGTTGCGCACGTCGGTCCGACGCGCGCTGCATTCACGCTCGAGTTGGGATCGCTCGCCGGTAGGATTTTGTGGGATCGGTGGCAGTCGGTGCAAGTGGCGGACACCATGAGGCCGCTCTCGAACAGTCCTTTGCCGTGAATGCTTTCACGATAGTGAGCCACAACCTGCGTTTCCGGTCCCTTATATCGAACTGCGGCCTTTTCTCCTTCTCGATGACACTTGGCGCAAAGCTGCGGGATGTTGCGCGGAAACGTCGGCGAAGCCAGCTCCGTCTTGGGCAAAATATCGTGCGTGCCGTGGCAGTCCGTGCAGGAGGGAGCATTCGGATCATTTTGCTGGAACAATTTGCCATGTATGCCTTGGGAATAATCGGCTGTCTCTTTGGCATGACAAATGGAGCAATCCACCGGACCGGAGTCTTTGCAGACCGGCTGCTGTCTTTGGCTGACGTTGGTATGGCACTTAACACAGGCCATGCCCTGATTGTGCGCAGAGTGTTCAAGCGTGCTTTTGTCAACATAGAGGGAATCGATGCGACCATCCGGCATCGTTCTGGTGAGCTTTTTATCCAGATGGCAGCCCAAGCAATAATCATTGGTGAATCGTTCTTCGTAGAACACTCGGCGAATTCTATGCGGGGAATGGCAATCGACACAAGCCGGTATGGCATGCGGCTGTTTTTCCCACAACTCGCCGCGGATGACCCGCTGATGCACGCTTTCGATCTGCGCATGGCATTGCATGCAGGTGTTGGCGATGTTTTTACGATTAATGGAGGATCAGGCGTCGGTATGCGGCAGCACGTTGTGGGAAGTGTGGCAACTGGTACAGACAGCGGTGACGATGAGTCCCCGGACAAAAAGTCCTTCACCATGAATGGACTCGGTGTAATTGCTGATGACATCTTTTTCGGCAATCTTGTGCCGTTTCGCTACCTCGCTGTCTTCGCGGTGGCATCGGCCGCAGAGCGCCGGAACATTCATCACATAGGTTGGGGACTTGGGGTTCTTCGCCCCCAATATCACATGCTTGCCGTGACACTCTACGCAGGTGGGCGCATCCGGGTCGCCACGGGCCAGCGCCTTTCCATGCAAACTATTTGCATACTCGGCGGCCTGATCTTCATGGCAGGTGCCGCACTCAACCTTCTGCAGCGGCGAATCGTGAGGGAACTCTTGCACGTCCGCATCCACATGACAGGAGACGCAGCCATTACTTTCATGCACCGTGCCGGCGAGGGTCCCTTCCCGGACAAACAAAGAATACGGTTTTCCGTTTCTTTCTACGACCAGAGTGGGATCTGAATGACAGGTGTAACAGTCTTGATCTTCAGCTCCGAATGCAAGCCTGGGCGAAAGCGCCAAGCAGAGGAGAAGGCAAAGAATCAGACTGTTCCTTAGCATCATTCCAACGGCAAAAGCCTTTTGCGAAAAGGTAGAGTCCCCATATTGAGGCAACATCTCCCAGTCTCCTGCAGTGATTGGATGAATCGTTACTTCTTATGGTCACCCTCGGCAAGCCCCCACCTATGCTCGTCTTGCCCTTTCGTTTTTTGATGTGCAACTCTTCTATACCAAGCCGGATAACGTTCTTTCACTTCCTCTTCGGTCATCTTGCCGGT
>DYKH01000054.1:0-6583 GCA_020722685.1 Caldithrix sp. | reverse complement strand
TTCTATACCAAGCCGGATAACGTTCTTTCACTTCCTCTTCGGTCATCTTGCCGGTGAGTCCGGTGAGATTGATTGGATAATCCTCCGGATGGAAGATCGCAAAAAACATGTGGTAGAAAGCAATGGCCAAGGTGGCTAACCATGCTTCATAATAATGGATCGTTTCTGCGACCTTTACGATCCATGACGGGAGGAAGAAAGTGGCTGTTGTTGGGAACCAGAGTACGAAGCCGCTTAGAGCCATGATGACAGTGCCCCAAACCAGAGCCCAATACTCGGCTTTTTCGATATAGCCGTAGCGGTCAAAGTCAGGCTTTTGTTTGGTGAGGCCCAAATGATGCCTCATATTGATGAAGAAGTGGCGAACATCGTTGATATTCGGTAATAGATTTTTCAACTCACCTTTGGCGCTGCGAGAAAAGAGCAAATACAGGATATGATAAAGGCCGGTCGCCAGCATAATGACCGCCGCCACGCGATGCGAAATGCTGCGGATTTGCTCGGTAAAACCCAGGCTGGTCAAGAAACGGGCCCAACCCGCATGAGGGAATTTAAGGGCAAAGCCGGTAATAACCAAGATAGTGAAGGAAATAAAGATGGCCAGGTGCTGCACGACCCATTGCTGGTCAAATCGTTGAATGGTTTTTTGCAGTTTTAGGGCACGATACTTCGCTCGGACGTAGCTCAGATAGATGATAAAATTATGCAACAACATCCCGCCAATGACCGCCACGATCAGGTAGATATAAATGTCTTTGATGATGGCCGAACACTTGTCGGCTAAGGAAGCGGGAGTAGCATGAATATAGCTTTGTGCAAAAGCCGCGGTTACATTCATGTGGCACTTGCCGCAGGTCTCGGGAAGGTTCGCCGGATGTATGGTCGAATGCGGGTTGGATCGGGACATGATATTATGCACACCATGACAACTGGTGCAATTGGCCGCCACTTTCGAGCCTCTCAGGGAGGCAAGTCCGTGGTAGCTGGCGAAGTAAGAAGTAACCGGATCCGGCAGCAGCCCGTACTTTTCGTTCAATCTGGGCAAGCCGTGACAGGGCGCGCAGGTCTTTTGCGCCACATTGAGGACGCTGGTGGGCGAGGTTGGTTCTTTCGGAGAAAGGATTTCGTGCTCTCCATGACAATAAGTGCAATTCGGAACGTCTTGCACCCCCTTGGCCAAAGCCACACCATGAACACTCTGGTCGTATTCCTGCGCCACGTCTCCGTGACAGGCGCCGCAGGTGTGGGAAAGATTGCTGCGTGAAATAGGCGAACGAGGATCGGAAGACGGCAAAAGGCGATGGCTTTCGTGACAGGTATTGCAACTGGCGGCCGCGGCGTTGCCGTCTGCCAAAGCGCGGCCATGCACACCTTTTACGAATTTTTCTACCGGTTTCGCTATGACGATATCATGAGTGGTCGCCACTCCGCCGCTGCCGTGGCACTTGCCACAGGTGTGGGGCAAGACCATAGGGTTGGTGGCGGATTTCGGATCACTGGAGCTTAAGATATCATGTGTACCGTGACAAGAAGCGCAGGACGGCGCATCCTCGTCGCCGGCCGCGGCGGCCTTACCGTGAATACCTTCGGAGAACAAGGTGGCCACATCCTCATGACAAATAGCGCAGTCGACTTTGGCCAGCTTTTCCGCATGTGGTTCTCCGCCGGCGTCCGTATGGCAGCTCATACAGTCAAGCGAACCATGTACGGATGCTTGAAACGTGGAATCATTAACAAAGAGTGATTGCTCCTGTCCGGAGGCGGTAGTTCTGGTAAAATCCTTATCGCCGTGACAGTCTGAACAATTCGTTTGAGCAAAAGCCAATTGGAAAGCGGCGATCAATATCACTAAGCAAACGACGAAGGAGCAAATCTTTTTCATAGATTGGGATTCCTAATGAACTCGGCTGTGCGGACAGGCTTCCATCCGGTTGATATCGGTGATGGGTTGCGGCAAGCTCGCGCCTGATTCCGTGCCGACAAGATCAGGTGGAGCTCTCAGAAGACATGACGCGCCCCGAGCTTTGTAGACAGCTCAAGGCGCATTGCTTCTAACGAATGTTAAACTGATTGTGGAACGTGAACAAACGCATCCCACGGGTCATTCAGATCATCCGGCGGGAATCATGTGAGCGATTTGCTTCCACGCCTCATCAAATTTGAATGGCTTATATGTGGGGCTTTCGGGATTGTGACATTTTTTGCAGGTGGCTTCATCCCCTTTCAGGAAACCGACGGCTTTGGCTTCTTGAGTGCCGGCCCGCAACGCTTTCATGACTTTCATAGATTGGTAGGCAGAACCTGCACCGTGACAGGCTTCACAGCCAACCCCCTCCGTCTGCGCAAAGGTAGCAGCCTTGGCCGAAGCAGGGGCATCGAAACCGGTGACGTGACATTTTAGGCATTTGGCCGATTCCTGCGGATTTCCTTCCACGCCGGCTTTTTTGGCGACTTCCTTAGCCCTTTCCGTTGCCAGGGTGGCGAAAGCCTTTGAATGCTGGCTTGCTTGCCATTTTGCATACTGATCGCCCTTTTTTGCCCCCATGTGGCAGATCTTGCATTTGGCCGAGCCAACGTATTTTGGCGCGTCCGTTTGAGCCGATAGCATGTTGGCAAATAGAAACATTCCTGTTAACAAAAGAGTGATGGAAAGATACACTTGTTTCATCTTGTCCTCCAAGGTTTGGGTCCTGCTCGATCTCGAAGAGATCAAATTGAGTTTGATGCTAATTAACCAATTTTATGGAAAAATTGCAACAGTTAATTTTGCCAAAACCTCCAAGAATCAAAATAAGAATACGCCTACAATCGGCCTTTGCGTACAAATGGAGGCGATTGGAATGGGATTTCTAAAGCCATTTCCACCCATCCGCCAAACCGGCGGTCCTCGTACCACGGCGCCCATTGATAAGCTTTTTGGTAACCGGGGTCGTGGTGTCCGATCACGGAATCGAACTCCTCAGGTAAAGCAAGCCAAGCTCCCTATGTTTGTCTCTCCAAGAATCCGGCGACCACGCTGCTGAGGATGGGTGTTCATGAAGAATGGTTCTCATTAACAGCTCGTTTGAACGAGGCGAAATGAACAGCGGGTTGCAATCGAAATGTCAAATTCCGTGACCGTTTCAAAGGCCCCCACACTCCGCCAGGATCGCTCTACGTGATCGCCTACAATTTTTCAGCTTGTAATTCTTCCAACACTTTGGTATAATCCCCTCGCGGAATATCGAAAATCGGCAGTGATTCGCGTAGCAGCGCGAAGCAAGGAGTCGTTCAGGAAAAATTTCTCAAGAGGAGGTTCGCAGTATGTTCAAGGATCATCCCAAGGGATTAGCTGTCGCGTTCTTTGCCAACATGGGCGAGCGGTTCGGATTCTACACCATGATGGCCATTCTGGTTCTTTTTCTGCAAGCAAAATACGGCCTGACCGAGGAGAAGGCGGGAGACATTTATAGCTGGTTCTATTTTGGCATCTACGCCCTGGCCTTGCTGGGCGGCTTTATTGCGGATGCCACCAAGAACTACAAGGGAACGATTTTGGTAGGAATTGTCATCATGCTGGCGGGATACGTCATCATCGCTGCGCCGGGCATGACGTTGACGGCGACGGTGGCGGGTCTATTCGTCATCGCCTTGGGAAACGGCCTCTTTAAGGGCAACCTGCAAGCATTGGTCGGCCAGTTGTACGACAACGAAGAGAAGAAAGGTCTGCGGGACGCGGCCTTTATGATTTTCTACATGGGCATTAACATCGGCGCTTTTTTCGCCCCTAACGCCGCCACCGGCATCCGCAATTGGTACTTGCAAAGCCAAGGCTTTCGCCACGACGCCAACCTACCCTCCCTTTGCCATCAATTTCTCAACGGAACATTGCGGGATACTGCGGAATTGCAGGCCTTGGCAAAGAATGCGGCGATTTCCGGGACGGTCTCGGATTTGGGAGATTTTGTCAACAGATATTTGGAGGTTTTTGCCAAGGGATACAATTATGCGTTCGGAATTGCCGCTGTTGCCATGATCATCTCCCTGCTGAGCTACATTCTTTTCCACCATTGGCTGCCGAACAAGAAAGCGATGGAGAAGGCCGCCGAAGCGGGGGGCGCCAAAAAAGATCAAATGCCGTGGGAAGAAGAAAAACGGCGGCTGATTGCACTCGGTTTGGTATTCTTTGTGGTCATTTTCTTCTGGATGTCGTTTCATCAGAATGGATTGACCTTGACTTTCTTTGCCCGCGACTACATCGTCAAGGAGGTCGGGCCATTCTCCTACATCTTCTTCGACCTCAAGGCATTGCTATCGGTCATCGGCGTCGTTATCGGCATTGTCTTGCTTGTTAACAAGAAGAACAAGCTCAATCTGCGTCTATTGGGCGGAGGCTTGACTGTCCTGGGGGGAATTCTTGCCGCTGTTTTCTTTTCCGGCTACTCGCCCAGCAACGCCATTGCGCCAGAAACATTCCAACAGTTCAATCCGCTTTTTATCGTCTTCTTTACGCCGGTTTTTCTGGCGCTCTTTGCAAAATTGGGAGAAAAGGGGAAAGAACCTACGACGCCGAAAAAAATCGGCATCGGCATGATCATCGCGGCCTTGGGATTTTTGGTTATTCTGATCGGCTCCATTAAACTGCCGTCCCCGGCGGCGCTGAATGGCGAAATATCGCCGGCCCGGGTTTCGCCCTATTGGCTGATCAACAGCTATCTCATCCTGACCATCGCCGAGCTGTTCCTCAGTCCCATGGGTTTGTCTTTTGTATCCAAAGTGGCACCGCCGAGATTTCAGGGATTGATGCAAGGCGGCTGGCTGGGCGCCACGGCCATCGGCAACAAGCTCTTGTTCGTCGGCAGCTTTTTCTGGGTTCGGTTGGAGCTTTGGCAGCTTTGGTCGATATTTACCGTTTGCTGCCTGCTTTCCGCGGCTTTTATATTTTCGATTATGAAGCCTTTGGAAAAGGCGACCGAGTAATTTAACTTCTCACTACCGGACACTTTCCAGAAACCACCGAGCTACACGGAGCGTCACGGATTTTGTAGGATCCTTTATCGCAATGGACGACCAGACGTTTTTAGTGGCCACAAACTTACGCGGTTCTGAGCGGCCGTCTAAGATTCCATATCCGAAGCATCCTCTAAATTGGCCAATATGGTTCTGTCGCCTTTGCAGAATTGCACGATCAACCCCAATCAACATCAAGAATCCGTGTCATTCCGTGATGATCCGTGGTTGGTCTAATAGTGTCCGGTAGCAAGTTTAACTTGTAGGTGCCTCTTCCCAATACATAATAATTCAGTTGCCACGAAGGCGCCAAGACACCAAGGAGACGGAGACGTGTATAGAATCATGGTTCGAGGTCTTTCAGGCTTGTATTCTCAGCAATGAATCCTGACCTTCTGCGTTCAAGTGAGCTTTCGTGTCTTTGTGTCTTCGTGGCCGTCGGCAGGTCTTTGCAATGCATCTTAATGTCGGAGGTGCGGTCTATTGATTTGGAAGAGACAAGGTCGGATGAAGGAATGAATGGATTGCTTTCATACAGAGCCGCGGGCCTGGCGCTGCTGCTCCCCATACTTTTTGGTTGCTGCTCTTGCGTCGAAGCCAAAGGATGGCAACCCCCGGAAGAATTAGTCAGTAGTTGGTTTGCCCATGCCCAGGTTTTTGCGCTGGACATGAAAGGAGAGTATCCAAGTCTGAACCCGGGAAATTGGATTCCGATTTCCCTGACCATGCAAGCCGATGGTTTGGTGGACGGCAAGCTTAGAGGTCGCATCACGGTGCTCAGGTCGTGGCAGCCTCCTTTGCCCATGTTTCCAGGCTTTGCGTTGGAAAAGGGAACAAGTGATCAACCCGATCATCCGGCTTTGGACTCTCTCGTCGAAGCGGAGCGAGCCTTTGCTCAGACTTGCCAGGAAAAAGGCATTCGGGAATCTTTTCTCGCTTTCTTGGCCGATGAAGCCATGGTCTTCCGGCCCCATGCCGTTTCGGGTAGAAAATGGTACCAGGAGCGCCCGGCATCTTCGGGAGTTTTGAGCTGGGAGCCTTCATTTGCCGACGTTGCAGCTTCAGGGGATTTCGGATATACCACCGGCCCCTGGGAATACAAGCAAGCCAGGACCGATAGCCAGTCTGTAGCCTTTGGTCATTTCGTCTCGGTATGGAAAAAGCAGGCCAACGGCGAGTGGCGCGTGGTGATCGACGAGGGAATCGACCATCCGCAAGCCGCGGCCCGACCCACAAAAGTCGAAACGTCCTCCAAACCATCCGCAGCAAAAGTCGTGGACGGGAGAATTGAGGACGTTGCCGCTGAACGGCAAAAGCTGTTGAAAACGGATCAACAATTTTCCGATCGCTCCGCTGCAAACGGTACTGTTACTGCGTTTGGATTCTATGTGGCCAGCGATGTCCGTCTTTGCCGTCATGGATCTCTGCCTTTTGTCGAAAAAGAAGCCGCTCAGGCGATTTTGTCGGAGAAACCTTGCCGTCTTGCCTGGCAGCCGATTGCCGGGGACCTGTCGGCCTCGGGCGATTTGGGCTACACGTATGGTAAGAATTTAGCCGTCTGAACCAAAGCCTGTCATTCCGACCGCAGGGAGGA
>DYKH01000868.1 GCA_020722685.1 Caldithrix sp. | reverse complement strand
AGTGTTGTAATATATCAAATTGACCAACGTGCCAGACGGGTTCCTGCTTCGGTAAGCCATACCATTGTCGATCGCGATACTTCCGCCGACTATATCCACCCGTGCAGCAGGATTGGCAGTTCCGATACCGACCCGCCCATACGGTGTAACGCACAGCTCAGCCGCCGAAAGCTCCGGTAATCTGGACACTACCCACGCCGCGGACCCATTAACTCCCGAAAACATCGAACCCGCCGTGTTACTATACATAAGCGTCGTGCTCGCAGCACTCGGCCGAGTCAGCGACACAAGAATGCTAGTGTCCCCATGCACTTCCAACATGCTACCAGGAGTGGCTGTGCCAATCCCAACCATACTATGTCTGTTAATAACGAACGGACTCGGATCTGACGGCTCGTTGTCAACTTGAAATGCAGCCTGTCCATTAGTCACTACTATCCAAACCTTGCTGACTATGTTGTCTTGAATGGACAGTTTACCTGTGCTCGAACTGATAACACTCTGTGCCCGCGCCGGCGCAGCAAGCAACAGCATCAGCACAATACAACGAATAACTTTCATAGAAAAGGTATTACGGGTTTGTTCGACGTCAACTCAGTGAACTCATAAGAGATCGTCACCGTAATGGGTGGAGTCAAGCTCGTTGCAACATCAACATCAAAAATCACCAAAAGGTCGCCGTCGATGGTTGAACCATCTAATACGTTCCACCCAAGTCTCAGATCTGTCACGTTGGACAATCCATTCTCCAATATCGACGATTCTACAGTCGCGTTCGTTCCATCACGTATCCCATTGAATCGAATCATCGCACTGCGCTGCTGCACGGCTGTCGCATTCGTCACAACAACGGTAGCCAACATCGTGCCAGTAATCCACTGACCGTCCGCTAACTTTAACTGGGCAAACGTGAGGATGTCAGGGTCCGTTTCCGAAAATGTCGGCGATAGGCCGAACCAGCGCACGTTCATCGGTCCCGCGAACTGCCGAACGAACAGAAGATTCGTGTTGACCGTCGAGCGGAAC
>DYKH01000867.1 GCA_020722685.1 Caldithrix sp. | reverse complement strand
CAAGTGCAAATTTGTTCATGTTGACTTCTCTCATTTCTTCAAGGTCTGTGCCATCGAGGGCGGGCTAACGGTTTGCGCGTCAGCCGCCGCGAAGCGAGCGCAGCGAGCGAAGCGGTCGGCTGGACGCGCTTGTTAGCCCGCTTTCTCCTTCTCTCTCTAAAAACGAGTTACTTCGCACTCCATACAAATGTATGTGGGTCCACATTATAGTCGTAACGGTTACCAGTAAATAAATCCAAGATAGAAACTGTTATCAAAGTATGACTAGATGCCCACCATAATTGCTGAGAGAGCCACGCCTTGTTAACGACTTTCCTGTTTGAGAACACCTGTCCTTTGGCTGGGGTAGCAAAATTGGTGCCAGCGAAACCAGCATGGAAATCAGAGAGCTGCAGAGGAGTGTTCAAATCTGTGGATGTGCCATCATCGGATTTGCCTATGGCAAGTATGACATAGGCATTGTCTTCTATTGCTGGAAAGTCAAAGAGGAATTGATTTGTTTTGACTTTCCCGTAACCCCAAGCAATATAGGCATATCCACCTTCGGGAGCGTTCAAGGCGACAGGACCTTCTCTGTTGATTACTGTCCAAGTATATTGGTAAGGAATAAGCCCAACTTCTGCTTCTGCAAGAAATGGCACACTCGATGGTATTGTGCGTGCAATCTCCTTGAGGGTATCAGCTGTCACTGAAGCATTTGGAATTGTTGAATTGATATCATCAACATAGAATTGCCACAAGTTAGGAGTTGGTTGTGGCTGTTGTACAACTGGTTGAACTGTAGAAGTTCGTGGCGATACGGTTAGTGGCGTGGTGGTGGGTGGCGCCAACTTTACAATACCCAGTATCCACTTCAGTTACATTCCAACCCAAGCGGCCAAGAAACCATCCGAGTAGCAGAATAACACCTATAATCGGCACCAACCATCCGATAGGGATTTTCAGCTCTTTCATTGCGCTCCTTCCACGACAAGCGGGCTAACGGTTGGTTTTAGCGGCAGCGGCGGGGCAGGCAAGACTCCTTTG
>DYKH01000866.1 GCA_020722685.1 Caldithrix sp. | reverse complement strand
TAGCGCCATCGGGGATGAGAGCAAAAAGGTGGAGTTGCTGGATAGCGGCGTGGATGATTATCTGACCAAACCCTTCGGATTACAGGAGTTGCTGGCGCGGGTTCGGGCGGCGTTGCGCCGCACATCAGCCAGGCATCAGGAGCGCCTGGCTACACAGCGCCGGCAGCACGAGAATATGATCATAGATTTTTCCTCCAAACAACTATGGGTAAATGACACGGAACTGCGGCTAACGCCCACGGAATTCAATCTGCTGGCGCTGCTTCTGCATCACGCTGGGCGGGTGCTAACGCATGACATGCTTCTCAGCAACGTTTGGGGCCAAGCCTATCGGGGCAACAATCAATTTCTCCATATTTATATTGGGAGATTGCGCAAGAAATTGGCCGCGGCGTCAGGGTTGGAGATCGTCACTTATCCAGGCGTTGGGTACAGTTTGAAACTGGATTGAGCGGTGAATAGATTCGCTATCACGCACTTACATCAGAGAATCCCTGTGGAGTAGTTGGTGCCATCCACACAAGGAATTTATATGAAGCTAGCCTGTGCACACCGCCGTCATACATGATGTTGGCATTTCCGCTGAGGTTCCCATGCCGTAGGATCGTAACGCGGCATTCATGCCGCAACCAAACGGCGACATCAATGTCTACAACATTTGCGCGTTCAAGACAAATGTTGCGCGGTAATACTATAACCTTGCGTGAAGCAAGCGTCGTTTTCGGAAATTTATAGAAAATTTATAGAGTGCAGAGGGAAAAATATAGATGCTTGATAGTGAGAAAAACTACAATAAAAGGAAGAAGGAATCCTTTTTTAATCCTTACCGCGATCATTCGAATTATCAAGGAGGTATGTATGGACCGCCGCGAATTTTTAAAATTCCTAGTGGGAGGCGCCGCAGCGACCGTAGCCACCGCGGTTGCGATCCCCAAGGAGACAGTGGAAGCGGCACCTAAAGATAACAGCGACAGCACACATCGCTGGGGAATGCTCATTGACTTGCGCAAGTGCATCGGCTGCCAG
>DYKH01000053.1:13366-34672 GCA_020722685.1 Caldithrix sp. | reverse complement strand
CTAAAATGGGCTGCTGACGCTAAAGAACAAAAAGATTTGCAAGAATCCAAGCACTTTTTCCGGCAACAGTTTGATTCGGCACTGGCTATTCAATGAACCGAAAGCGGTCGATTTCTATTCTATCTTTTCTTGGGTGGGTAAATTGCCCAGGATGCCAGAAGATATCGTTGGCCAGTTGAGGTGAAACAAAAACTTTGCAAGCCCGGCGTGCTTTGCGTGTAGAACTTGTCGTGTGGTCGTTTACGCGGTGATCGGTTGAGGCTGAGTGGGCTTCTTTCACATTTTGCACTCAATTCGCTATGATCAGCTTGCCAATGGCTTCTGCATTCCTTTTTCCGGAGAGATTTATGGCGGAAGACTCGTCAGACTCGGCAATCACCTTGTACAGATACACTCCATTGGCAATGGCATCGCCATCTTCATCAGTGCAACCCCAGCCGGTCTCGGGAAATTTATTAAAGCCAAACTCACCGGTTCCTTCCAAGGTGCGAATGCAGCGCCCGGCGACGGTATAAATTTTCACTTTCACTCTCGCTTCTTGATCGAGCACAAATGTGAAAAACGTCCTTCCGAAAGCCGGATTTGGGTAATTCATCACTTGAGAGATGGTCAAATCACTCGCTACAACCAGAATATCCAAATCCCATTGCGTCGAATTAAGGGCATCATCCCAAAGCGTAATCGACAAATGGTGATCGCCGGGCGGCCAGTCTTTTACCGGATAAGAAAAGCTCGCGTTTCTAAAAGTCGAATCATCGAATTGTAGAGAAGCAGTCTGAGCAAAGCCATCAATGGGTTTATTATCTAATTTTACCTGAATGCCCCAGTCGCTGCGCTGCACTTGCGCCAATCCGCTTTTATCATCTGCAAGATGTCCAGCCAAGACAAACGGCAAAGCAACTTTCACTTTTGCATCATTTGATTGCACTGACCGGCCAGCGAGACTGATGGACAATTGCGGAGAAATGGTATCTCTGTTCGTGATAACTAATGAATCGGAGCGCAAATATAAGGAATCCATTGCGCCAATAGCATGGAGCGATGCGGAGGAGTTGGTCTCGTTTGGTGATTGCCAGGCACATGCAGCCAATCGAGCAAATCCGCCTCCCTTGCTGGTATCGGCATCTGCAAAAAAGCTCATGTCAAATTCCCCACTATCCACGCTGGTTTGGCCTTCGAAAATTATCCGACCGGGCCAGAGGTAATTGTAGACCGGCTTTTCTACTGCTACGCCGGAATCGTAGAGCCGCAGCAGGCATTGCCCGGAAAACTGTTTTGCCGGAGCTTCGGCCTGATAGATCTTACCCCTCACTCGGGTCCGTTTGTCCAAGCTCAAAGTATCCGGTTCTATAGCCAAGTCGATGTGATAGGATGGCGCAAGAACCGTCAACGCAGGGTCACCCAACAAAAACATGATTTCGGTTTGATCGGGATAGCCGGCTTTGATCTTGGCGTGCAGCAAGGCCTGGCCAATAGTAACAACCCCTCTGCGTTCCGGTGCAAACAGACATTCATAAAAAGCTTGAGCCACTCGGTATGACGCAAGATGCATGTTCCATCGTGCAGAGCCGATAACAGCAACAACGCCCCCCTCAGGCTGAGACAGCAGCAATTCTGCCATGCTGCTGAGCCGGGGATCATCTATGAGAGCAATCTCGCAGGTCCCGGCGTAAAACACCGGCAGCATATTGGCATTGTGCAAATTTGGCAGATCATTCGGCACCCGAAACAAACTCTCGTGCGCCAGCATATTCCAGTTGGCATGACCAAAAAAGTTGACAAAAAGAGCGCCGCTGTTAAGGTTGTCCAAAAAGGCTGCTTTTGCGGACGGCTTGTTAAAGGAACGATCCCACGGGTATTGCTCCAAATAGACTTTGGCAACATCAAAATCCTCAGAAGAGCCGGAGTTCGCCAGAGCCTCCGAATCTTTAAGAAAGAGGTGATCTTCCGCTGCATAATCTTGCTTTCGATACAGATCATCAGCAGCCAGCAAAATCCGCGACCTCCAAGCGCCCGGCAACGGCTTGCTCTCGTATTGGATTATTTTGTCCACAACCACGGCCAATTCTTCCTGCGAGCTAACCGGCAGCCGGCCGATCATCATGTCAGGTAAGCGGTCGTTGGTCAAGTTCACGAACCAATCGTCGCTCACTTGGTTGCGGTTTTCATAAGAGGGTATCAGCAACTGCTTTCCTAATCCAAGGTTGTCTTTAAAGTCGAAAGTCGCGTCACCCACGAGAAGCACATAACTAGGCGCCTTTTGCCAATGCAGCAGGGTGTAGCGGAGAAAGTTACGAATGGCCACCGGATCGACAAGACCATTAGAGAATTGGTCATAAATTTCGCGGGTCGTCACACTCATTGCCTGAAAGTTGCTTGCTTGCTGCTCCTTAGAAATGTCAGATCGATGCACCAATAGACGATCGAGCGCTGCGCCCTGCAGGGATTCGTGGGCGATTATCAAATAATCAGCCGCCATGGCACCGCTTTTTAAATGCTCCTCCGGATCATAGGGAATCGGCTCGATCTTCTCTACCTCTGTTATCTTGTCGGGCGAAATGGCCCAGTACTGTTTCTCACCCTCAACAGCTATTGAATCCAAAATGGATACTCTGCCAAAAGAGGAATCCCATTCCGCGATTTCCAGTGTCTCTACGGCAAAGGGATCAGCGACGTCAAGAATGATGGGCCGTTCAGAGAAGCCAGTGATTTCAAATTTCGTCCAGCCTTGCCTTCCGGTTGAAAAGAAGCGCAACTGATCCTCAATCGCTTGCAGGCTTCGACTGTACTCCAGTTCATACCAATCGAAGCCGATGGAAGAATTGTTGCCGGACAGGTTGATACTCAGAGTATGCTCGCCGGCTAACCAGCCATTGGGAATATCACACGTTATCGTCATTCCCAGCAAGTATGCAAGATCGATACTCTTAAGAAGATGATCATCAAGGAGCAGCTCTACTTGGTGGTGCGTTTCAGTTAATCCTTGCAGGCGAACCTCTAAACGCGCGGAATCCATGCCCGCCGGATCATGAATTTCGATCGGAAAGCGTTTCCTTTCATTGTTGCGAAGTACGTCCCACATCCAGTCGAGACCGGAATTATTCGGCAAGGACCTTTCTTGTTCGGTAAAAACGTGGTCGCGAAATTCGCGAATCCCCATGAAGGTTTTCGCTCGAAGCGGATCGCACGAACGCTGAAGTATCGGCAGTCTTGGCTTATCTTCAATGCAAAGCCAATAAATATTTTCTTCGGTGTAATGATTGACATAATGACGCCACGCATTGTTCTCAAATTCCCAGCCGGACGTACCTTGGGCAAAGAAAATCAGGCCATCGCTGTGATCCAAAAAGCCATTGTTGTCGTTATCAACAAACAGAGTAGGAATTTCTCTTAGCCCGGGAGAGGCGACATCTAACTGAGTTGAAAGCTCACGTCCTCCGCCATAATACAGGTGCAGCTTGCCGGAACTTAGATCATCCTGGCTTAAACCGGCTTGAATTAAATGCTCACTCGATAATCGATATATTCCCTCCTCTAATATAGAGATTCGATACCATCGCTTTGCACTCTTGGCTCCCTTTTTCATTTTGCCCGGAAGAGCGGAAAATGTCTGCACGCCTGTTTTCTTCCCGGTCAGTAAGCCGGGAAAAATCCCATCAAAAGTGGAATTCCCCTGCACTGCGTCGAATTCGCTGGTCTGCTCTCGCTGAAACCGAACCTCAATGACCATTTCCGTGCAGATCGAAAAGACGTTCTGCGTGTGTATAGGATAAATCGGATAAATCGTTAGCTCGCAAACTCGCTGATCGCGAATTTGCGCAGGCGGACCGAGCCTAATAAGGTTGTCCCATAAAGCTGAGCTAACAGTGCTTGTATTCGGATCAGGGATTTGCTTGGAAGGATGGATACTTCGTAAGTACTTGGCGCTATAGAAGCCGACTTTTGAGGGAAGATCATCAGTTGCCAAGATTTGATTGGCAGCCTGAATAATCTGCGCAGTAGCTACTGAATGACTCCCAAGGGGAATAAGCAGCCTGCGAATGGGCAGATTGATCCGGCTCGAATCCGCTGCATAGGTGCAATTCTCTATCTCAAACAAGATATCTCTGCTGCTCGATGCGGAGAGAATGGAAACACCGATCCAATTTGGTCGATATTTGAGGACTAATTTCTCCTCTGTCGAAGCAAGGATGCTTATGTCGTCCTCAAATTGAGGAGAAGCGTTGGCAAAACTGCGTTCGGCAAGTGACAACACAACAAGAATGGAACAGCAAAGATATCTTGTGTTTTTAAGAATCAACTTTTTCGCCGCCAGGAAAACAGACCCAATGTGACCCCCACCAGCAGCAAGGTCACGGTGCCGATTACTCCGATCATTCGCGTATTCCAGGTACATTCTAACCATTGCCAGCCCGCCGGCAGATTACGAGCAAAGGTAGCCCAGGCGATGCTGGTGACGCTGGCACACACCGCGACCATAGCCTGCCATTTTTTGATATGCTTGAATGAGATTCCTAAAAGAAACAGGCCGATTACACCACCGCCGGCAATGCCTCCAAGCTGCCAGCCGGTTTCCAAAGCGACTTTGATCTTGATCAATGCCAGTCCGGTGAGGGTGCCGATAATTCCCCAGATAATTGTATAGCGGCGCAGCATCTTCATGCTTTGCTTGTCATCGGCGTCGCGCCGAAAATACTTTCGATAAAAATCATAATAGGTCAGGGTGGAGAGGCAATTCAACGACGAGGAAATGGTGCTCTGCGCAGCGGCAAAAATGGCAGCGATGATCAAACCGCGGATGCCGGCCGGCAAGCGAGTGGCAATGAAATAGGGAAAAATCTTATCACCCATAAGACTTGCCTGCAGCTCAGATGGAAGCTGATCTCGGTAGACCGTATAGTAAGCAAACAAAGAAGTGCCAATGAACAGAAAAATTGCCGATATCGGAATATAACCCAACGCGGCAGTCCACAGCGAGCGAGACGCATCCTTAATTGTGCGGGTGGTTTGATAGCGTTGGACATTATTTTGATCCACGCCAAAATTGCGCAAGTTTTCCATAATGCCGTAGAGAACAACCACCCAGGCAGTTGGACCAACTAAGCTGAAATCCCAGCTCCCTAAAGAGAATTTATGGTTTTCCGCAGCGATAGCAAAAACCTGCTTCGGCCCTTCCGGCATCTGCAAGAAGACGAAGATAATCGCAGCAAAAGCACCCCCAAAAAGAATGATCACTTGTACTACATCGGTCCAGACAACGGCTTCGATGCCGCCAATCATGGTATAAAAGATGACCGTGATGCCTGCAACGATAATGATAGCTGCATAAGGCCAACCGGTAATATTGTGTAAAGGCAGTGAAAGAAGGAATAATATCATACCTACTCTGGTGGCTTCTCCGAACATGAAACTAACGCTGCTATACACACGCGCCCAACCGCCGAACCGCTGCTCCATGTATTCAAACGCTGAAACTTTAACTCTGGTTCGATAGAGTGGAATAAAATAAATCGTGGCAATGAGAGCAGCTACCGGAAGAGTTATAGAAAACAGATAAGCATCCCAGTTGAAATTAAAAGCCTGCCCCGGATAGGCCAAAAAGGTGATGCTGCTGACGAATGCTCCAAGGATGGACAGGCCCACCGCCCAGCTTGGCAGTTTCCCCTGCGCGATCATAAATCCGGAAGGGGTACTGCTTTTTTCTCTAAAACGTGTTCCCAAAAAAACCATTGCTGCGAGATAACCGATGACCACAAGGTTATCTAGCAGGGAAAAATGTGTCTGCATACTACTCCCATCGTGACTTTTGCTGTGATTTCGTTCTGTTGATTCCTGTTACTTTGTCCTCATAAACTCTGACAGGGTTCAGAACCCTGTCAAAGTTTAACTAAAATCTTATTGTCACTTTTTTGCAGGGAACGATCCTTACCGGTCCCAACAAGCCGGACGCCGGTAATGGCTTGAATCCCAAGGGAGTGTAGTAACCCACATACGGCTTGACGCCGCTGCCATAATGTGCAACCAGGTTTTCCGGAATGGGCGGAGGTTCTTTCATGGCGGAAATTCGATTGATCAATGTATTGGTTACCAGCACGACTAATTCGTTTCGTCCTGCCCTTACTGCCTTCGTCACATCCAGCCTTTGGCCGCGCATCCAACAGGTACCGACCTTCTGCCCGTTCAGAATCACTTCTGCCACATTGCAGACTTGGCCCAAATCCAATTGGAGATGCAGGTCCTCGTTCACGTACCGTTTTGGTAGATCGAAATTGAGCTCATACTTGGCCGTCCCGCTGAAATGCGCCGTTGTGGAATCCTCAGTCCAAGAGGCAAGGTCCAGCATCCGCTTTTCCATCTTGGCAAAGCCCTCACCTTCAAAAGTCAGCTTCCACTCCCCCGCTACCTCGAAAGCAGCCGGGAGATTTTTCACCTCAAGTGTACATTGGATAGTTCCTGCGGGCGAACGGACGAGGCCATTCACATCGAGTGCTTCTTTCGCTCTCTTTGCCGGTGTTTGCCCGGAAAGCCGGACAAAGTGAACTCCGTTCCTCTCAGCAAGACCCACTATTTCCCTATCGTTGATTTGGGTGACGCTCCGCAAATCACTCCATTCTACATGCAG
Organism: Caldithrix sp.; assembly: GCA_020722685.1. The sequence goes on along the minus strand of DYKH01000053.1, from coordinate 28,050 downwards.
TTCATCCACTTCGGGTTCAAACAGTAAAAACATCGATTCGTAGGGCGCCAGACGTAAGGGTATTTTAGTACCTGTTTTCTCTACTTGATACTGATAGACTCGCTTGATTTCTCCATTGTATGGATTGTAATGCCAGGGGATCTTGCCAGTCACGCGAAAGTTCACGGGAATTTCACTTGGACGATCTTGGATGTTGGTGACGAAATAGATATCAGCCTCCCTCATTTTTCGATGCAAGAAGCACAGACCATTGTTTTCGCGGATTCCTGCCAACATAAAGTCGATGCCAAAATCCGGCGTAACATGTTCTCGCAGGGTGTTCACAAAAGGGTCGAGGACACTGCTGCGCCAATCCAGCATGTCCTGCCGGTTGATAACCTGTTTGATGTGATAGGTTCGGCCCTTGCCATAATTCCTCGGCCCGGTGCCGTCAGCGCCGACCGGCTCGGCAAACATCTCGCTGACGACGGTTTTGACTTGCGCATCCTTCATTTGATAGCCCGATAGCCCCACAGAAGCTTCCGGCACTCGCTCTAGAGCAATGACCACTCCACCCTTTTGAACATAGTCTTTGATGAAAAGCAGAGTTTCCAAAGGCAAGGCCATGACGTTCGGCAAGATGAGTACCTTGTAGCTCAGCTTGCCGACCCTTATTTGGCCATCGACGATTTCGGCTCGATGCTGCAGCACGTCGTCGTTGATCAAGTCAAAGGCATAACCATTGGCATTGAGCAGCTTGCCCAATTCACCCCAGTAGAATTCCCGCGTCCATTTGCGCGCATTCAACACATTGAGCGTCCATTGATTGGCGAGCGGCGAATAGACGGCAATGTCGGCCACAAAATCACCCTGACGCAGAAGGTAACATGAGCGAGCCACATACTTTGCCAGCAAGGGATAATATTTCCACCAGACGTTTATGTGGCTAATACAGGCTTCAGCGCCGCCAAAAGTCCTGCCGGGCGGCGCTTGACGTTCGGGACAAAAATCATAGCCTTGGTTGTAGAACAAGTTGGCTCCAGCACGAAGAAAGCCGTCGCTGGCAATTTTCAGCTCCTCCAGCGTATCGCGAAACGGCTCCCAATGGATGTAGGTGTAGGCCTCAACGCTCACGATATTTCGCCCATAGAGATGCGCGCCGGCGGCCACATATTCGCGCGGACCAATGCGAGTGTCGAACCAGGGCACGGCATCTTTCTCGCCGGGAGTGATTTCCATTTCCGGGATGTGCGTGATGCCGGAGCCTTCGATGTTGTCCGTGGCAAAACCGTAAGCCTGAATGCGGCCCTTGACGCCGTGCGCTGCGCACCAATCCAAAAAGGTCTTGAAAAAGGCTTCTAATCCGACTTGATGCAAAAAGTTATTGACGTCGTAGCGAATCTTGGGCGATAGCTCTCCGACTTGCCACCAAATGGCCGGTAAATGCGGCACCAGATCATAGCCCATGCGTCGCGCAAATTCTTCTAAAAGCCCGGTGCTCCAGTAAATGCCGCTGGGAGCAAAATCAATCTCAAAGCTGTCGCAGAAAAACGAATCCACGGTCTTGCCGAACTCTTCGCCAAAGGCTTGATAGAGCTTCCCACCAAAGTGTTCGCAGTAGCGCCGCATGGCCGCTTTATCGAAATGGTCAACTGCAAATCCTTGTCTCGTGAATTTCAGCCAAAAAGCCATGACGCGCCAACGCCCATCCGGCACTCGCCATTTCAATTGGTTGCCTTCCACTCTGTTTGTCAGAATGGTGATGGATTGCGGATCGATCTGCTGATCGACTATTTTGCCGGCAACCACCGCCAGCAGCCGCTCATCGCCAAGAAGCTTAGGCGAATGGTGCTCTTGCGACCTCTGGGTCTGGATCAGATCGTCAGACAAAGGCCCAGAGTACTGCCGGGGTCCTTCGATGTCGAAATAAGTGGGCACCAAATTTTTCATCCGATCCGCCTGCGGCACCCATTCCCCGCCGATGATCCATCCAGGCCCGCCAAAATTGATAGACACCTGCATTCCCAAGCTTTTGGCAGTCATCACCGTGTGCTTGAGCATGTCGACAAACTCATTGGACATGAAAGGGATTTCGCCCTTTTCGTAAACCGGACTCATGCTGATTTGCTCGACGCCACCGATGCCGTGCTCCACCATCTGTTGCAGCTCCCAAGTGATCTCCTCTTTGGTCACCGCGCTGCCGTACCACCACCAGCGAGTGCGCGGCCAGCACTCTTTCGGTGGATTTAGGAATTGAGCGGATAACGCATCCATTTCTTCTCCGGCACGCAAGCGAAAGGAGGAAAAAAGCGATGCCGCTACAACAAACGTGACGATGGGTAAAATCCAGGAATGGATAGTAAGTTTTTTCATCATCGGCCTTTCGCGATTTTTCGATTAACACCCAACTTTGGTCGGGTGGATTTGCGCGGTGGATCCTCTGACAGCAAAGAACTGAACCACCTGTCCGCCCGTCTATTTGTAAGCTGGTTCCGAAGCTCGCGGCTCGCCATAGAATGTCAATTCGATAACCGGCATGTAGGGGTCCGGCGGGTACTGCGGCAAGTCGTGCAGCCAAACCCGATCACCTTTTTGCTCCACCCGCGCGAATTGCCCGTTAGCCAATAGCTTTGCCGAGCGAACCTTGCTCCCGCACCAAGCAAAGGGAACGGTCGAGCCGGGCCAGCGCTGGATGAGCAAGTAGACCTTGTCGCCAACGCGGGTCTCCAAGCCCAGATTGGGAGCCACGACCGGCGACGGGCCGGCGCCATAGATCGCCTCGCCGTTTGTTGCCATCCATTTGCCGACCTTGTTCAGTATCTCGATTTGCTCGACAGGAATCTTGCCCTCCGCATCAGGACTAATGTTAAGCAAGAAATTTCCGTTTTGCGAAGCGCAGGAGGCTAACAAGCGCAGGATTTCGTGCACCGGCTTGTAGTTGCGGTCGTAGGGTGCGTAGCCCCAGGTGCGATTCATACAAAAGCAAGATTCCCACGGTCTATCCTGCGGGGTGACAATATTTTCCGGTGTGACGAAATCAGCGGGCAGGCCGGCCCGGTCGTTAATAAGAATGCCGGGCTGAAGCTTCCGGGCCATATCGATGAGCTCCTGTGAGCGCCAACGCACCGGATCGTACGGCGTCAAGCCATCGAACCAGAGAATGTCAACCTTGCCATAGTTGGTCAGCAGTTCCCGCACCTGCGCATGCGCCTGCTCGACCAACGGCTGCAAAGTCTGGTCGGAAATAGGATAACCTTGCGGCAGAACGCCGGGGAAATGCCAGTCCTGAAGCGAATAATAAAATCCCAAGCGCATGCCGGCGGCGTGACAGGCCTCCGCAAACTCGGCGACCAAATCACGTTTGGCCGCCGTCTTTGGGGCCGTAAAGTCCGATACCTTGCTATCGTAGAGACAAAAGCCGTCGTGATGCCGGGTGGTGAGCACCATATATTTCATGCCGGCTGCTTTGGCCAGGGCCACCCATTCTGCAGGACGATACTGCTGCGGATTGAATCGATCCGCCAATTTCGCATATTCTGCAAACGGAATGTGCTCCTGGTAAAGCAGCCATTCTCCGCGACCGAGAGTAGAATAAAGCCCCCAGTGTATAAACATGCCAAAGCGGGCCTCTTGCCACCAAGTCAAACGTCCATCCTCAGCACTTGACAAATCGAATCCAACGACAAGGGCCAATAGTTGACTAACTAACACACAAACCGTTGTGAAAGATCGCCTCATGGGTTTCCTCAAATCTTATGCTGCATTTGTGAGTCCATTCAGTGAGTAAATGGTGGTTGTTGATACCATAAGAAATGATTCGTTTCTATCCATTCACGAGTCCGTTTAATATCTCATGATCTTGATCTCCTCGGGAGCTTTGTAGGGCAACTTCATCTTACCGCCTGCCATTTTCCAGCTTACTCTAATATCCCCAAATGGCGTGAGCACCGTTCCCTCGGCTCACTGTGAAGCTCTGGTTTGAGGAACGACTACTTAATCTCGCCATTCTAGCGACTCTGGTCTTGCGCCATGAGATTCTAGAGGAAGCGTTGTTTAATGAGCACTGCCGCACGCCCTACCTTTGGAATTGTAAGCCTTAGTTTTCAAGTCACACCCACTGCTCGTTGAGGAACGGTCTTGATCTCCTTCGAGCCCGGAGATACCGACTCGATCGCTAAAAAGCACATCGGCAGTTGTGCCACCACCACAGTCGCCACCCAAGAAAAACATCAGCTTTGTCGAGGACAATAAGCTCGTGAAGGCATTGCTTCTGCGTCAGACCATCAGAAGGATGTTTAGCTTTTCTATCACCTCGCTAACAATTCTCTGCGACACTTTGCAGACGAAAGTAGCTTGCCTGGCTTGCCAGTCCAGGCTCTTAACTTGGTCCGATAGGATCACGCCTGAAATTGGAAGACCCTGAGGTATTTTCACTTCAAAAGGGTAGCCTTTTTCATGAGAAGTAATAGGACAGCAAATCAGCAAACCAACTTTGGCATTGTACGAATGTGGACTCAATACAATCCCCGGCCGATGACCGGCTTGTTCATGTCCACTTTGAGGGCTAAGCATCATCCAAACGATATCGCCCCGGTCCGGTTCATAGCTCATAAGGATTCTCTCCCGACTGCACTTCCAAAACTAATTTCTTTATGAATATTAGCCTCGTTAATTCTAGATAGAAAATCCTCCAGTAGCAATTCCTTTTCCTTTATCGGAATGATTACAATTTTGCCCTCTTCAACGAGCAGATGGACATCTGAACCGTTTTCGATTCCTGTTTGATCTGCAAACGTTTTTGGAAGGCGAATGGCAAGGCTGTTGCCCCATTTTTGAATTTTTGTTTCCATATTCTCGGCTCCTTCTGTGTATCTACATTAAAGATACATTCAAACAGAGATCAAAACAAGGGAAATTATTGTAAATCGATAGGTCATTCATAATGGATTAGCCGAATTCAGAATAGAGCTTGAAACGATACTAACTGCATTGGCTTAATAAGCAACAAGATTGCTACATTCTGCAATTCTGACCACAGTTGATTTCAATTGCTCACGACCTTGATCCCTTCCGGAGCCTTATAGGACAATTTCATCTTTCCATCTGCCATTTTCCAGCTCACGCTAATTTCTCCCAATGGTGTCGGCACCGTCCCCTCGGCGCAGACTTGGCCGATGTGATGCACCAGCACTGCAAGCACGTGTCGGCCGGATTCGAGGTCCACCTCGTACGTGTCAAAGGTCTTGTACGCAACATCCGACGGCGCCGTACCGCGCTCGATCAATTTGCCGTACAAATAAAGCTGATAGTAATTGTCTGCAGCAATGTCAATGGTGAGCTTCCCTGATGCTTCGAACGCCTTGCGAAAATAGGCATAGCTGTTCCGCCACTCGTAGCCGACGGATTCAGGCAGCCAAATCCAATTTGCTGCAAAATCGGTCTTCGCAGGTCGGGGACAGAGACGGCAGGAGTCTCCGGCGGTAGTCGCCGGGACCGCTGAACCGGTTCCAAGAAACGCCGACAAAAGGACGCTGAGGCAAACTGGGATCGCTTTCCGCATGCTATGGCTCCGGATGGGTAAACTGCAACAAAAACGTCTTGATTTCATACGGCCGCATATTGAAACGGAACTTGTCCTTTTCAAAAGGAATCCCTCCGTACTCTTCCTCGAGACAATTGCATTCGCGAACATCCTTCAAGTCATGCGCGAATTCGAGCTCGACCTTCCCTCGTTGGTTGTACGCTTCGTAGAGACGCAAAATAATCCGGTCGCTGTCCTCCGCTTTTTTGACGGCTTCGATCATCACGTTGGCCGAGGATACTTTCGCAAATGAATCCGCCGACATTCGGAGCTTTTCGCCGGAGCAATTGACCACTTGGGTGAGCAAGGGATAATTCAGCTCGTAAGCCCGCTGCACCGTCTGTCCGTGGCGCCAATCACCTGCATGGGGATAGAGAGAATAGCAAAAGCTATGATGGCCGATGTCGGCATTGGGATCTGGATCGACGGCTGATTTCAGCAGGGTCAAACGTATGACATTGCCTCTTATGTCATAACCGTATTTGCAGTCGTTCAATAAGCTCACTCCATAATCGCCTTCAGACAAATCGGCCCACTTTTGCGCCGGCACCTCGAAGCGAGCCCTGTCCCAATCCGTGTTCCAGTGCGTAGGCCGTTCGATGTTGCCGTAGGGAATCTCGTAGGTAGCTTTGTTGGCATGAACCGCAACCGGAAAGGCGACTTTGAGCAAAGTCTGATGCTGGCGCCAGTCGATCTCCGTCACAAAGTCAATGCGGGGTATTCGCTCATAGACGAAGATGCGCTGGAGAATCATTGAATCCAGATAATGTCGCTGTTGCAGGATGCCGCCGCGCACCGGGCCTCGCTCGATGACGCGTACATCATCGATCTCCTCAATCTCGAAACGTTTGTCTTGATAGAAAATGTCAATGTCCCAGGCGTCGTTGGCCAATGGGCGGTCTTCAAAGGCCTGCAAGACATTGGCAAAGCAGCCCTCGCCAACCACCTCCCTATCGTTTCTCTTGTCAAAAATGGAAGAAATCCAACCGCGCTCATCGAAGGCTATTGCAAAGAAGCCGTTTTCCATCCCGTGGGTCGTGATCTTGAGGCTGCTGCTGAATGCGCCTGCTGACGACTCTTTGACAAGCCGAAAAGTCTGATGACCGAGTGAAGGTGTCGCCGTCGTTGCAAACAGCAGTTCTTTCCCATCGTAGCTCACCTGGGTCGGCACTTTTTCCCCGTCCGCTTCAATAACCTCGACTGCACTCTGAGCCGGATCGACTGCAAGCGAGACAAGATCCTCTCTGCTCCAGGAAAGCGGATTGAACACGATGATCGCTTCCTGCTTCCCGTCATTGACTATTCGGGAAGAGATTTGTCGCAGGGCACTCTCAAGGTGCCGGGAAGCAATTTGCCGGACTTCACCAAATTCGCCCTCACTATCCCGATATACCTCGGCGATGGAGGAGCCGGGCAAAATGTCGTGAAACTGATTAAGCAGCACCAGCTCCCAGCAGCGGTTCAGGTCTTCCTGCGGGTAGTCTCCGGTCCGCAAAAAGTCCATGACGCAGAACAGCTCTGCGTTGTGAAGCAGGACTTCGGCAAGGCGATTGTTTTTCTTAATTCCAGCCTGCGAAGTGTACGTGCCGCGGTGGTACTGCAGGTAGAGCTCGTCGTTCCAGACCGGCAGGCTTTTCACCCGCTGCTCCAAGTCAGAAAAAAACTTCTCTGCCTGACCTTGACGAGCAAGCGGCAAGTACGGGAAACGATCGAGTCGTTGCGCACTCTCCAGCATTTCGCGGGTCGGACCTCCGCCACCGTCGCCCCAGCCGAAGGATAGCAGCACCTCGTTGTTCTCCTGAGGCTGACGATAATTGTCCCAGCAGGCTTTGACATTTGCTGGCGTCAGGTCGACGCTGTAATCGTTCCAGCCGCGTCGATCCGGGGTGGTGATCATATGAGCCAAGATTCGGGTGCCGTCCAAACCTTCCCAATAGAAGGTGTCATAAGGAAATTTGCAGAACTGGTTCCAACTTAGCTTGGTGGTCATAAAATAGCGCATGCTGCATTGCTGCATGATCTGCGGGAGAGTGTAACAAAAGCCAAAGCTGTCCGGCAGCCAAGCCACCTGCGGATCGACCCCCAGCTCACGGCGAAAGTAGCGTTTGCCGTAGAGAAATTGCCGAACCAGGGATTCGCCGCCGGGAAGGTTGCAGTCCGCTTCGGCCCACATCCCACCTGTCGCTTCCCATTGGCCGGAGCGGACTGCGGCTTTGATGCGTGCAAAGAGCTGGGGATAATACTCCTGCACCCATTTGTACAGTTGCGCTTGACTTTGAGTGAAACGGAAGGAAGGGTACAGTTCCATCAATCGCAAGGCATTGGCGCTGGTGCGAGCAGCTTTTTTGATGCCGTGCTTGGTCTGCCATTTCCAGGCGAGGTCCAGATGCGAATGGCCAAGGCAGACTACGGAGGCATAAAGCCGGTTCGCAGACGAGTCGCCATAGAGGTGATTCAACAGGTATTCATTGGCCTTGGCAATGGAGTAAAAGAACGGCGCTTTCCCCTGCTGCGAGAAATCGACTCGCAGCAGAGCTTGATCCAACGTAGCAATCAACCTTGCCGCCTCGGAGTGCTCAGCCCCAATGGCGGTGATGGTGTCGAGTGCCATCTTTGCATTGAAGTAAAAATCCTGAACCTCCTCATTGATCAGCACCAAATCGGCTTGCTCGAGGCAATGCTGGTGCGATTCCAAGCCGCTGAATGCTTCTAGGGCGAGCACATTCATCTTGTTCGGAGTGACCTTATCCCACAAAGGAATTTCATTTCTGCGGACGTCAATGCTCTGCAAAGGTTCGCCGTTCAAATAGACTAAAAGCTCGTATTCCCGCAAATCGCCGCCTTCACTGCTTTTGAAAACGAATCTTTTGCCTGGCTGAATGATGGCAGCAAGCTTTTTCCCCATCCATTCTTTCTTGATGCGAAAAGGCAGACGGAACCAACAGGTTTTGTCATGGCCGCCCCAGAATTGTCCAATAGAAAAGTCCAGCCAATCGCTGTCATCGAGGTCGGGGCGTGGAGCATCGACCAAATCGCCAGGCAAGTACTTGATCGGCAAGGGAGCCTGGACGGGAGTATAGTAATAGTTCTTAATCGTCTGAAGCTTTTTCTCGATGCTTCTTAATTGAAGATTGGTCATAAGTGTGTTTCACAGTGTTGCAAAAAACCTGTACGATTCCGAAAGAGAGGCATTCTACTCAATGACTCTGTGATGCCTTTGCCACTTGCCCTCGTAGCCTCCCTGTCATGCCCTTAGGCATCTTCCCTGGTGTACAATAGTTTTGCTTAGAAAATAGAAAGGCAGGATCGGCCAGAAAATGCGGCAGGTTCTTCTCATCGGTTTCGTCATAACTCGTTCCTTGATGCAAATGATCTTTAGCAAACCTGTGAGGTTTCAAAAACCTCACAGGTTTATGCCGATGGTTTACAGAGCCTCACAAAGCTTCTTTCTGTCGACCGGCTTGATGTTGCGAACGATCCACTCCCGCATTTTCCGACCCTCGGGAGTCTGTTGCGGATAGGAAATGAAATCAAGCTGTAGGCTCAATTCCTGTTCCAGACGATGGGCGATGACCGGCCAGATGACGCCAATGTCGGCGACGATGGGAATGCTGTTTTCCAGCCGGGTGAAGCCGGACATCTCCATACGGAATGGAATTCCCATCAGCTTGGTCTTTGGCCCGCCGGTATCGATGGCTTTTTGTACTTCGCTGGATTGCCGCTCGAAATCCCATGCTTTTTTCAACACCGGATCGAGGTCGATGCGAACAAGAGTTTTCCCTTCCAAGCTGAACGTGGGATAGCCCTCCCAGTGCGACCAGATTCCGTGACCGGTATGAATCTCGAACGGGCCGTCGTGGATTTCCTGCGTCAGAACCACCGCCGACTCGATGATGACATCGGCCTCTTGCAGCATTCTGGCAATACGGGAGCTTCTCTCCATGATCGAGATGGAGTCACCAATCGCAATTCCGACCATGCCGCTGCCGACCAACTGCGGCACTGTCACCAAGACCGGCTTGCCGCACTCATAGCCGGCGCCGATCATCGTGCGAGGATCCGCTCCGGCACCTGCAATCGTTTCGAATGGAAGCGCTTTGCCCCGGGAAAGGTAGAGAATTTCCTTGGCCAGCTTTTCCGTCCACAGACCCAGAGGATAGCCCATATTACCGGCCGCTTTGATGATGATGGTCCCATCCAAATCCATCGCCCGCGCGATCAATCCCTGATCAATGATGATCTCCGTTGCGATTTGCTGCAAATCGGCCTCCGGCATCAGGCTGATCTCGAAGGTATCGCCTCGTGGGAGAATGGCGGATGTAAAGCCTAACTTCCTTCCGTCCACTCGCTTCACTTCTTCCAGCACGCCGGCCATCTCGTGTCCGATCACCGCCGAGCTGGTGGTCACGCCATCGATGATATCCTTGTGCATCAACTCCGCAATCAGGGTCGTGACACCCTCGTGCACGTTCGGTCCACTGCCGGTTACCACCACAACCTTTCCTTTTTTGGATTTGGCGGCGACAATCGCGGAAACTGTTTTCTCCACTGCCTGCTTTGTTTCATCGCTCAACGTGCTAAGCAATGTCTTAATCACAGATCTATCAATGTCCATTTTCATGCTCCTTGGTCGCGGCAGTTTATCCGCTCTATTTTAAGCTTGTATCAGTCATGAATCTCCTTGCTAACTCCTCAGCCTTGATGAGGTCTGCGGGAGTATCCACCATGAATCCGCGCAGATTGGCATCGGGGCACTTGGTTTCCACGACCAAGATCTTATAGCCCTTTTCCATCACACGAAGCTGCTCAAGGGATTCAATCCTCTCCAAATAGGTCTGCGGCATACGGGCAAATTCGAACAAAAAGTCCTTCCGGTAAACGTAGAGGCCAATGTGCTCATAGACTTTCAAACCCTCGCTGATTCGAGGAAAAGGCAACAATGATCTGGAAAAGTAAAGGGCGAATCCTTTTTCGTCGGTCACCACTTTTACTACCGAGGGATCGGAATAGGCTTCCGGCGGAATGAGCATTTTCAGAGTGGACATGTGTATTTCCGGGAAATCGAGAAGCGGCTTTACGGTTTCATCGATCATCTGGGTGGCAATGAATGGCATATCACCTTGAATGTTGACGACGATATCGGCGGCAATATCTTCCATCACCTCGGCAATCCTATCGGTACCGGATTTGTGCTCCGCGGAGGTCATGACCGCCTTGCCGCCGAATCCTAACACGCAATCAAAAACCCGGCGATCGTCCACCGCGACCAAAAGCTCATCCAGCAGGCGAGCTTGACGAGCATGCTCATAGACCCATTGGATGAGAGGCTTCCCGGCAATAGAAACGAGCATTTTTCCTGGAAGTCTTGAAGAGTTGTAGCGAGCTGGAATAACCCCAATTACCTTTGGCTTGGTCGTTGACATTTCGGTCTCCATCAATTGAATATTTGTACTTTTTTGGCCGGAATGATTTTTACCGGACCGAGCAGTCCAGATACCGGCAAAGCTTTAAATCCCTGCGGGCCGCGAAAAGCGGCTGAATAGGAAGTCGTGCCGCTGCCATAATGCGCAACCAACTCTTTGGGTACAGGCGGTGCATCTTTCACTTCCGCGAGCCGATTAATGAGCGTATTGGTCACGGATACCCGCAACTGATTTCGCCCGACGCGAGTGTTTTGAGTGATATTCAATCGTTGCCCGCGCATCCAACAAATGCCGACGTTCTTGCCGTTCAATTCCACCTTGGCGACGTTGCCGACTTGGCCCAAATCCAATTCCAATTCGATATCATTAGAAACATATTCTTTCGGCAAAAGGAAATCTGTTGAGTAGGCTCCGGTACCGCTGAAATGGCGGCTGGTGCTGTCTTCGGTCCATGATTTTAGCTCCGTTAGCACCGTCTCAGCTCGGGGCATTTCTTTGTCAATCAACGTCAATTTCCAAGGCCCGGGGATGGCAAATTCAGCCGGCACCCCTGTCACTTGAAAGATTCGCTTATCCGAGACTGAGCCGTCACACAGAAGTGTATAATGACTGCCGTTTCTGTTTGCCAAAGCGACCAAGCCGTTTTCGTTCTCGATTTCGATACGGGAAAAGTTGCTTTTCTCCACATGTCGCGCCTCGGCGCCCGGATTGAAAAGCACAAACATTGATTCGTACGGCCTCAGGTGCAACGGTATTTCAATGCCTTGAGGCGTTTCCTGATAATGGACGATTCGTTCGACCTCGCCGCTATTAGGATTCCAATGCCAGGGAATCTTTCCCTTTACATGAAAGGTAAGCAGAATATCGCTTGGCTGGTCCTGAATGTTGCTGATAAAATATATGTCTGCCTCCCCCATCCTACGATGGATGAAGCGAATGCCATTATTCTCTCGCAAGCCGGCAGCGACGAAATCAATCGCCACATCCGGAACCACATGCTTCCGCAAGGTATTGACGAAAGGATCCAGGGCGCTGCTGCGCCAATCCAAAACATCTTGCCGCTGGATCACCTTCTTGATAAAATATGTTCTTCCCTTTCCATAGTCCCTGGGGCCGGTGCCGTTGGCTCCCTTCGGCGGCTGAAACATCTCTTCTGCAATCGCCTTGACCTCAGCGTCTTGCTGCTGATAATCGGCAAAACCGACAGAGCTGTCCGGCAGTCGCTCTAAAGCAATCACAACGCCGCCGGTGCGCACATACTCTTGGATAAGCTTCATGCTTGCGATTGGCAAGGCTTTGATATTGGGAAGGAGAAGTATCGAGTACTCCATGACCCCAACCTTAATTTTGCCATCGCTTATTTGCGCTCTATGCTGCAGGGCATCATCGTTGATCAGATCGAACGAGTAGCCGTTGGCGTGCAACAGCTTGCCCAATTCGCCCCAATCGAACTCTCGCGTCCACTTGCGCGCATTCATCACGTTCAAGGTCCATTGATTAGCCAGGGGTGAATAGACGGCGATGTCCGCTACAAAACGACCTTGTCGCAGCAGGTAGCAGCAGCGTGCGAGATATTTTGCGAGCAAAGGGTAATATGGCCACCAAATGTTTGTGTGATTGATCATTGCTTCCCACGGCAATGAGCGTGAAACCACGGCCTCCCGTTCAGGGCAGTAGCCATACAGATGATTGTAGAACTTGTTAGCCCCGGCACAGAGAAAACCGTCGCTGGCGATCTTGAGCTCTTCCAAAGTGGCGCGATAAATTTCCCAATGGATGTAAGTATAAGCCTCCACCCCGATAATGTTGCGACCATAGAGATGCGCACCCGAAGCCGTGTACTCGCGCGGGCCGATACGGTTATCGAACCAAGGCACCGCATCTTTTTCGCCAGGGGTTACTTCCAGAAACGGCAGGTCGACGAGACCCGCACCTTGAAGAATATCTGTCGTAAAGCCGTACGGCTCCATGCTGGCCTTGACGCCATGCTCATGGCACCATTCGAGGAAGCTTTGGAAAAATATCTTCAATCCCACATTATGCAGAAATTCATTTACATCATAGCGGATTTTTGCAGAAATATTGCCTACGTCCCACCAGAGAGCAGGCAGATACTTTGTCAGGTCATAGCCTTTTGCTCGGCGGAACTCTGCCATCACGCTATCGCTCCAGTTGAATCCGTTGGGCAGACTTGCCAGCTCGAAGCTGTCGCAGTGCAGAGCTTCCACCGTTTTACCGAATTCTTCGCCAACCTCTTGGTAGAATTTTCCGCCAATGAACTCGCAGTAACGTCTCATGGCCTGGCGGCTGAAGTGATCCACGCACCAGCCATCCTGTCCGCCGCTGGGATCGATATTCCTTTGCCCGGTATATTTCAGCCAAAAGCACATCAAACGCCAACGGCCAGGGGGGACTTGCCAACGAAGCGTCCCATCCTTGACTAATGGAGTCAGCTCGGTGAGCGTAGAGGCAATGATTTTGTCTTCGACCACTTGGCCAGCCACGACAGCGACCAGCTTGTCAATATCCGGGATGTCCGCGATGCGAATTTCGCCTCGATGATCGGCAGCCTTTATGAATTTGGGCAGCTCGCCGGAAAACATCTGCGGCCCAGATAAATCGACATGCGCCAAAACCAAACTTTGGCTGCGGTCTTGCGGCGGCACCCAGTCGCCGCCGAAAACCCACCCGTGACTGAAATTCAGGATCACCTCCATGCCCAAGCGCTTGGCTTCCAAAACGGCGTGGCGAACCATTTGCAGATGTTCATTAGAGAGAAAGGCGAGATTTCCCTTTTCATAGATCGGCCCGAAAGCGCTGTTGATGAGCACCCCGCCGATGCCCTTTTCATGCATCTGCTCAAGCTCCCAGGTTATCTCCTCCTTGGTGACGGCACCGCCGGGCCAGAACCAGTAGGTGTGCGGCCAGCAATCCGCGGGAGGATTGAGAAAGTTTTCTTTTAGCGCATCATGGGTGTCAATCGCAGAGGCGTGACCACAAAAAGCAAAGCCGGTAAGGACCCAAGCAAGCGTCGTCCGCCTCAACACGCCCATACCATAAGAAAAAAGGCCACTCAAATCTTGGCTATGCATAGCTCAATCACCCTCCTGCACCCAAGCTTCGGTAAACTTCACGTGTTTGATGGTGCGGACGTTACAACTGAACGTCCCATGGATCATACCATCTTGCGTCTGAATAATGGACGGATAATCATATCTTCCAGATTGGTCGCGCTCAATATGACGAGTCCACTTCCAAGTCCTTCCCTCATCTTCCGACAAGGAGACCGCCAAACTGCAGCGCGGATCGTCTTCCACGTCATTATAGATCAGGAGAATCCTGCCACTTTTTAGCTTCAGCGCTTCCAATCCCGAACCGGGATTGGGCAAAACGGTGTTGCGAATCGGTGTCCAGATCAAGCCTTCGTAGCTTGATTCGCTGAAGCGAATCCGGCGGGCCGGACTTGAATCGCGAAAAAATGCGACCAAGCTGCCGTCTTTGCGCTGAATGACGCTGGGCTGTTCCACTCCGTACCCGTATGGCGAATGAGAGAATGTCCAGGTCCTCCCTTCGTCCGAAGTCATGGCCATCGAAGCCACGCCAAAAATCTCCGAAGCCATGGGAAGCAACAATGAGCCGGATGAAAGAATGATGGGATGCACTCGCGTCGTCCATCCCAAACGACGGGCCAATTGGCTTTT
>DYKH01000053.1:0-13266 GCA_020722685.1 Caldithrix sp. | reverse complement strand
ATAGTACAAGTCGAATTTGCACCAACCGGCACCGCCGGGCGCGTCCTCAAGGTAGACCTTGACGGTGTAATCGTTTTCTTTGCTCGGTTGTTCGAGAATAAACGGATGCAATGGTCTGGAATCGATGTCAAAAGGAATCACCGTCACCTGCCTTTTCGGCAGCGGGGCAGAAAAGGCAGAATCCTTAAAGTACACCCTGTCCCAGCGGATGTGCTCCACCTCGATACTCTTGTCTTTGATTTTCAGGATGTCGCTGCCATCCACCCGGCCTTCCCAGTGGAGAAACTTCACTGCATCTTTCTTGTGTGTGTTCAGGAGATCGACATATTTGGCCTGCTCCGCCGCAATTATCCGTTCCACCATCTCGGGAGAAGGCGCCTTTTTCAAAGTCTGCTCAGCCAGCACGACGTCCCTAAGCGCTTGTTCGACATTTACCAGCAACTGATCGATGCCGTACAAGTTGAAATCAAAGTCCGGCGTTTGGATGAATTGTGCCCGGGTAGCCTTGATCTCCGCGGCGACTTTGCCCAGTTCCTGTCTCCTCATTTCCGTCGGCTCTTCGCGATAGCCAAAGTAAGCAAAGATCAACTTTGCGTAAAGATTATTCATCTTGATGAGCATCTTGGAGACTTGCAGCGAGGTCGCCACATCCTGCGCCAGCTTGTTGTCCGCAATGAGCGGCGCGGTATTCTGATAGCGTTGAGCCATATCCTCGATTGTTTGTAGTCCATGGTCCAGGTACAGATTCGTTTCGGCAATCCATGGTTTGCAGCGCAGATAGATTCGTTGCAAAAACTCGATGTGGGCTTTTCCTTTGTCGATGACCGGATAGCCCATGACCGGGAAGGTGGCGACGCGCAATTGGGGCAAGGAAGAGAACTGGCCATAGGTGACCGGCTCGATATAGAGTCCGTACTTGTACGCCACAGGGGAAAGCAGATACAGCTCAGCCATTTGTTTGGCAGCAGCCTTGCCGAAATACATGGCGGCGAAATCTTCCGCCAGAGTCTCGATGCTCTGCGGGCATTCCCAAGCCAAGCGCGAAACAGTGTAGGCGGTGACGTTGCGCGTGTCCCAGCCGTCCTGATAGGGCATGTCCAAGCCAAGCCCTTTCAGGTTGAAAGAATCCGGAATCATCGCAGTTTGCAGTCCGGCCTGAAAGTAGTAGCCGGGAAAACTGGGGAATACTCTGGCGCCGTGGTGATAGTCCATGGTCTCGCACTGAACCAGCATATTGTGCGGCGTCAAATTAAAAGTGGGATTATATGGCTGAAACCACCAGCGATCGTTTTGGGTAAAGCTGGGCATGAGATAGAGATTCTTGGTTGGAACGTCGCCGGTGAAGATTCTCTTGTACACCTCCGGTTGAGCATGCCCTTCATTCGGATTGCAGTCCCAGGTGATGTGGATGTAGGTCTTGTCGAATTCGCCGACCACTACGTTGTGGATCTTTTTGATGAAAGTACGATAGCGTTTTTCCAGACTCCAATCGCAATCCTCGCCCGCGTGCATGGGATCGAAAGTTCGGTAGTTGCCCCAATACGTTTGTTCTTCGCCAGTGAAAGTCACCACGCCATCCAAATCGGGCATAGCCTGAAGGAGCCTGCGGAATTTGTTTTGCACCGCATCCCAAAAAGCCGGATCGGAGGGAGACAGCTTGGCGCCTAATTCCTGCAAGAGCGACGGGTGATAGGTGAACTCGGTGCCAAAGGCGAAATATTGGATGTGCAAGGAATGAGCGTAATCGATCAGTTCCTTGGCCGCGGCGCGCTTCTTCTCGTTTTCGCTCTTTTCCGGTTCGGAATTCCAAGGAATCAAGCTTAACGGATTTTCACCATAGACGACATTGATCGTGTACCGAAAAGCCTTTCTTATGTCTTCCTTGCTAGTCACGATCGATCTGGTCGAGCGGATTCTAAAAAGCGGTTCTTTCTTCGTGTTGATGTCGGGAATTTCCTTGTTCACCCGGATGCGATCGATGAGCCAGTAAATTCCGTAGACATCACCCATGACAGAACAACCGGAAATGACCATTGTCCTACCACCATTCTGCTGCAACGTAATAATCTCGTAACCCTGTGGGTCGGATAGCGGCTGTAGGCCAATCTTCCCCTGCTTGACTAAATGCGCGGTTGCGGCATTTTCATTTGTATTACCAACGAAAATAGCGTCTACCGGAGATTCTTCGCTGGCTTTGGTCAACTCAAACTGCAGGCCAACTTCTATTCCCACAGTCTGCAGATCAGAAATCGCAACTTTGATCGCTTCATCGCTCGCTATCTGATCGCCGAGGAGAATTTGCCAAATCTTGCTTTTCGATTCTACGGCCCCCGCAAAAGTGCGGAGACAAAATATTACAGAAACCAGAACTGCACCGGCGGCTATTTTTTTAACAGACATCAATTCTTCCTCATTTTTTTATTTCCCGGTTGGCCATTCCTATTGATTGCGGTTTCCAAAACGTCCCCTACTTTAAAACGATCACCGTGTCCAGCAAGTCCCACAAGTCCTTACGGCCAAGCTTGAGCTGCAAGCCGTGCGCATCTTGGCGCATCTCGACCCCACGTCCATTGCTCAATAGCTTTGCTGATTTGAAAAGCCGGCCATTTGCCGGTGGCCTTAGAGTCAAGAATTGTTCTTGCGGCGGCCAGAGTACGTGCACAAATGTTGTCCTTCCATCCATTGATTCGGTGGCGACGTATTGCGCGCTTTTTAGAGCTGTTCCTTCACGTGTGACAAATGCTGCGCTGGGGCGAGTCGGAAATAGCGCCGGCCGGACTCGATCCACATACTCTCCCAAACGCTTAGCGAACTCCCGCACGCCTGTCTCCCAACGCCCTCCGGGATGGGGGCTGAAAGCCCAGGCGACTCCTCCGGTGTTATCTTTCGTCCCTGCTTGCAGCACCGTGTATTTAAAAGCAAACTCCGGGCTGACCGAGAGAGAACCTTGGTTGGCCCACCATTGTCCGGTGACGACGGCATTCATTTGCCATACCGTTGAAGAAAACTGGGCATCAAACCGCTCGTAAGCGCCATAGTCCACACAATCACGATCGAGTGCGGAATTCTGGATCAGCCAGGCGTCGGGATCACGGCGGATAATGGTAGCGCGCAGACGCGCGGCATCGACTTGTTGCGGCAAAGCACCGTCGATCCAATAGCCGGCAACATCCTTGCCGTACCGATCAACCACTTCCGCACAAACTTGGTTAACGAAATCATTCCATCGCGCAAAGGGCGGCCCATCGTGCCAACCTACCTTTTGCTGATCCTCCCAAGAAAAGTCGTGTCCATCGCTGGGATGAATATAAAGAATGAGATGAATGCCCGTAGGCTTTAAAGCCTCAATCAGATCCCGAATCACATCACGGCGCGAGCAATGGCCGGGCAACATACGCTTCAGCACGTCACTCGGATACAGAGCATTCATATTGGCGTGCCAGGTAGTAAACTCGAGGTATTGCGCACGCATGCTTTTCGCCACTTGCACGAGATCACTGACATCAAGATTGTCCGCAAGCTCATCAAGGTTTTGGATGGTGGAACCGTTCGACCAGGTTGTGCCGATGCCATCATAGGGATGGCCAACCCACATGTAATGCACGAACATTCCCAGTCGTAGTTCCGGAAAGGACTGAGAAAGTGCTGATGAAATAGGCAAAATTGCCGTTGCGAGGATTAAAACGAAAGAGCTTGATGCTCTTTTCATGGTTCAACTCATTCGTGAGGAGATTATAAATTAGGCCAACTTAACCAGCCAGGATAAAGCCGAGCAAAACCACCAACGGATTTTCGGCGCAAGCCTGACAATAATTGTGCTAAATGGTTTTGGCAGCGCTAAGCGCAGCTTGCTTCTGCATGGAAGCTTTAAACTTTATGTCGGAGTATTTCTCTTTGTCTTCCGGTTCACCTTTCTGCAACAATATATCTGCTAATCGGTCGATTTCATCGCATCGCTGAGAGATCGCCTCTCTGATTCCATCGAGATCTATATCGCTATAATTGAAATCCAGAATATTCAGATAGTACATTGACAAGCAAAGATTGTACAAAGGGGACAGAAGCTCAGGTCCAACTTGATGCGCGGTACGGTAATCCTGTTCTGCCGCTTGGAAATTTTGCATGGCTTGTCGAGCCAAAACCTGTTCTTCTCCGTCTGCATAGTCGTCACTTTCGATACTTTGCAAAAGATCTTTGCCGATGTTTGCTCTGTAGATTCCCATGAAAATATGCGGATAAGCGAAAGACGTATCTTTGGCGCCGGCCATGCGCATGGTCTCAATTGCCTTTATGTATTGGACTGCCCTTTCGGAAAAATCCGTTTTGGCTTGCGCAGCATCTCCCTGAGCTCTTCCGATGTAATACCAGCTTTCCGCTTCGGAAGTTGATACCTGTCTCGCATTGGGCCGCACGGAAAGGGGATCAACGTTAATAAAGAGGAAAGCAAAAATCAACAATAGAAATCCCTGCCAGGGTATTTGTCGAGTCTTGAACCTGTCAATGAAAGTGAAAAGCCCTGAAGCGGCAAAGAGCATGAGTACCGGCATAATAGGAAGCCGATACCGGGAAGCAACAAAAAAGAGTATGACGGAGATCGAATATGCAAGCACAAATGTCTGCAAGAATCGCATCTTGATAGAGGCTTTGCCGATGTCGATCATCCCAATCAATGCAAACGGAGCCACGATGCCAAAACCGAGTAATGGCAGCCGCATCAACTTCGAGAATCGGTCCTTGAAAAAGTAAATGTCGACATTTCTCTTGACTTCATAGGCATCGAGAAATTGAAGAACCTTTTTCCCTTGGTTCTTGAAAAACTCTACGGGCTGCTGCCAAAGATAGCGCAAGCTTTTCTTATACCAATAGCGGGAGAATTTCGCACTGGAAAGCCGAGTCTGCGGATTTTCTCTTTGCGGAGTCCGTATAAAATTGTTCCACTCTTCTCCCGGACGAATAGCCAGTGCTTCTTCCTCTTTTGGACTGTTGCCGATGTAGAAATTCAGCCCATCATTATGAGAAATGAGAATGAAAGTTTTTTCGGCATACCAATTGTAAACTGTGACCGGTGCTATCACAGCAAATGAAGTGCAGAGAAAAAGAAGCATGGCCAAGACGATGCCGCGCAGGTTCCTTTTTTCAGCGGACGAGCATTCCTTAGAATGGCAAAGCAAAATGAAAATGGGACATACTGTCCAGCCAAACAGAAGTATGTTCGGCGTGGTAAGGGCTGATAGACCCAAGGTGACTCCTGCCGTAGCAAGATATGGCCATTTCTTATGATCGAAATAGCGAATCACAATATTGAGGAAGCTCAAGATCAAAAAGATGGCAAGAGCAGGCACTAATAGCTCTCCCTCGAAATAAATAAACGGCCAGTAGATACAAGCCAAGATTCCTGCAAACAATGCTATCTTTTTGCCGAGACAAGCTCTTCCCAAGGCATACACCAGCACACAACTCAGTGCGCCCAAAACAAATTGCCCCAAGTGAATGAGAAAAAGGTCACCAGTTACGACTTTGAAAAAGGCAGCCAGCACTAAGGGGTACAAAGGCGGCTGATAAAAACTAAATTTGTTAGCACGGAGAAATTCACCATTCGCCATCTGCCTGGCCATGTTAACATAGGTGTGGGAGTCCACTTGCGGATGATAAAAAAGCGGGTTGGCTTTTAGTTCTTGCAAATAGACTACCCGCAGTGTTAGGGCGATGACAAAAATAGCCAGACAAATAGTTATTTCGTATTTCGCTTTTTCGACCATTTTTATTCTAATATCCGCAAGGCCCATGCTGTCCTAATTTCAGTTGGATATGAATTTCCTATCGAGACAAGTCGGCTCTTTCTCACGACAGAGTGAATTCGAAGCGCGAAAACTACTCGCTTGCACCAAGCTCCATCAGCAAAGCCTGATATATTTCAAGGCCATCAGCGATCAAGGACGCGAAATTGGCCTGATTTGTCCACTTTACTGAGCTTGGCTTTTCGGTCGGGCTTAACGCCTGTACTTGCTTCACTTTCATGCCGGATAAGAGAGGTATCTCTATTCTGAGTTTTCGTATGACCGTCGGCTGTTCCGATTTGGTTTTCGTTACCCATATAGCATCTTCTCCTTCAGCTGCGCCCTTATCGAGAAGAATAGGCACGCGGTAATTTACCAAATGAGCCACGATCCTATCAGGGCGGCCTTGTTTCGCCGGAAGCCGGTATGCATGAACATACACGCCGGGATTTGTTTCCGGCGGGCACCAGCGCAGCGGCAATTTCAAAGAAGCTTCGAGTCGCCCAATAAACTTACCGCCCAAGTCAATGCCCTGCTGCAAATCCGATTTCCGCGCACGCTCCAAATAATCCTTGGCGCGCGGGAAGGATCCGGCCCGTTCCTCCATCAGACACCATTGATCCGACAGCCGCGCTGGAACGTCTTCGTCTCTAAGACGCAGCACTTGCCCTTTGCCATAATGGGCTGCTTGAAAGCCATCAGAAGGGAAGGCGATTTTGTTCATCGGCCCATTTGGCCGGGGCCGAGCAAGTTTATCCTCGGTTGCAAACGGCTCAATGAGAACCAAGCTTCCACCTTGATTCGCATAGTCAAAAAGCCGTGAGATTTGCGAATCATCCAAGTACCGCAATTTAGGTGCGACAATCATGTCGTATTTGGCTAAATCTTCCCGGTTTTCTTCCGTGATGATATCGAAGGGAACCTGGTTTTCGGAAAAGACATGCACCAAGCGGCGAGTCATGGCATCATGCTCGGGATATTCATAAAAAACCTGATCGCTCCAAAAGAGCAAACCTACTCTTGCCCAGGACGAGCCATCATCCCATAGATCGGCATGATCAGAGAAGAATCGTTTCCAGCGCTTGCGCGATTCCGGAGCGCCCAATCCCGGCTGGATGAAAGCGCCGCCACCGCCGGCGGCTACTTCAGCCTCCGCCAAATCCGCAGCGCGGTCGTCATTGACCTTGTACAACAGAGTTCCCGCTCGGGTGCCTGCTCCCATGGCCCAGCGGAAGGCGAAGATGTTAGAAATAATAACGCCGCTTTCCAAGGAGCCAACCTGCGGCATTTCCTCGAACATTTGCATATCCGCGGTAGGCGCCCAATGCACCAAATCGATGGCATCGACACGCCGCTTGTTGAGGCCGTCCACGGTGGCCATTGAGCCGAGATTGGCGACGGTGTAATAGTCCTTTCCCGCACCACGCTCTGCAAAGGTCATGCGGCCGACCTTTTTCAGGCGCTCGAACTGCTCCGCCATGCTCTTGCACCAGAACCGTTGCGTTTCCACCCATAAAAGCAATTCTCTCGGCCCGGCGCAGCAGCGTTTTTTTAGATCCGCGGAACCAAATTTGGCCATTAGAATGTTCGCAAGCTCGTCGCTTTCTAAAAATCTTTCAAAGTAAAAACGGAGCACCGTTTGAACAAATTCTTTCCTTGTTTCTGGCGCGCCCTTATCAGTCTGACTTGCGCCGAATTTCTTGAGCAGATAATCGGATAAGCCAGGCTTTGGCGGATACTCTGCCCGAGAGTTTTGCATGTAACAGCGCAGTAGACGCCAATCTTCGTCTAACTTGACTTCAGAGGTATCTTCGACTCCCAATATCGCACTCAGTTTTTCCTGATTCCAACTTTTCGCCAGAAAAGGCTTGAATGCACTCAGGATGGTACGCTCGAAATCACGATAGATCGTCGACAAATTCAGGAGTCGATGGTCATTTGTGCCAAAAGCTTCGCGCAGCCCTTCGCGTCCGTACTTTTGTAGCAGATAGATATCGAACTTTTCCTGACAATGCGGACAGTAACAATACAGGGTGTTGACGTCAAAGAACATACCGTCATAATCAAGAGAAGTGATTTGGCGAACAACCAAATCCAGATACTCAGCCCAAGCCGGATGATTGATGCACGGATCGTAATGCAAAATACCATCCGGACCCCCGCCGAGCTGATGCGGTCCTACCTGTTGCGACCACAGGCTTGGATCGGCGATTGGTTTGGGCCCCAAGCCGAAAATGCGATAATCATCCCAACGATCATAGAAATGGAAAAATCCGGTGCGCTTATCCGGCCGCCCAAAAAAGGCCATCGTGTAGACATAAGGGATAAGCTTAGCCACTCCGGCAGAGTGCATTTTTTTGATGATATTCTCAATCCTATCGATTTCGCGAGGAATTTGGTCAGGCGGAAGAATATCATCGGAAAAAAGCTCATGACCGTACGTCGGCCCCAGTGCACCTTTGAAGGGAATTTGATAGCCCAAATGAAAAAGATCGGGGGGGCTCGTTTCTAGCTCTGTTAGAAAAGACTCTCTGTCAGGATCCGCCAGGTACGAGATACAATAGGTATACGGGACAGTTGTTTTTGCAGGAATGCGAAAATCGCGTACAAAAGCATCCGAGGCTTTGTAAGAGAGGCCGAATAGTATAATCGCGATAACAAGTTGGCGACGCATGCCTTGGTTCTCCTTTGCCTGAGCTTGTTACCGCTACATCTGATGTAACGCTCAAAAGTATGGCTCAGACGGTAATGTTAGACCTCAAAGGCCTTGGAAACCTTTGAGGTCTACGGTTTAGAGATTACTTTAGCAACAGCATTTTCTTTACCGAGTTGAAATGGCTTGCGCTCATTTTGTAGTAGTACAAGCCAGTGGGCATAGAATTACCTTGATCATCGGTGCCGTCCCAAGTTGCATGGTATGTTCCGGCTGTAAGATAGCCATCGACTAAGGTTTTTACTTTCTGGCCCAATGAATTGAATATGTCGATGGATACCTGATTGGAAACGGGAATCGCATATTCGATTTCCGTCGTTGGATTGAACGGATTGGGGTAGTTGTTGCCCAGATCATAGGTCAGCGGCATGACCGTCGGTTTGCCATCGACACCAACAATGCCGGTGCCCTGATTCAAGCAAAAGACTACCTCGTCAATGGACCATCGTTGCGGGGCAGTCGTGTTCCCACGTGCGTACGGCAGAGTCCACTTACAATTCGGGGATGCGGCATAAGCCTGGTCCCAGACGCCATAAGGACCATCGTCTGTGGTGCTGGTAGCCCAGGTCAGAGATTTCAAAATATCCGTGGTAAACGCGTACGCTGCGCCGTCGCCATCCGCCCCACCGTACGTCGTTCCTTCATGGGTGAAGCTGTACGGCACAACGGCATTTAATGCAGCAGAATCTGCTACCATTAAAAATGCCCATGGAATCGTAACGAACTGCCAAGTGCCGTCAAAAGGAGTAAGACGGGCTAGGAATTCACCGAACTCATCTTGGGTGACGACCGTTTCACCCTCGATTCTGATGCTCGCTGATCTGTTACCGAATCCTGCAGGAGAGGGATAATCCACCGCATAGAACCAAAGCGGACAGGTATTCGGCTCTGCCTTAATCCAGAAAGTGACACGTTCCGTAGCTGAAGCGTCCAAAGGATCTGACCAACCCGGAGCTGCGTCGTCACGACGCATGTCCATCCACAAATTCGGCCCTGGCACCGGGCCCATACCGACGTCCATACAATACGGGCCAGCCGCTGGTTCTGGATCGGTACTGGTGATATTCATATAATCACTTGCCGGTTCGGCATTGGTACACCAGCGCACGATATAATAGCTTGCCGGATTCGATTTGGTACCGTAGCGAGTTACCTTATGAGTGACCGGATTCATCTGGTCGGGATCGGGACTCATCATTTCGTCGGTCCAAATTTTCATCTCCGTGACGCCGGCATAGACAAACGACGCTAACATCAAAACGGCAAACAGTATGGCAAATATCTTGGTCTTTATACTTTGCTCCTTAGTTATTTAATGACCAAAAAGCTTCCTACACTGCTTAAGGGAGACTACTTCTATTTGCATCAATTCGCAAATAGAATCTAATTTCTGCGGATCGTTGACACTTTTCCCTGACATCACCTCCCTAAGTATTAAGGTGAGCTACAAGCTATTCAGTAATTAGGAAAAATACTTGCCTCCTTACCACCTCCTTCAGTTCTATACATGCCTTCGCTGGCCTTTCAGCAAATATTTGGGAAAAGCTCCATTCCTAACCCGGACAAGCCGGAACCAAAAATGGATAATGGGTCAAACTTAAATTGGCTTTCGCCTGTCTTAACGCAGAGAACGCCGAGGGCGCAGAGTTACGCAGAGGTTTAGTCATGCTATGAAACTTTCCTCTGCGGTCTCAGCGGCCTCTGCATTGAGTTTCTAACATTTGCCAGATTTGGCTAGATGTTTACAATTAAGCTACTAATGCCGGTCACTCCTTCACTCTACTAGATTGAACCACGACAAATTTCCCGATTCTATTTCCTTGTTCACTTTCCACCAAATAAAAATAGACTCCTGAATAAATGAGTTGATTGCTATCGGCGACTTGGTTCCAAGCCTGCTCATTAGTACCATCGGTATGCTCGATGACTTTAACTAGATCTCCCGTTGCAGTAAAAATTCTAATCGTGCAGCGAGGAGGAATATTGATGAACATCAGCTTATTTTCTTCGCCGGGATAATTCAGTCTGGTAGACTTGTCATTAAACGGATTGGGTACGACCTTCACATTGCCGAGAGTGGTAGTCACTTCAGCCGTCAAATAAGGGTGCACGGGCTGATTAGGGCGCATCATGTTCCAGAATTTTCCTGATTCCAGGCTTCTGCCGGGATGCTCCCAGTTTTGCGAGCCATCATCAAAAGCCGTGACATAGTAGTAATAGGCGAATCCGCGCTGCACCTCCTGATCGACATAGCGAGTGGTTACGGGAATTCCGCTATTACCGCCGCATTCCCACACTCTGGCATAAGTCGTATCGTTTCTACCAACCGCCCGATAAACGCGATAGCCAGCCAAATCAGGCACTCCTGTGTCTGGATCCGGAAGGCCGGAAACATCAGACCATTCCAAGATCACACTTTTCGGACCGGCTGTAACAACGAGGTCAGGCGCATCAGGAGGATCGGGTATGTCGTAGGGATCTCTTCCGCTTTCGACGTTTCGGAAAAACCGCCGCGTGCCTCTGCTAAAGACCTTGAAAAGAGAATCCCGACCCGTGGCAACCAGACGGTCCTTTTCTTCATTCGAAAGCCCTGGTTTGCCTTTGCGATGTTCCCACCAGCTACGCCCGATATCGATACATCGCTGCCAGCTCAAGCCATTCACGGCACCTAAAAGAACAAAATGGATATTGCTGCCAAAGGGCATTTCGAAAGGCCCAACTCCCAAAAACGGATTGGGACGTGCCACCTCCGGAATGTTGGGTTCGGTATAGCCCATTTCCTGCGGACTGAGCATGTGCTTCGGACCATCAAAAAAGTATTTGTAAGCATCTTCATGACTGGAAAATTCATTCATGGCGGGTCGCCAGCAGGTGGAGGATGGCTGCGACCAGTCATTGCTCTCATCATCGGCGCTTTTGTCCACGTGGAGAAAACCCAAGCCTACATACTGCGGAGAAAGAATTCTTCCCTGGCCTTGTGACTCTTCGAAAAAGCCGCGATTCTCATCGGGATCGCCGATGTCGTCTCCCGGATTCTTGTTGTTATCACCGTCCCAGATGATGAAAAGCCGCAATGAGTCGGCAGTGGGGTTACCGGCCGGATGCATAGGCGTACCATTGCCCAAAAAATCAGGATAATCCTCGCCGTAATACTCCACCCAATCGTCGTTATTGTTCTCCCACAGCGCGCCGTTTTGCAGAGCGCCTTCGTAGCTGATGTGCGGCTGCACCATATAGTTGAAACACAGTCCATGCAAGAATTGATTGGGCAGCTCCGCAGTCGCCAAATTGCGATTGAGATTGCCGGTATTGGTCATCACAAAATCGATGTACAGGTAGCTGTCGGCGCTGGGTTCGCCGTAGACATAATAGCGCATTTCTCCGGTCACGCCCAGAGCGTAGGACCATTTGATATAGAGCATCGCATCGGAAACCAAATTGGGATCCAATTCATCGTATTCTTGCCGGGGAGCCTGTGTCACACCGTCGACGATTAAAGTGGGCGGCGGTTTTCGCATCACAATTTTGAACTCATGCCCGGTGCTGCTGTTTTCCCCTACGAAATTGCACATCAGGCTTTCAGTCAAAGTCCCAGCGACATAGGGATAAAAAACCTTCCTAAAATTGGTCCAGTTCTTGGCGAAAATGTTCAATCCGGCCATACGGGCATTGCCACCCAGAATGTGGTTCTCGCCTTCGGATTTTTTTCGCCAATGGTTGCTCGGCCACATATAACAGGACTCCCAGCCGCCGGTCGGAATGTCCTCATCCTCGAACCACAACTCACCGATGCGCAAGTACTTTCTTCCGGTAATGGCTTGACCCAGGGTCACATCAAAGTCGATCAACAGCAGCCAGCAGCAGAAAAATATGTAGAACGCTTTGCTCATTGTTTGTCCAAACTACTGGAACGCACGACTACGAACTTGCCGGACTTGTTGCCGATATCGCTTTCGACGTGAAAGAAATAGACGCCCGAATAGATGAGCTGATTGCTGTCTGTCACTTGATTCCATGCCTGCTCGGTAGTGCCGTCATCATGATAAACGGTTTTGACCAAATCCCCTGTCGATGTGAAAATCTTTATGGTGCACTTTAGCGGCAGGTTGATGAACAGCAGCTTGTTTTCTTCTCCCGGCCAATTAAAGCGCACCGATTTGTCATGGTACGGATTGGGAACTACCTTGATATT
Source organism: Caldithrix sp. (assembly GCA_020722685.1). Next base: position 584 of record DYKH01000053.1, on the reverse strand, counting down.
TTCCAAATTTGGTATCTGCTGTTGACTCATGAACGGATGCACCGGCTTATTTTTAAGCATCATATTCCAATATTTGCCGGATTCCAAAGATCGCCCGAATTGCTCCCAATTCTGAGTACCGTCATCAAAAGCCGTGACATAGTAAAAATAGGCAAAACCGCGTTGAACATCGGTATCGACGTATCGAGTAGCGACCGGGATACCGCTTTTGCCGCCGCATTCCCATATTTTTTGAAAAGTCGTATCATTTCGCACTTTCGCTCGGTAAACCCGATAGCCGGCAAAGTCATTGACGCCGGTATCGTGATCCGGGATTTGAGAGACGTCGCTCCATTCCAGGATCACCGATTTCTCGCCAGCCGTTACCGTCAAATCGGGCGGGATTGGCGCTTCCGGCACATCGTAGGGATTCCGTCCGTTTTCGGCATTCCGAAAATAGCGCCGCGTCGCTTGACTAAAGTATTTGAATAGAGAATCCCTGCCGGTAGCAACCCAGCCGTTTTTTTCCTGATCGGTTATGCCCGAGCCTCCCTTCCAACGGGTCCACCACGACAGACCTATTGAGTTGCATAGATCATAATTGA
>DYKH01000260.1 GCA_020722685.1 Caldithrix sp. | reverse complement strand
AGGAATGCTTTTGGCCTTTCTTCGCCAATAGGTACGCATTTGCCGGATGAACCTTTTTTGCATCTGAATCGACAGGTCATCGTGCACCGCAATCGCACGGTGGTGTTTACCTGATTCATCTAACTTAACTCTGACAGAGTTCCGAGCCCTGCCAGAGTTCGTAGAACCCCATTGCCGGACAGCGTAAACCAGCTAAACAAGCAGATCATATCAAGAAGGACCTGCAATTCAGCCAAGGAAAAACTCAATGCCAAGTTTTGAAACCCGATACATGAGGTTGACTCTCAAGAACCCTATCATTGTCGCCAGCAGCGGCTTGACCAAGTCGGTGGAGAAAATGAAAGCCTGCGAAGACGCCGGCGCCGGCGCGGTAGTGATCAAAAGTCTGTTCGAGGAAGCTATGGCGCGGGCGGATTACGGTCTATCCGGCACCACCGGCTTTCACACGGAGGCCTATGACTACTTGCGCTCAGAGCTGGAATTGCAGTACGGCCCCAAAGATTATCGCAAGCTGATCGAGGAAGCCAAGAAACAAGTCGGCATCCCGGTCATCGCCAGCATCAACTGCGTGTCCGCCAAATGGTGGCCGAGCTTTGCTGCCGAAATCGAAGCTGCCGGCGCGGATGCTTTGGAGCTGGACATTTTTCCCGATCCTACGCATGCCCAAGTGACCGGTCAGTCCTTGGAACGGCTCTATTTCGACATTATCGATGCCGTGAAGGCACAGGTACGCATCCCGGTGGCCATGAAGATCAGCAGCTATTTCACCTCCCTCCCGAATGTGGCGAACGAGCTGGCAAGAAGAGGCGCAGACGCTCTGGTACTCTTCAACCGCTTCACCGAGCCCGACATTGACATTGATCAACTGAAGCTGACGACCACTTTTCATTTCAGCAACAAGACCGACATGCTCCTGGCCCTGCGCTGGATTGCCCGCCTCTCCGATCAAGTCGACTGCGACTTGGCCGCCACCACGGGAATTCACGACGCCGATGGCGTTATCAAAATGCTGCTGGCCGGAGCAAAGGCGGTGCAAATCGCCTCCGTCCTGTACAAGGGCGGCTTGGGCAAAATCGCCGAGATGCTGACCGGCATCGAATCGTGGATGGCGGCACATGGCTTTACCGGTTTGGATCAATTCATCGGACGCATGAGCTTTAGCAAAACTTCCACTCCGGATCATTATCTCCGCACGCAGTTTATGGAGAAAATAAGAGGGGTGGAATGACTGCGGGTTGGCACTTTAGCAGAGGAAAGTGTCAAGACGCTCTGCTGATCATCCTTTTATCCGGCTGATCGACAATACCTTTCCCTACCTGGTGGCAACGCCCCCAAGACCGTCCGAGGTGAAAACGACTCTCGGCTGCCTGGACGAAAGAGGAGCACAGCACGTCATCAGGGGAACTTGTTTGAAACAATTCCACCTAAAGCGCGTCTTCTTTGCCGGATTGCGTCGGAACCCATCGATACTCGGCCAGCGATCCGGTCGGGAATTTTGTAACCGATCACGGGATGCTCTCTGCCCTGCGTATGCGGGAGGCTCCTGCGGGCGTGGAATGAAAAGGAGATTCCTGCATCCGCAATAACCGCACTGGCAGGACATCCCGTAAATAGTTACCGAGTGTTGCGATGCATCCCGAGAGTTACCATCACCGGGAAGGGACTTACTAACCATCGATGCGCAAGAGGATCAAACTCAAATCTATCATCAACCATCTCACCCCTTAACCAATGGAGGCACTATGCTGCGTTATCAAAAGACACCGTTGACGCTGGTACTGTTTTTCTATTGGGTGGCAATTGCCTTGGCATTGCCGCCTGCGGACAAAGATCAAGGTGTTGAGATTCCCTATCAAAAGTTCGTATTAGACAACGGCTTGACGGTCATCATCCACGAGGACCACAAGGCGCCCATCGTGGCGGTGAACATCTGGTACCACGTCGGCTCAAAAAACGAAAAGGAGCGGAAAACAGGATTCGCCCATTTGTTCGAGCATCTCATGTTCAACGGCAGTGAGAATTACAACGACGATTATTTCAAGCCGTTGGAAAAGGTCGGCGCCACCGATCTAAACGGCACCACCAGCGAGGATCGCACCAATTATTTTGAGAACGTGCCGGCTCCGGCCTTGGACCTTGCCTTGTGGATGGAGTCCGACCGGATGGGACACCTCATCGGCGCCATCAATCAGGCCAAGCTGGACGAGCAACGGGGCGTCGTGCAGAATGAAAAGCGGCAATACGAAAATCAGCCGTACAGCGTTGCCGAAGAGTTGATCACCAAAAACTGTTTCCCGGCCGGTCATCCTTATTCATGGACGGTCATCGGCTCCATGGAAGACTTGGACGCGGCCTCGTTGAACGACGTGCACGAATGGTTCAAGACCTACTACGGTGCCGCAAACGCCGTCATTGCCATTGCCGGGGACGTGGATACGAAAGCGGCCTTGGAAAAAGTAAAGCAGTACTTTGGCGACATACCTTCGGGTCCCCCCATTGCCAAGCACGATTCCTTCATCGCCAAGCGCACCGGTACTATTCGCCAACAGGTGGAAGACCGCGTGCCGCAAGCCCGGATTTACAAGGTCTGGAACACTCCCGGATGGGGCACGCCATGCGCCGACTATTTGGATTTGGTCAGTGATGTTTTGGCAAGCGGCAAAACTTCGCGCTTGTACAAGCGATTGGTCTACGACGACCAAATCGCCACAGACGTGTCCTCCTTCATCGAGAAAAGGGAAATCGCCGGGCTGTTTCATGTTCAGGCAACCGCCAAACCGGGCGAGGACCTAAAAAAGGTCGAGAAAGCCGTGGATGAGGAGCTGGCCAAGTTTTTAGCCGAAGGACCGACCGAGACCGAGTTGCAGCGGGTGAAAACGCAATACTTTTCCAACTTTGTGCGCGGCATCGAGCGCATCGGCGGCTTTGGCGGCAAATCGGACATCCTGGCCTCGAATCAGGTCTTCGGCGGCAGCCCCGACTTTTACAAAACCACTCTCAAGCGCATGCGCGAGGCGACGGCGCAAGATTTGTTAGACGCCGCCAAAAAGTGGCTTTCCGACGGCGTCTACATTCTCGAGGTGCATCCTTTTCCGCAATACAGCACGGTCGCTTCCAACGTCGATCGCTCCAAGCTGCCCGATGCCGGCGCGGCGCCGGAAGTCAAGTTCCCGAACCTGCAGCGCGCTACGCTTTCCAACGGCTTGAAAATCGTTCTGGCTGAATGGCATTCCGTCCCGGTTGTGAATTTCAACTTGTTGATGGATGCGGGCTATGCCGCGGATCAATTCGGACTGCCCGGTACCGCCAGCTTAGCCATGAACATGCTCGATGAAGGAACAAAGAGCCGCGATGCTTTACAGATCAGTGACGAGCTGGCCCTGCTGGGCGCGCGCTTGGGCAGCGGCTCCAATCTGGACATGTCCTCCGTAAGCCTCTCCGCCCTCAAGAGCAATTTGGACGGATCACTCGACATCTTTGCCGACGTGGTGTTGAATCCTTCTTTCCCGGAAAAGGAATTCACTCGCTTGCAGAAGCAGCAGCTTGCCAAGATTCAACAGGAAAAGGCCTCGCCAGTTACGATGGCTTTGCGGGTGTTTCCGCAATATCTATACGGCGCCGGGCACGCCTACGGCAACCCCCTAACCGGCTCCGGGACGGAAGAGTCGGTACAGAAAATGACCCGCAACGATCTGGTCAAATACCACCAGCAATGGTTTAAGCCGAACAATGCCACGCTGATTGTGGTGGGTGACATCACCCTTGCCGAAGTCACCCCCAAGCTGGAGTCCCTGTTCAAAGGCTGGAAAAAAGGTGAAGTGCCCAAGAAGAACATCGGCAAGGTCGAGCAGAAAGCCAAGTCGTCGATCTATTTGATCGACAAGCCCGGCTCGCCGCAATCGGTTATCATTGCCGGCCACATTGCGCCACCCAAGGCCGATCCCGACGATATTGCCATGAATATGCTCAACTCGATCTTGGGCGGCACCTTCACTTCCCGACTCAACATGAATCTCCGCGAGGACAAACACTGGTCTTATGGGGCGGGGAGCCTAATTTGGGGTGCCAAAGGACAGAGACCGTTCATCGCCTACGCGCCGATTCAGGGTGACAAGACCAAAGAAGCCTTGCAAGAGATGATAGCGGAACTGAAAGGCATCATCGGAAATCGCCCAGCGACGCAAGAGGAACTGGACAAGGTGCAAAAGAACGAGATCCTCGGCCTGCCCGGCTCATGGGAAACCATCGGTGCCGTCGGCGGCTCCATCAGCGATATCGTGACCTACGGCTTGCCCGATGACTATTATCAAACCTATCCCAACAAAATCCGCAACCTGAATCTGGCGCAAGTCTCTGCGGCGGGGAAAAAGCTATTGCATCCTGATCAGGCCGTTTGGGTAGTTGTCGGCGACCGCGCCAAGGTGGAGCCGACCTTGAAAGACTTGGGATTGGGAGAAATCCGCCTGATCGATACCGATGGGAATCCAGTTCCATAGAATCTTTCCAAGATGTCATTTTGGACAATAGCTTAGGCTAATCCGATTTCCTTATAGCCAAGTCATAGAAAAGGCGAGGGTACGCTTCCCCCGCCTTTTCTACTTGTATTAGCACGAGAGAAGATTTCGCATGCCGGAGCAGCCGCGCAAATGGAAAGACTGGATAAAGATTTTCTCAGTGGACAAAATCCCACTTGCCTGATTCATACTTTTTTTGCTATTATCGCAAGTTCTCAGCAACAAAAATCGTTGAAGCTGCCGATGAGGGCATCAAAAAGGCATAGAATAGGAGATGGGGCAGCCATACTATGCCTTTGTCGTTTTGGGGGATTTCATCTTGCCATAGCATTACCTGACTTGCACATAATGTTAGGTTCCAATTAACACCATCCTTTCTAAGGCGGGGGCATATTCAATACCAACAGCGACAGGGCTGCAGAGACCCCAAAGGCCGGGCCAATGTACTCGTTGAGGGTAGAAATTTCATCCATCTTGTCATTCTTGCGCATGCAGGAATCTCCTTGTGAACAGTTGGTTAGGAGATGCCTGTATTCACAGGCATGACATGAAAAAGCGACCCTTAACGAGTATAGTTCCTGGGCGTAGGTGCTCAGACTGGTTGACCTCGACCTTCAACCGCTCGATTCACTTTGAAAAGGAAAAATTGCCACGAAAAGACAATTTTTTGCGATGACGCTTTGTTTACTTTACTTGTCTCGGCTAGCCTTTTCAGGCGGTCTGGCTGTATCGGCGCGTTTCAGCTCACTGGGCGCCGGTCTCCAAGCCGTCAAATCTGTATCCCCGGCTCTCAACGTCAGGCTCGGCGGTAGTTCTTCAATTATGGCTTGGACGGTGTACAAGGCGAAGACGTCAGCTACGATTTCAAGCTCAAAATGCGAACCGGCTCTCTTTTACTCGACTGGTACCCTTTCGACAAGACCTTCAGATTATGCGCCCGCGGCTATTACAATGAAAACAAAATGGACATCACGGTGAAATCGGCAACTTCGCTCAGAATGGGCGCCAAGACCCATCAGCCGGATGAGCTGCGAAAAGTGACCGGCGAGGTTGGCCTCCTTTCCCTCGCTCCATACGTCGGCATCGGCTTGGGCAACGCCGTCGCCAACGAAAAGAAGTTTTCGTTGCTGATCGATGAGGCATGGTCTACCAAAACTCGCCGCAGTTGTTCCTGGTCGAAAAAGGACTCATCGCTCCGAGCGCGGAACAAGAACCTCTGATCGAAGACAACTTGAGCTGGGTCAAGTGCTATCCCAATTTTTCCATCGGATTCGCCTGGAAATTTTAAAGCAAGCTTGAGCCGAGAAAGACTTGGAACGATTTGGGTTGCATCTCGACTTTAAATTCGATCAACAAAATTGGCTCTTCCGGAAAATGCATACCTGCTATTCACTTTCTCACAGGGTCCGTGTAGCCTTCATGCAAATATCAAACATTAAAACTCAAAATGACACATCAAAATCCAAAATGCGCCTGGCAAAAGTGGCCTAAAGATAAATCCTCATTCACAAATAGAATCGTTTCTGAAGGCTCTTTCGGAAAATGCGTACCTGCTATTCACTTTCTCTCGGTGTCCGAGTAGCCTTCATGCAAATATCAAACATTAAAACTGAAAATGACATATCAAAATCCAAAATGTGCCTGGCAGAATTGGCCTGAAGAAAAGTCCTCATTCACAAATAGAATCTGAAAAGATAAGCTTCCCCATACCCGGCCTACTTCGCGCAGGCCGTCAGGTCGGCCTTGGCGGACCACCAGGTCGGCCTTGGCAGACCGAAGCATGTCTCAAATCCACTCTATCTAATGCCTCGAAAAGCCGGCTATAAGGCTTGATGAACAACATCCAATGGCTCAACGAGGCAGATTTG
>DYKH01000865.1 GCA_020722685.1 Caldithrix sp. | reverse complement strand
ATTCACGACAAGATAACACGATCCCTCCAGGCGGCCGAAGGCTTGTATCACCGCCTGGTACTGCTGGTGGGTGAGACCGGTTCCGGCAAGACCGGTGTTCTTCGCAGTATCGCGGCGGAGTTCGGGACATCCGTCATCAACGTTAATCTGAATCTTTCACGCGAATTGCTTGAACTGACAGCAAAGCAGCGGTCTCTTCGGTTGCCGGACATCCTGAGTCAGGTCGCAGGCAAGGCTCAATCGCTTGTGGTGCTGGATAATATCGAGATCCTTTTCGACAAAGGTCTCAAGCAAGACCCTTTGCGACTGCTTCAAACCATTTCAAGAAATCGGACCGTCGTGGCTTCCTGGAACGGGACTTCTTCTGGAGGGAGGCTTTTATATGCTGAAAACGGCCACCCCGAGTACCGTAGCTATGATTCGGTCGATGCAATGATTGTTGAAATCAGGGGCGAGGATTTAGGGGCGAGGGGCGAGATATGAGCGTACAGAGTTACAGGGATTTGATTGTTTGGCAGAAAGCTATGGACTTGGTTGAGATGATTTACCAAGCGACCAAAGCTTTTCCCAAGGAAGAGTTGTACGGCTTGACGAATCAGCTTCGACGGGCCGCTGTTTCCATTCCATCGAACATTGCTGAAGGTCATGCAAGGAGTTCAACACAAGAATTCTATCGATTCCTGTCGATCGCGAGGGGATCGCTTGCAGAAGTTGAGACCCAACTTTTGATTGCTCAGAGACTTGGCCTTTTATCAGCGGAGAATCTGTCGCCGATCCTCAGCCTGCAAATAGAAATCAACAAAATGACCAACGGGCTGATGGCTAAACTCGCTTCTAACCCCTCGCCCCTTGTTCCTAACTCCTCGCCCCTTGTTCCTAACTCCTCGCCCCTCGCCCCTAACCCCTCGCCCCTCATTTCTAACCCCTCGCCCCTCGCCCCTAACCCCTCGCCCCTGATTTTCAACAATTATTGCATCAACCGAGTCATAGCTGCGGTACTCGGGATGGCCGGTTTCGGCGTACAAAAGCCTC
>DYKH01000864.1 GCA_020722685.1 Caldithrix sp. | reverse complement strand
GCTGTGATAATACCCAGATTTTCTTTGGCCGCTTTGTGGTCTTTCGACAGAAAAACGGCCAGATCAAACACGTCGCGGGCGGTGAATCCGTCTGCCCGATAAAAACACTTTTTAGCGATGATTTCTTCCGGCTTGTCGAGCCAAACTTTGCGCCCGTGAATGGTGTCGGCCTGTTTGGAGTTTTCGATTAAACGCGGTGCCGCCACAAAATCCACCTCACCCAGATTGCCAAATGTCAGCTTAACGTGCTGCGAATCTTCCCGATACTGGGTCGTCATATCCGCTATGGCGTCATTCAGACGCGGCGAAAACAGCGTCAGATACTGGGAATCGGTCAGAAATATATCCACATCCCGACTCAGACGATGGTGATACTTGCGCATCAGCACCGTACCCCCGCCAAAAGTCCAGTCCGGCGGCGGTACATGCCTGGGCAGGGAATCCAAAGCCTGCATAGCTTTATCGAAAAGGGGTTCCCAGGCTTCCATCAGGCCACTTTCCAATCGTCGATCAAAAAGTGATAGCCGTTCGGGAACCATGGTCGCACATATTTATCCAGCGTCGCCAAGGCCTGTTCCACCGGAATACGCCTTGCTTCTAAAAATCCCAGTTGTGCGCCCAGGTCACACTCATAGAAAAAGGTTTGCAAGCCCATCGTGTCCTGTTCCACGGCAGAATCCCGTAGCCAGCTTTCTACATCGTCGCCATTGACTAATTCACGACGCGGCGCGTTGATGGTGGTAAGGACCATCCAATCATTTTCTAATTCGGGCATAACCAGTGAACCTATTTTTTACAGGACGGTCCCAATCCTAGCGCATGACCCGCTACATGCAAGCCCCGCAGCAAAATTTGGTACATTAGCGGTACAGTAGTCCCGCCAACGAGACTTGTCTGGAACCAATAAAACCCGAGTAGAAATAGCAAACTAGAACAATTGTACCCAAACACGAACACTCAGCGATAATCTAATCCATTGATTTAAAATGGAACTCATAAACCCTTGGAACACGGTTCGAGTCCGTGCGGGCC
>DYKH01000259.1 GCA_020722685.1 Caldithrix sp. | reverse complement strand
GGGATGAGAATTTCCATTTCTACGCGCCGATAGTTGATGCGAAAGGCTGGCTAACCTGGTTTATACGGCTTGTCTATACAAGGTCTCAATCCCACTGCATAGTTAGGTCCAATTCCCACACAAAACCTCGTGTTGGCAAACCATTAAAATCCTCCGTCCTAACTAATGCCGACGTATCCATTGTGGGACGTTGGCAACCAACAAACACAATTTTTCCCAACTCACCGCCACGTCTCCACCATTTCCAAGGTTCTGCTTGGCGGAAACCTGTCCAAGACCTTACAGTCTTTCCAGTCGCTAAGTTTCTTCCTCCCGACTTTTCAGGATAGATTCAATGTTGGCGACAAACCCCTCAGCCTTGGAATCCATGGCCGCACTTGAGAGTCTTCGAAACGTACGAAATCTGAATAGTCGCCTTCCTGAAGCCAGTCAAAAAAGTCATTATAAATCTGCGCGATAGTTTTTGAAACACGCCCGGTCTTGACGAAGTTTTTGTTGAAAAGACTGCGCACTCCAGTGTGCTTGGAGGATGCCAAATCCTGCTGCTGCAAAAGCCCAGACACAGGATAAAAGCAGACGTAACACAGACGGTTCATACACGCGTTCCATTTGCTGGCATCAGCAATGATACGAGCCGCTTCCAGAGTCTCACGGCTCCGTTCCAGTCGATATTTGACAAGTCCGGTTGCCTCTGCTTTATAGTTTGACACCTTCTCGTACTACATTTCTATGAAACGGGGTCGCCCGATACAAAAGACTTGACCATTCGAGGCGATTCCGCACAATCGTAAAAAAAACTTCTCCGGTGGCCCACTCAATCTCATAAAGCCGATGACGAACTGCGTCTGTTCGATTTGGGTCGACAATTCCATCGACTTGTACCAAAAAATCCCCGTCAGACTCTTGCCCAGCATCTCCCCTCGCGCGCGAGCCGTAGAGAATCACCTCGGCATCCGGCTCGATCTCAAGTACAGCCTGTTTTATTTACTCGAGTCATTGCTCTCGATTCATGGCATATCTGATTCATTCTGAATTCTTCCCCAACGAGAGTTGAACCGCCGCTTTCCAGACCGCAACGTCCTACTCACTTCAATATATACGAATGGCTTCATTTTGTCAACAGATTGTTTGGCCACGCCATGTCGAAACGGTGGGTATTTTTTGGAAAGCCTATGACTGGCATACCAGCTTTCCCAGCGCGATCGATGCCAGCTTGGCATCCGCCGCATCTGCTCGCGAGGGGATCAACACCGGTGCGGCTGCACCCATGATCACATGGGCCAAGCGCATGTTGGCAAAATAGGTGGTGGACTTGGCTAACATGTTCGCCGACTCGATGTCCGGGCACACCAAAATCTCGGCATAGCCCGCCACCGGAGATTCGATTCCCTTGATGGCCGCAGCTTCAGGCGAGATGGCGTTATCCAACGCCAACGGCCCATCGATCACACAGCCTTTGATTTGGCCACGCTCGCACATTTTGGTGATCACCGCTGCATCGACGGTGGAAGGCAGCCCGGAAGTGACGGTCTCGACAGCCGAAAGCAAGGCCACCTTCGGCTTGGGATTGCCCAAAGCATGCGCGACTTGCACCGCGTTTTCGATGATTTCCAGCTTCTGCTTAATGTCCGGTTTGAGAGTAACTCCGCCATCCGTGATCATCACAAGCTTGTTTTCCGCACGCGCCGGCATTTCAAAGACGAAAACATCGCTCAAGAGCCGACCGGTCCTCAAGCCGCTTTCGCCCTTCAAAACCGCCTTGAGTAAATCTGCTGTCTTGATCTTGCCCTTCAGCAATATTTGCGCTTCTCCATCGCGCACGCAGTCGACAGCCTTCTGAGCCGCGAGCGTTTGCTTGCTGACGTCTTCGATTCTGAGAAATTCACTCGTGCATGCTCCAGCGGCCTTCAGCATCGCTTCAATTCGCTGCCCATCGCCGAAAAAGATTGCCTCAGCCAGGCCCTGATCGACGGCATTCACTGTGGCGGTTAATGCAGCCTCGTCTTCCCCAGCCGCTACGGCCACCGAAACTCGTTCGCCCTTTTTCGCTTCGGCCAGTAGCTCGTCCATGGTTTTAATCATTGATACTCTCCGCTGTCATTCGAATGGTTCTTAGTGTGTAGCGCGGTCGGATTCTCTTACGAAAAAGTAGGTCATCAAAACAGAGCCGATAAGATAGATGATTAAATACTGCCAAAAGGTGGAGGGGAAGGATATTCTCATTCCTCGCAAAACGGCGCTCACAGACAAGGTGAGAAACATCGCCGCTGCGGAAAGCGCCCACAGAGAGATGAAACCGAAAGGGCTGTTGCTGTTCATGTCAATCAGGGTGCCGATCCCGCCGCCGATGAGGGTAATGAGGGAAAGACACACCAGAGCCAATCCGGCGACGACGGCAATAACAACGCTGACGATCACAGTCAGATAGTGTTCGATAGTGGCGCGCACCTTCGCCGGCTCCAGGATAACAGGCTTGTTGACGCTTATTTTGCTCAAGCGAATGCGATGAATCTTGGTCGCGGCTTTGTACAATAACAGGGTGTCGGAAATAACCACCGATTTGGGCGCAGCATCCATGAGGTTGGTCTCGTCCGCTTGGTGATCAAAGACGACTTTGATCCCGTCGTGGTTGACCATCGAGCGCGGGAGATCGCCATGTATTACGAGGCCGCCGTCGCGGACAGCGACAACGGGCATTCGCTCATCGAGAAAATCCAGGTAAAGCAAAGCCTGCCTGCCGAAATCTTTGATCAATGGATGAATCCATGTTGCTGACACCAGCAGGCCAGAAAGGATCAGTGAAACAATCAAGATGCTCTTAGGGTAGCGTGCGAATATCACTTGTCCTCGGCCTAGTAACTTTGTGCCACTTCTTGACCCTCAAGGACGCGTAAAACGCCTTCGGCCATGGCTTCCATTTCCAGCTCGCCGGCCAAAACCTGAATGGGGGCGATGAACCGTACTCGCCGGCCGATCTCCTCCACCAATCGCTGCGAGTTGGTTAGGCCACCAGTCAGAACGATGGCTTGCACATCGCCGCAGAGAACGCTGGCCATGGCGGCAATCTCTTTGGCGATTTGATAGGCCATGGCGGCATAAATTTCCTCTGCCTTCTTGTCTCCTTGCCCGATTCTGCGTTCCACTTCTGCGGCACTGTTGGTGCCCAAATAAGCCACCAGTCCGCCTTGACCCATGACCAGTCTTTTCATCTCATTCTTCCTGTACTTGCCGGAGAAGCACAAGTCGATGAACGGCTGAAGCGGCAAGCCGCCCGTTCGCTCCGGGGAAAAGGGCCCGTCGCTGGAGGCATCATTGACATCGATGACCCGTCCGCCTTTCACGGGCGCAATCGAAATGCCGCCGCCCAAATGCGCTACGACAAAATTGGTTGTCTTCGGATCCACACCCATTCGCTCGGCAGCCCACAAGGCAGCCGCACGCAGGTTGAGGGAATGGGAAAGGGAACGACGCTCGATCAGCGGATGGCCGGAATAGCGCGCGAGCGGCTCGAACTCATCCACCGAAACCGGATCGACCGTGTACGCAGGACAACCGCACTCGCGGGCTATTTCGTCCGCCAAGACGCAGCCGAGGTTGGAGACGTGTTCTCCTTGTACGCCGCGGCGTGCGTCCTCGATCATCGCTTGATCGACCAAATAGGTTCCACGTTTGAGGGATTTGAGCAGACCTCCCCTGCCGACCACTGCGGCCAATGAATCGGGTGTTATTCTGTGCTGGAGAAGAAAATTACGAATGGCCGCAAGTCGGAAGGGGTATTGTCCCCAAATGTTTGACGATTGGGCCAATTCCTTGTGGGGGTGGCCAAGGGATTCTTCAATCAGCTTGGTGCGCCCGTCAAATAAGGCGACTTTGGTGGAGGTGGAGCCGGGGTTGATGACAAGGATTTGCGGCTGGCGCTTGGCAGTCATTGAGCTATTCCATTATGTCTGGATTTGGAATCAAAAAACAGAAGCACAAATAGCGAAGGTTAAAAACACTCCGCAAACGGACAGCCGACTTTAATCGGCTTGGACATTTGAGCTTGATGATTGATCATCAAGTTTCGAGCGTCGCTCCAAATACTAAGCGATCGCTCAGCCAGCTTTGCACCATAGCGATGCTTGAAAAACAATAGGTCTATTTTTCTTTTGCTTAATTCAAGGTTCCTCCGCTCGATGGCCTGACGAGAAAGGAATCGAACGGTATCCGTTGTCGAACAAGCGAAGAAAAAGCTACTCGAAATGCCTGCTTGGCTGATGAGGGAACTTCACGCCTTTTCGGCCTTCAAGATTTTGTCTGATGACATAGTTACCCGATTTTTCCCGGCAGCATCAGGTTTTGTGCAGTTCTCCCCATAGGACGCCGAAACATCCTGGTATTGTAGATCAATCGCTCTTCCTTCCTAAAACCACGCTGCCACCTCAATACTCCACTGCGGGATGGGCACTTTGTGCGACTTTTACAATCAGGTCCAACTTTTCTCTAACCTCTGGGTCGAAATCATCGATCTCCAAATAATCGACTAACCGATAATAGTCAGCTTTGCGAAAGGTTAGAGGCAAATTTGCCTTTTTAAAAAAAAGCCGAAAAATGCGATCCAAGACCTCGTCGGTCGCTTTAACCTCAGGCGACCAAGGCGACTTGTCATCAATTTCGAGTACGTGTTGAACTTCGGCAATGGCCTCACGCATAAAGGCTTGCCGTTGAGCCTGATCCGCGGCGGCAAACAAGTCATTTGCGATACTTGGTGATGCCCAAGCCAGAAGCACCTTCTCGGTGCAGAAATAGTTTTCGATCTCGCGTCGTCGCCACATCGTTTCGATTAGTGAGCCCTCGGTACGCAGTTCCTTTTCTAATCTGTCAAATAGCGCCAAACCTACCAGATCAGGTTTGCCCTCCTGCAGTCCGTGAAAATGATCTCGGGCACGTGCCGGTAAATTAGTGGTTACATAATGGACGAATGGACGCTCCAAATATTCCAGAGCCGGATGTGCCAACCTCTTGGCAAAAGCTCGCAAAATGGATAGGTCGGTCGCGTCTTCCACGTACAGTACCCAGCCCACTTGCTCAGCCTGATAATATTGCTCCCAGCCCAACTCTGTCAAAGCCTTAAGCGCCTGACTACCACGGTCATTTAGCCGGTGTGGTTTGCCCACAAAGGCAACGACCACGCCCCGACTCGCCGCTTCGTTTAGTACCACTTCCGAATGGCTGGCAGCGATGATTTGCGATCCTTGTTTTTCAGCTACCTCAGTCAGCAATTGATATATCTGCCGCTGACGCAGCACTTCCAAATGCGCATCCGGTTCATCAAGAAGCAAGATCGTCTTGGGATTGAGGTACAAGTAAGCCAACAGCAGCAGAGTTTGTTGCATGCCCCTGCCAGATGAAGAAAGATCCAATTGTGGGAGATTGGATTCTGCATAGGCCATGGTTATTTCGCCGCGTTCCTTAATGAAATTGGGCGGCAGTAGGCGCGCGCCAAAGAGGAATTCAATGTGTTGAACGATCTCATTCCATGAGTTTTTAGGGTCTGGCTGATCATAAATTTGATAACAAAGATTTCGTAGCACTTGGGCTGTTTGAGCTTCACCAATCAAAACGTTGATGCGTCCGGTTTCCAGTTTCGGCTCAATCGCCGCCAGTCCAGACATAGGGGGCAAAAAAGCGATCTTGGTCTGTAGAGATTCTGGCGGTATTGTCATCCTGGGAGTTTGTTTGTCTTCGTTCAGGCGCAACGGTCGACAGTAGAATGATTCTTCGTTGGCATAATCAAACTCCAATCCGCAAGACCAGACTTTACCCCCTGTGATGCCGTCTACGATGATTTCTACGCGAACATTTTGTGTCTGTAGCTTACCCTCAACTCTTTTCAGATCGCGCACATGAAGATCCCGCCAGATAAGGTTAGCATCCGGAGTAGGGATAGCGAGAAGGTCACGGCGATTGATAGCAACACCCGACCGTCTTTCTGGCGTACTTTTTCCTTCACGCTTTTCATTCCACTTGCGCAACCCCACATCCCAAAGTGTCAACGCCTGGAGTGCCGAGGTTTTTCCTGAGTTGTTTGCACCAATAAAGACGACGGATTGTCCCAATTCGATATCAGCAAAAGTGAATCGCTTAAAGTTCTTAACGCGTAACCTTGTCAGCATGATCGCTCCTTCAAATCTAACGCCTTAATAGAATTTGGACGTTTCTCAGACCTATTTTAGCCGTAGTCCTTGTACCCTCGGCAACGAATCCGAGCAAAGCATCGTTGCCTCTTGTTTGAAAGACGGCGACACTCTCACTCTCACTGTGAGACTTCGTGGGATTGACAACAGATTCGCAGGAATGCCCACCCTGTCTTTCCACGTATCCTATAGTTTGGCAAATTCTTTCTTAACACAATATGTAGGAGAACTCTCCCAGTTC
>DYKH01000863.1 GCA_020722685.1 Caldithrix sp. | reverse complement strand
GCCGCGGCTACATTGACCTCCTCTACCGCGTAGACAACAATTGGATTATCATAGACTTCAAAACCGACGAAGTCCAAAGCGAGTCCGAAGCGCGCGAAACCATCCGCCGCGAAGGGTACAACCTTCAAGTGGCGCGCTACGCCCAGGCCGTCGCGACCCAGCTCAAAGCCCGCGCTGAGCCGAGTCGAAGCGTCCAGGCAAAGACGCGGCTCGTCTTCCTGAACGTGAACGGCGAAGTTAAAATCTTCGAGTAACGTACCCCTCTCGTCTGTCATTGCGAGCGTTCGTTGCGAAGCAATCCCCCTGTTCGGCGAGGAGATTGCTTCGTCGGGAAGTTCGCCTTCCTCGCAATGACATAAATAATCAAAGGAGAATCCCATGTCCACACCCAAAGCAATTTACCAAATCAAAGTCACGCTGAACGATTCCAAGCCTCCCATCTGGCGCAGAATTTTGGTGGCAGATACGACTACGTTATCGCATTTGCACGATATTTTGCAAATCGTCATGGGTTGGGCTGATTATCATCTGCACATGTTCACCATCAACGGACAAATCTACGGCAACCCCGAAGATGATGAATATGGCGATTTAGGAACAAAAAACGAGACGCGCTTCAAGTTGAGCCAACTTGTCGGGCGCGAGGGATTCAAGTTCCGCTATGAATATGACTTCGGCGATAGTTGGCTGCATGATTTGATTGTCGAAAAAATCCTGCCTGTTGAAAAGGGAGTCCATTACCCCGTTTGTATCAAGGGCAAGCGCGCCTGTCCGCCTGAAGATGTGGGCGGCATGTGGGGCTACAAAGATTTCCTAAAAGTGATTGCCAACCCGAAAGACCCCGAATACGATGAAATGATGGCGTGGGTTGGCGGTGATTTCGACCCCGAATTCTTCGATATCGAAAAAGTCAATTCGGCCTTGTGAAATTATGCCGGGCGCGCAAGGATGAAATAAGAAGTTACAGGAGAACCATGAACAATAAATCGTCTGACGGTTTTGTGGATAATATTGATGAAGCCATGAAACTCAT
>DYKH01000862.1 GCA_020722685.1 Caldithrix sp. | reverse complement strand
CTGCCAAGAGAATCTTTCCACCCAATTCGCGGATGCGGTAGTTATATTCGTCATCTTGATTGCGCACCAATTCCTCATCGTAATGACCGGCACGCTCGATTATTTGCCGAGTATAAGCAGGAAATGGTACGGTATCGGCCAGCATACTTTTACCAGAAGTTGTACGGAATGCAGAATTTCCGACTCCAAACGATGAACTCATGCCAATTGCAATCGTTTTTGCCATTTGAGTCTCGCCAATGGACTCCATTGGGCCGCCAACGCCATCCACGCCATCCCTTTGAATATGCTCAACACACTTGCGAACATAATCTGGCGCAATGATGCAATGTCCATCCACGCGAATAATGATCTCGCCTTTTGCCCGGAGCAAGGCGGTATTCAGGCCGGTGGGGACGATCTTGCCGGGGTTGTTTATCAGTTGAAAGGTAACAGGTCGAAAGTTTGAAGGTTGGGCGATGAAGCGTTTAACAATCTCGCGTGTATCATCCGTGGACATGCCGTCGGCGATCAGGATTTCCATCTTGCCGGGGTAGTCCTGGGCGAGGATGGCATTCAGGCAGCGCTCGATGGTGGCGGATTCGTTGCGGATGGGGAGAATGAGGGAAACGAGAGGGCTATTTTTCATTGGGGTGCGCTATTTTTGAGATGACAGCCTGAAACTTCCCGGCTTTTGTTCTGGAGATTTCTTCGACAGGTTCAACAATTACGTTGACGCTATCGCCCAAACGCTGCTTGACGCGATGGACTATCTCATCAACATCTGACTGCCCGAAATCGCCGGATGGAACAACTTTGACACGAATAAGTTCCAGCGTTTCCTGGATAATCTGACCCTCGCGCACATGCGGTTGATTGACGAAAACGCCATGAAAGCGCACCATTTGACGACCGTCGGGTCCAATCACAACATCTTCAATTCGCCCTAATACCTCTTTAATAACCGGCATCTGACGGCCACAGGGGCACGGTTCTGCATCCCACATGGCGACATCTCCCAAGCGAAAGCGTATAAGAGGCTGATAGTTTTTTG
>DYKH01000861.1 GCA_020722685.1 Caldithrix sp. | reverse complement strand
ATTACCACAATCAGAGCCTTAAACAGAACAGTTCTGGTGAAGGCATAGTTAGGCGGCTTAAACCTATGATAGGAGGTGCCCCATGGGTCTCGAAAGTGAACTTCAAAAAGTGAGACGCGAGCAAGAACTCGCATTACAGGCAGCAAAGGAGGCCGAACAAAGGGCTCGCACCCAACGCCAACAACTTCGCCAAGCAGCTCTGTCCCAGCGACAAGCGTTGGTCGCTCGCTGGACAGAGATTGTGGCCGCTTTACTAGATGAGACAGCTCAAGCAACTTGAGGAAAGGATAGCTACACTCTGATTAAGCCAGATGCATCCCGGTCGCTGACTTGGGCTGCAGTATGTGTCCAAGGTAAAGCAAAGTTGAACTACCAAATCACGCTACAAGTGTCCGAAGCGGATCTGGATAATCTCACTCTAAACCCAACTGATCCGTTAGTGCAGCCCTCTGGCTTTAGAGTTGCGGGGCTAGAAGAGTTCGTAAGTCCCCTTTCTGAAGCCGGTCTCAAAGATGCCCTGATTTCAGCGTTTAAGAGTGGTCCGAGAAGTGATGGGCTAGACCAGTACACCGAAGCTGTTCTCGCCCAAAGCCCCTACAAAAAAGGCGAATACGAAACTTCGGATTGGAAGTTGATTGTATTCCCCATCCTGTCCTTCCTCGCAGGCCTCGGGTTTCTCGGCTCAGGAGACGCTGGCGGAGTTCTATTTGGTTTAGGATTGATGGTGGTATCAGGTATTACGCTAGCGGTCACACAATTCGGTAAGCGATTCAAAAGGTTGTCCTTCAAAGAGAAAGCTGCCGCCGTAGTCGGTTGCATTCCCGGAGCTATTGTGGGCGGTTTTGCAGTGCTGGCTGTTGTCGCTTTCTTCCTGTGGCTTGCGTCAAGTGCGGGCAGGGAGGAACGAGTGAGTGAAATAGAAGAAGGTGTAAAACGCGCTATGAGGTAGCTGTGAACCTCGATTTTCACCGCCCAACAAGCGGCTGGAGCTGACAGCGCCTCCGCTCGCTTCGCTCGCTCCAGCGCTGCGGCTC
>DYKH01000860.1 GCA_020722685.1 Caldithrix sp. | reverse complement strand
GCGTAGCCAATCAGCATGGCGTTCAGTCCAATAAGTCACGAGATTCAAGTATAGCCGGACTTTGAATATTGGAAAGGGTTTATGGGGTACAGAATGGCAGATTTCAGCAGTGTTTCGAACGGCGCCTTGGTGCGTCCAAAAAACGAGCGTTTTGTGGACCTGTTCAGTTGCAGTTAATGTGAGCACGCCGTTATGGATTGCGAGCACGGGCAGATGATTGCGAGCATAGTTGCAAATAATGTGAGCACGAAGGCCCGTCAGTTGCAGTTAATGTGAGCTGAAAAAACCCATGGATTGCAAGCACGCCGTTTTCGATTGCAAGCCGCTACACTTAATGGGGAATATTTCGTGCGTGAAGAAATGATTAAGTCTGTGCTGTCAGATCTCAATGGGAGCTCCGCTGATATAGAGGCCTCCGCCGTTATTTCCACAGATGGGTTGACCATCGCTGCATTACTCCCCTCTACTATGGATGAAGACCGTGTAGGTGCCATGGCTGCGGCCATGCTCTCTTTGGGAGATCGGACAGCCATGGAGTTGGCACGCGGCAATCTGGATCAGGTCATGGTCAAAGGTGACAATGGATATGTTCTATTGATACATGCGGGGCCAGAGGCGGTTCTCAGCGCAATTCTTCGGAAAGAAGCCAAACTGGGGTTGGCATTTCTAGATGTCTCTCGTGCCGCAAAAGCGATTGAGGGCATGCTTTGACCGGGGAAGTCGGCCCTTCATTTCTGGAACTATCCAAGGGTTCCGCACTGTTTCAAGCGGATAATTGGAATGAGTTATCGTCAACTCTGGTGTATGGCCTCATGAATAGGAGAAAGATATGTCTGACCCGTTGAAAGTGTTCGTCCGACTCACTGGTGCCTCCGGGCCATGCGCCGCGTGGATACCGACATATGCGCAATGGCTCGCCCCTTATGTTCCGGAAATCACCGATGGCTTTTATGAACGGCTGCTCGCGGAGCCGGAAACCACCGCGCTTCTGGAAGGCCGCGTCGATACGCTGAAGGCGACACATACCGCCTGGTTG
>DYKH01000859.1 GCA_020722685.1 Caldithrix sp. | reverse complement strand
CGGGGCCGCAAGTGGACTTTCATGAAGCCGAGATAGGTAATCGGTGCCACATTCCCGGTTCGGAAGTCATGGATAGACTTCTCCGCTTTGCAGCGCAAGGGTTTTTTCGTGGCTTTCATACCCTAAGAAGGGCCAAGGCAATTCCCAACAACCCTACACTCATGAATAGGCATCGCGCCCACCAGCGGATATCCAGAATAGCTGCCGCAGCAACGCCCAGGATACCGGGCCGATACGAAAGCCAGATGCCTGAGTGACTCATCGCTTTTATCGCGGTAACCGAAAACACCTGTGACCATTGCTGCGCTGCCATAAGGATAAGTGTCACAACCAGCACCCATGCAGCGAGACTATGGCGATGCCCATCGAGGAGAAACAAAGAGAGTCCGGCCATTGTACTGAATAGGAATGTCAAAAATAAAACCCCAAAAAACATCATTTCTCCGTGAACAACATCAACCCGAGTCATAAGCTCTATCCATAATAGGCCCTATCCATCTGATACTACCCGCTGTTTCGAGTGCGTCCAATAGTCGATCGTTCTTGCATCATTTCCGGAGTATCCTGTACATTGCTCCTGAGCGTTTTTGTAGACAAACGTGGGCAATGCCTTTTTTGCAAAGAGGTTTCCAAAGAGGCAAAGAAGGCCAAATTGTTTGAGGTATTTCACAATTTCAGGAGGCATAAAAACATGGCCGAAGTCAAAAAGCGTATTCGTCGTACTGCTGAACAACGTCTGGCAGATCTTGAAAAGAAGCAGGCGGAGATCCTGGAGCGTCAACGGGCAGCGATAGCAAAGATTGAGGAGGCAAAGAAAAGGCTGTTGCAGTCGCCGGCGAGTCATAAAGAAGCCTTGGAAAGAGAAAAGCGTTTCAAACGGGCTGCAGCGGTGATGGCACCGGATTGGGATGTACGGCATTATATAGCGGCCATAGAAAAGGCGTTGCATGAAGATGCGGAAGGATTAAAGCAACGCGGTGAGGTTTTGTTGGAAGAGCACGGCAAGGGTCGGCCAGGGCGGCGTCCGAGAAAGGCGAAG
>DYKH01000858.1 GCA_020722685.1 Caldithrix sp. | reverse complement strand
TCAAATTGCTCATCTTCGGCTGCTCGCCCGGTACATAGGGCGAGAGACGGGATACTAAAGGACTCCAGAAGCGATTCATGCGTGTTCCGATATATTTCGATGTAAATAAAACTCCCTGCCTTCATGCAGGATTTTGTCTTTAAGACGTGCATTGGACAGCGAGTCCCAGTGCAGCACATCCATTTTGAAAATGATGGGCAGAGCATCCAGCTCCATCCACATCTGAGTAAAGCGCTCTGCACTCATTTCAGGAGCAAACACGGCGAGATCAATGTCTGAGCCGTCCCTGAATGTTCCCTTGGCGCGCGAGCCGAAAACCAGCACGCGAGCAATCTCGGGATACCCCGCGAAGACCTGCGCCAAGTCTTCGTACACAGCGTCGGAAAGACCGAACTTCAAGACTCTGTCCGCCAAGATTCAACCGAATCCGCAAGGGAAAGAAACAAGGGCAGCCCAATATCCCGCACATAGGTATAAACCTCATCCGCCAAGACTTCATCGTAAGTATGACTGGTTTCATTGCGTTTCTTCTGCAATCCGCTCCAGCCATTGCCGTCATGAATCAAACCGACTTGCAACGCTTCCTGAAAAACCTGGAGGGGGGATAAAGCCTCGATCCCTTCACGCGCAAGACGCAATCGCAATACCTTCCAGGCTAGTTCCCAGCACATTTCGAAGCGCTGAATGGCGGAGTCACGCATGAATGAGGAAAATGGCTGCTCATAAACCTCGACCAAACGCTGCACAACCTTGGCGTAATCATCTGCACGCTCAATAAAGCGGTCATTATCCATGCTGCATCTCATGTGTTAACAATGGTTAATCGGTTCTACCATTCGGTGCATTACTCTTCACTAATGCGCCCTACGTGGGCTGACTCACGCGCATCGGCTTAAATCTTGACGAGCCTTAGCTGCGAGAATGTCATGAATAATGGTGTCCGAGCTAAAATCCTGCTCGTTCGGCCAAGCTATGCCGTGATGAGCCGGGCGCACCGAGGAAAAATAATCCTTGTCACGCAATTGCGCAAATGCGCCAC
>DYKH01000052.1 GCA_020722685.1 Caldithrix sp. | reverse complement strand
CGGGAAATTTTATCAATACGCGCCAGATCCAGTGGTCGAATAACCATATTATCAATGTTGACATGAGCGGGGCGCATGACCACCCAGGCGATGGCTTCTGCTATATCAGCGGCTTCCAGTGGTTTCATGCCATCATATACGCCACTTGCTCGCACAGCATCGCCACCGAAGCGGGTCAAACTGAACTCTGTCTCCACAAAACCCGGATCAATTTCGGTTATACGAATGGGTTTACCCAGCCATTCCAGATGCATCGTTTCGCTGTTTGACAATCCAAGCGGTCCATGCGCCTGGCCCCAATGAAGACACGAAACCCGCCTCTACCAAAGCACGTATGGTCTCTGCACCAGTACCCGATGAGGCCACTGTAATAACCGCATTTTTCTGATTCATAAACAACCACCCCCGGTGAAGATACCATTGGATAGTCCTGACAACGTGTCATGCCGCCAACAAAGTAATTGCTACCAAATTGCCGTCTCTATTAACCGGGATATGCGTTGCAGGGCTTCTGTATTCTTCGCCTCAAAGCGCAGGACCAGTGCTGGCTGGGTGTTTGAGCAACGCACCAATGCCCAACCATCTGGAAACTCAATACGCAGGCCATCCAGTGTTAACAAGTTTGCATCCGGGAACAAAATTGGCGCATCACGCAAAAGTGCTTCCATAATCTGCTGGGGTTTCCCTTCTTCCATTTCCAGCCGCTGTTCCGGCGTGCATGGCCATTCAGGCAGATCATCCAATACGTTATTGCGTGAATTTTCATCCCCGTTGATGCTCGACAAAATTTCCAGCAGTCGTGCAGCGGCATACATCCCATCATCAAAACCAGGCCAGCGGTCTCTAAAAAAGAAATGACCCGCCAGTTCGGCCCCCACGGGCGCATCCAGTTCTTCCATTTTTGTCTTGATCAAGGAATAACCGGTTTTCCACATAACCGGTCTTCCACCAGCGGCGCGAATCACATCGGTCAACAGCGCTGAGGATTTCACGTCGTACACGACTGCCGCATCTGGATAATCCGGCAAAATATGTTTTACAAAAAGCATCAGAAGCCGATCGGCCAGGATCACCTTACCTTTGGCACTGACCACGACCATGCGGTCGCCATCACCATCAAATGCCAGACCTATATCCAGGTTTTCAGCGCGGACCAGCGCCATTAAATCCCGCAAATTGTCCTCATTGGTCGGGTCAGCAGGGTGGTTGGGGAAGCGTCCATCTACGTCCAGATACAGTCCGAAAACCGTACAGTTCAGCTTCCCAAAAAGCTCCGGAGCGACGATTCCAGTAACTCCGTTACCGCAATCCATACCAATGCGTAAGGGTTTCTGCAGACGAATATTTTCCACAACAAAGTGCTGATATGCATCCACGATGGAATGCGCAATGCTTACGCCCTTCTTTTCTGGTTGCGTGTATTCTCGTGCCTGCAGGCGTCGATAAATACGCTGGATATGCTCTCCATACAATGTTTGGCCCATCATGACGGTCTTGAACCCATTGTACTGGGGCGGATTATGACTACCCGTCACCATTACGCCACCGTCTGCACCCAAGTGTTGCACGGCGAAAGAGAGCACTGGCGTAGGAACCATGCCGACATCAAGGACGTCGCATCCAACCTTGCACAACCCACTACACAGAGCTTGATGAAAAGCCAACCCCGATAAGCGCCCATCTCTTCCCACGACCATGTTTTGTCCTCCGCGGCTCCGGAGTTCACTGCCAAGCGCCTTACCCAGCTCTTCCACCAAATCGGGAGTCAGATCGCGATCAACCACGCCACGAATGTCGTACTCCCTGAAAATGCCCGGAGGAATATTGATCATAGCGGTGTACCATGGGCCTGGTGGTGCAGCCGCACAGCCTCTCGCGCCACAATGGCGAGTCGTTCCTTGACCTGGGCATACACATTCTGCTGCACCGCTTCACTCTGGGTGCGCAGGGCAATCACGCCACAAAGGGAGGCAGCATGAAGCCCAAAAGTGCGAGCAATGGTAAATAGTGCTGAACTTTCCATCTCAAAATTCAGCACGCCCAATCGCTGCCATTCCTCCAGACTGCCTTGGAGATGCCTGGGCACATAACCGGAGAAAGAATCATAACGCTCCTGCCCAGGCCAAAAGCTGTCTGATGAACAGGTTATTCCGGTCTGATAAGGGAAATCCCGGAGTTTTGTGGCTTCTATCAGTTTCAGGGTCAGCGCAAGGGATGGCACTGCGGGATACGCTATGGGGGCATAATGTCCTGACGTTCCCTCCAATCGCACCGCTCCCTCGCTGATAATCAAATCTCCCAAATGCACATGGGGCTGAATGGCTCCCGTCGTTCCCAATCGTATAAAGTGTGTCACCCCCAGTCGGGCCAGTTCCTCAATCGCAATCCCGGTAGAAGGTGCGCCGATCCCGGTGGACATCACCAGAACGGGGATATCATCTACGTAACCCAAGGCCGATCGATACTCCCGATGCTGGGTCAGTTCACGGGCGTCATCCAGAAATGCGGCAATAGGATTCACCCGATCAGGATCACCCGGCAAAAAGACATACTGTGCTCCACACAACATCTGTGCAGATAAGCCAATGTGATACTGGATGGCCTTCGTATCCGCAATAATTCCCGTCATAGCGCCGCCTCCTGACTGAGCAAATCATCCAGTAAGCTGCTGGCTCCAAAGCGCAGCGTACGGGGGGCAATAAAAGTTGTTCCCATCACGGCTTCAATTTGGGCGATATAGGCGTCCATCTGTTCTCCTGTGCGCACGCCTCCGGCCACTTTTATCCCGGGAGCCACTTGGGAATGGGCAAATTCCTTGGTCACGACAAGCAGATCGGCCACAGCCTCTGGTGTGGCACCGACGGCGGTTTTTCCCGTAGAGGTTTTAAGGAAATCCACACCTATTTCCGCTATTTCTCGGGACAATTCCCGACGCATGGAAGAAATAGGTATCGCTCCGGTTTCCAGAATAGCTTTAATTCGTACTTGATTACCGAGCCAATGCAGCACCGCTTCCATGAGCCTGAAAACTGATCGTTTATCTCCTGCCAACCATGCTTTATAGGGCACGACAATATCCACTTCCTGTGCCCCTGCTGTGACTACTGATTCCAGTTCTGCATGCACCTCCTGAAGGCTGTTATCACCAGAAGGAAAATTGATGACAGTAGCCACCGCAATGGGCGTTTCCCGCAATAGATTCACTGCACGCGCTACGTAAGCCGGATGTATACACACCGCTGCAACATCGCCATATCTGGTTCGCGCCTTGGCACAAAGTGTTTCTATAGCGGCTTCATCGCCTTGCACCGCTTCTAATCGCGTCAGATCCAATAATCCAATGCGTTCCGAAATACTATGTTTCACGAACGAAAACCCTCCAAATCGGCCGCACCAAAATGGTGTGGGAGCAGATCACTAAAAAGCATCCTCTCGGGAAGGCCATCCATGACAGAGGTAAGTACCCACATGCGCGTATCGGCGAACTCATTCAGGCGCTGACGACAACTTCCGCATGGCCAGGCAGGCGTATGACCTTTACAGGCCACGTAGCAGGCAAGAATATGCATCGGCCCCAAGGTCGCCACCATGTGGCCAATAGCTACTGCTTCCGCACACAAACCAGAAGGATATGCCGCATTTTCCACATTACACCCGTTAAATATTCGGCCACTGGTTGTTAATATTGCGGCACCTACAGAAAAGTGAGAATAGGGTGCATAGGCATTTTCCAGGGCCGCTTCAGCGGATCTGCGGAGCTGCGCAATGGTGGCTTCGGGCAGATTCATTTTTGTATCAGGACCATTCAAGCTGCTTTCCTCCGTTGCTGGCGTTGATCCGCCAAACGCAAGCCAATAAAATAGATCACTCCGGTAATTATCGCCGATGAAACTTGCCAGGGAACAAAATAAAAAATGCGACTGACGCTGAGATATTTCCATTGCCCCAGTAAAATGCCAAAAATCAGCATACAAACCGCCCATGGTGCCGGCCATACAAAGTATTCTTGCCAATTTCCGGCAGGACGATAAAAAAGGGTCACATCTTCTGCATAACGCTCTTCATAAAACCAGTCAATTATCAGAATAAACGTGAAGGGAAATAATAAGGATCCCAAGAGGGAAAGAAATCCTTCAATAAAATTCAGGATGCCAGCGATGGCCAACCAGGTCGCAAAAGTCCCCAGGACCACCACCACCACCGGCTGCATCCAGCGCCGTGGTTTGCTGGTAACATTAACAACGGCAAGCAATTTTGTGACGGCAGGATACAAATTCATGGCATTGGTATGGGCAATGGCCAATATGACGCCTATCGCCGATATTTCTCCCCAAACGGGCAGATTTTTGCCCAACAAAGCAATATTCCAGTCACCGGTCATTTGCAGCGCAATCAAGCCCAGAATACCCATGAGCAACACGGCTGACATCACCCCAGTTGCAGGCGCGAAGGCATAGAGGGCACGCTGAAGAGTTTTTTCATTCTCTCGTGCAGGCATGCAAAACCTTGTTACCGTGGGGAAATCATATGCCCAGGCCAACAGACTGAAACTCAGGACAAGATCAATATCCGTGCCCCAATGGACAGGCACTGTGGCAACGGGCATCACAAATGGATGCTGGGTAAACAAATAATAGGCCAGGACCGCGTAACAAAGCAGAAAAAGTAGAGCGGTATATTTATAAAACTTCTCGAGAACTTCCATACCAAAAAATACCAGACCAATTTGCAGTACACCAAGAACGACATACCAAAGTATGCCATTTCCAGGGAACAGCGTATCAAGAATTTTTCCGCCAACATCCGTATTCAGTCCAAACCAGCCCGCACCAACGATGGTATACAGGATGGCCAGAACGGTTGCGCCACCCACCCCAAAAGTCCGTCTAGCCATTACCATGGAAATAATTGGCCTCTGACGACCCATATGCGCCAACAATACGGCAGGGATCAGGCCAATCAGCAGAGCAAGTAGTACGATCCACACAAAATTCCATAATCCAATGCCATGGAGCAGCAGACCAATGACCGGTGTGGTTGCAGAGGCAGAGGCCAGAGCCCATATCAAAAAAAGCATACCGGGGCGCATGGTTCGGGCAGATTCTGGAACCGGCGCCACCCCCAAGGTTTCCACATGATGGCTTTCCGTTTCGCCAACAGACGTCATGGGCTTACTCATGGGACACCCGATGATGGATCTCCGAATACTGATCTTCCTGGGACTTCACGGAATCCGATTTGAATATCCACCGCAATAAAAGATAGCTTGTACCCGCCACCATAAATGTCCAAAACCATCCATAGGTATAAAGACGATCAAAAAAACCGGGATGATCAACAATACCTCCCGCACTGTGCGCTGCCGCATAAAATCCGGGAAGTATGGGCAACACAGCAAGGGCGATGGCCACAAATGCACGGGTATTCCAACGTGGATAAATACCATTTTCCCTATACAAATCTTCCAGATTAATATTCCTTTTTCGCCAAATCCAGTAATCTGCAATCATCACTCCCGCAATAGCCCCAAGCAAACTGCCATAACCGGCGAGCCAGGTAAAAATATAGGCGGATGCATTTTCCATCAGCAGCCAGGGACACATCAAAATTCCGACCACACCGGTTATTATTCCGCCCGTACGAAAGCTGATCCGTTGTGGTGCCAAATTAGAAAAATCATTGGCGGGAGACACGACATTGGCCCCCATATTGATGCTGGTTTGGGCAAGCAAAATGGCGCCCATGGCAAGTAACAACAGAGCACCATTCTGGGTAATGTGCGGAATCAAGGTAATAGGGTTCCACAGTACCTGATGAAACACACCAATGGCCGCCGCCGTCACAAAAATTCCGATAAAACTGGTACCCATCATGCCCAGGGGCAAACCGATGGATTGGCCAATGATCTGCGCTTTCTGTGATTTTGCGTAGCGTGTAAAATCGGGAATATTCAGGCTCAAAGTTGCCCAATATCCCACATTGGCCGCAAGACCTGGCCAGAAAATATCCCAGAAGCGATGCGCGGATGGTTGTACCAAACTTTTTGAGTGATGAAGTACCTCAAAAAACCCCTGTCCTGTCCGTATGGCCCAAAAGAACAGCAGCAGAAGCAGTATGATCAGTATAGGAGCTGCCACAGTCTCAAATCTTTTGATAGCGCGCATGCCACGCAACACAATCGACATCTGCAGCAGCCAGAACAGTCCAAAAGCAATAAACGCATGACCCTGCACTTTGGGCCAATAGGACCAGAAATGACCCATGAGGGCTGAAAGTGCCAAGCCCCCTAACCAGGTCTGGATGCCAAACCATCCACAAGCCACTAAACCACGCGCCATGGCCGCCACCTTGGCGCCGTTAGTCCCAAACGATGCTCTGACAAATACCGGGAAAGGAATCCCATAACGGACTCCCACATATGCATTCAGAAGCATGGGGATCAGGACCAACACATTACCCAGCGTTACCGTAAGCAACGCCTGCCACCAGAGCATACCAGCCATCATCAAGCCGGAAGCCAGGGTATAAGTCGTCAATACTGCGGACATGCTGATCCAAAGTGCGGCAATATTCCAGGTATTCCAACTTCGCTCTGATGCGCCTACGGGTGCCATGTCTGCGTTGTACAGTTTTGAATTTCCGAGCGAGGCTTTCAACGCTCCAAGTTCGCCCGCATCGGGAGCCGCTATTCCGGACCATGCCGTGGAAATACTTGGTGGCGGCGGCATGTCAGTGCCACTCCCGGATGCCTGTGTGCCCGCGTTCTACCGCCTGATAGGGCTGACACCGGTTCTGTTCCTGTTGTGCGCGCATAAACGCCGGAAAGGCCGGTCTGAAAACATATTCACCGGCACCACGCTGGGCTTGCAGGGTTCCCTGTGCATACACCACCTTGCCCCGGCTGATGGTATATGCCGGGCCACCTGACACCCGCATACCTTCAAACACATTGAAATCCACCTGCTGATGCTGATTTTCCACGCTGATAACCCGGGTCAATTGCGGATCCCAGATCACCAGATCAGCATCGCTGCCCACCTGTATAACGCCTTTGCGTGGATAAATATTGAAAATTTTTGCCGCATTAGTGGAGGTCAACGCCACAAATTCATTCGCCGTAAGACGCCCCATGTTGACGCCGTGGTGCCATAACACGGCCATGCGATCTTCCACTCCGGCGGTGCCATTGGGAATACGTGCAAAGTTGTCCTGGCCCATCGCTTTCTGATCCCCACAAAAGCAGCAGTGATCAGTGGCAGTGGTCTGCAATATGCCGCCACTCAAGGCCTCCCATAAGGCCTCCTGATGGACTCTGGGTCGAAAAGGCGGGCTCATGACATGGGCTGCGGCGCGGCCCCAGTCCTTGTCAAAGTAGACAGATTCATCAATCAGTAAATGCTGGGCCAGACATTCCCCAAACACTCTCTGTCCCTGACGCCGGGCTTCGGTAATAGCGTCTATCGATTCAATGGCAGAGTTATGCACCAGGTAAACGGGTACCCCGAGAATGCCGGCAATCTGGATGACCCGTTGTGCGGCTTCACCTTCGACTTTGGGCGGACGCGACTGAGGGTGTCCTTCGGGCCCTACAATCCCCTTCTTTAGTAGAAGTTTCTGTAGATAATCTACCAATTCTCCATTTTCCGCATGGACGGTTGGCAGAGCGCCCAACTCCAAAGCACGGGGGAAACTCTGGGTCAGAACACCATCATCGGCCATAATGGCCCCTTTATACGCCATGAAATGCTTGAAACTATTGACCCCCCAATCACGGACCAGAGTACCCATGTCCTCGTACACCGAGTCATCCCACCAGGTCACCGCGACATGAAATGAATAATCTGCACAGCTTTTTTCAGCCCAATCACGCCATTTGTGGTAAGCCGTCAAAAGGCGCTCACCCGGACTGGGAATCACGAAATCAATAATCATGGTGGTCCCACCGGCAAGGGCAGCGGCCGTACCACTATAAAAATCCTCACTGGCTACCGTGCCCATAAACGGCAATTGCATGTGCGTATGGGGGTCAATGCCGCCCGGCATCACCAGGCAACCCGAGGCATCAATTTGTTCCGCACCAAGGGGTGCAGTAAGACCAGGCTCTACCGCCACAATCCGACCATCCTCGCAATAAATGTCGGCGTTGAAACTGCGATCTGCATTGACCACGGTACCATTACGGATGAGTACAGACATGAATTTATTCCTCCTTCCCTATCCCCGACTGGGCAGCAATGTGATTCAGCGGATTGTTGGGATGCTGATTCCAGTTGGCAGGTTCCGAGGCTATTTCCAGCCTGGTTCGGGGGTCCATGCCGCTCGTCATTTGCTCCATACGGATACAGTCAGCTACCGGACACACCGCCAGGCACAAATTACAACCCACACAGTCCTCGGCCCGCACCCGATAACGACCAGAATCTGCAACACGGCCGATCGCCTGATGAGACGTATCTTCACAGGCAATGTGGCAACGTCCGCAACCAATACAACGACCCTCATCAATATTTGCCTTGCTGACATAATTGAGATTCAGCATGTTCCAATCGACGACATGCCTTATTGCCTGCCCAGTGAAATCCCCCAACCGGCTGTAATTCTTTTCCTGCATCCAGGTCTGCAAGCCTTCCGTAAGCTCATCAATGATACGAAAGCCGTAAAGCATGGCGGCTGTACACACCTGAACATTCGTCGCACCCAGGGCCATGAATTCGGCCGCATCTCTCCAGTGGGTGATACCGCCTATGCCGGAAATAGGCAGGTGGCCCAACTGCGGGTTCCGGGCTATTTCCGCCACCATGTTCAGAGCAATGGGCTTCACTGCCGGCCCACAGTAACCCCCGTGTGTTCCAAGACCATCTACGGTCGGTAACGGGGCCATCTGATCAAGGTCCACGCCGACAATCGAATTGATGGTATTGATCAGAGAAACGGCATCTGCACCGCCTGCATAGGCAGCTGCTGCACTCCAGGTAATATCGGTAACATTTGGTGTGAGTTTGACCATTACGGGTAAGCGGGTGTGTTGCTTGGCCAAACGGGTAACCGCCTCAACCAGCTCCGGAGCCTGTCCCATGGCCGAACCCATTCCTCGCTCCGACATGCCATGCGGACAGCCCAGATTCAATTCGATTCCGTCGGCACCAGTTGCCTCAATCTGCGGCAGCCATTCTGCCCAAATCGCGTCCTCCAGAGGAAACATGACCGATACAACCATCGCCCGGTTCGGCCAACGTTTTTTTATTTCGGTGATTTCTTTTAGGTTAATGGCGATAGAACGATCACTGATCAGTTCAATATTACTGAAGCCCTGCACCCGCTGATTATCGCCCCGCCAAAACCCATAACGCGGTCCATTGACATTGACCACCGGCGGATCAATTCCTAAAGTTTTCCAGACAACCCCGCCCCATCCGGCTTGAAATGCACGATCGACATTAATTGCACGGTCGGTCGGCGGCGCAGAAGCCAACCAAAACGGATTGGGGGAATGAATACCTAAAAATTCGCTGGTCAGATCAGGCTTCATGCAATTTTCCTTGCGGCTTTGGCAAACGTGGCTATCATGGAGGCAACCGCTACTTTTGCATCGGCCACTGCATGTACCGTGAGATCCTCACTCATGCTCGCGCAGTCACCAGCAGCCCACACCCCTTCCAGACTGGTTCTCGCCTCACTATCCACCTGAATTTTGCCCCGAATATTCACCGACAATTTCGGGGTATCCGAAGCCCAAGCTGCGGCCTGCAACTGCTGGCCGATAGCCACAAAAACCTGATCAACAGACCAAGTGAGCGCATCGCCCACATCCTGCAGTTGATTATTCACAACTTGGGTGGGCTGCAGACAAATACTTTCACAAGTTCCGTTTCTGCCAGCAATGGATACCGGCCGCAGGTAATGGTGAATGAAAACACCTTGCTCCTTGGCCAACATTTGTTCATGCAGGCTGGCACCCATGGCTTCGGGACCGCGCCGATAACAAATATGCACTTCTTCTGCACCGAGCAGGCGTACCTGCACGGCGATGTCTATGGCGGTCATCCCTCCGCCAATCACCACGACACGCTGGCCGACCGGCACAGGCTCTTGCCGACGCATACGGGCAATGTAAGGCACTGCGCTGAAAACACCCTGGAGCTCTTCTCCGGGTATCTGCATTTTTTGCTGTCCTTGAAGCCCCAAAGCCAGCAAAACACCCGCGTAATCGCCACACAACTGCGACAAAAACAGCTCTTTGCCCAAGGCCATCCCGGTATGCAAGTGAATGCCGGGATGTGATAACACCCTGCTGGCTTCCCACTGCGCGGCGTCATCCAGCATTTTATAGGCAGCAATACCGCTTTCATTTAATCCGCCCGGCACCGCCTGCGATTCGAAGACATCTATTGTGAAACCGGCTTGAGCCAGAAGCGTAGCAGCCGTCATCCCGGCTGGTCCGGCACCCACTACCGCCACTTTAGTCCCTGTGCCTGATGTCCTGGAATTTGAAGAGAGGTCATTACCGGTAGAGAACTTCTGCATCGCAAATTTTTGCAGTTGGCCGATCGGAACAGGACCGCCATTTTCATGTTGACGCACACAAGCTTGTTCACACAAGGTTTCCACCGGACAAACCCTGGAGCAGGAAGCCCCCAGAGGATTGGCCTGTAAAATGCGTTCGGCAGCGCGGGACGGCTGTCCTACCGCCAACGCCCGAATAAATCCAGGAATATCAATATCGGTAGGACAGGCGGCAACACAGGGTGCTTCATAACAGTAATAACAGCGTTCGGACTCAACGAGCACCGCATCGGCGGATAAACTTTTCTCCAAAGGCCGGAATTTCGTCTCCAGCAAATCCGAATCTAAAACAACTTCAGTTATCATGGCTGGCCTCAGGGACGACAAAGATCACCATACATTTCCGGGCGACGATCCCGATAGAACTGCCAGAGATCTCGCACTTCGGCGATTTGTTCGAGATCAAGATCACTCACCAAAACCTCCTCCTGATCCCGGCTCGCCTTGGCAATAATTTGTCCACGTGGATTGGCAAAATAACTTTGCCCGTAAAATTCACCAATATTCCAGGGTGCTTCAGTGCCTATGCGATTAATAGCCCCCACAAAATAGCCATTGGCAGCGGCGTGAGCGGGTTGTTCGAGCGTCCAGAGATACTCGGAAAGCCCTGCAACAGTAGCAGAGGGATTGAAGACAATTTCCGCACCATTCAACCCCAAAGCTCTGGCGCCTTCCGGGAAATGCCTGTCGTAACAGATGTAGACACCAATTTTTCCATAGGCGGTTTGAAATACCGGGTAGCCAAGATTTCCCGGGCGAAAGAAAAACTTTTCCCAAAAACCCTGTACCTGAGGAATGTGGGTTTTCCGATATTTGCCAAGATAACGACCATCGGCGTCAATCACTGCTGCCGTATTATAATAAACACCTGCCATTTCCCGCTCATACACCGGAACCACCAACACCATCTGATATTTCTTGGCATATTCCTGCATCAAATGAATGGTTGGGCCATCCGGTACTGCTTCAGTGAGGGCATACCAGCGAATATCCTGGCTTGGACAAAAGTAGGGTCCATAGAACAGTTCCTGCATACATAACACCTGTGCGCCTTGGGCCGCAGCAGCTTCAATGTGCTGCAGATGGCGGGTAATCATTTCCTCCTTGATAGACTCAGGAGAAAGCTTTTCTGCGTCAGCGGTTTGGGCGGTCTGAATGAGGGCACAGCGAACGATTTGGCTCATACATATCCTTGTGCGTCA
Source organism: Caldithrix sp. (assembly GCA_020722685.1). The sequence goes on along the minus strand of DYKH01000052.1, from coordinate 23,240 downwards.
GGCAAATATAGATTATAAAAATTAACAAGCAAGGCGCGTGCCAGATTATGAGAATCCTCATTATTTTTTTGTAACATATTTATAAATATCTATTTTATATGGCTATATAATTATGACGCATAGACTACAACATTATTAAACTCCGTTTGGCGTATCACTATGGTGAATATTTTAATAGTCATCCGATAGACTTTGCGCACCGAAACCGTGCACCAGATCGCGCACGCTCCCCATTTCAGTGCATACCGCACTATCAGACGCTTTTTTTTGCTCACCGAATGATTTACTGCACCTGGATATTTTGAGGATATTTCATGTCGGCATGCCTTTTGCTTAGAATTATGAACATTACCCCTGATTGTTACACGAAGGAAAAGGCATCATGAATCACCGCGCCGCGCCCATTACAGACCCTTCTTGTTGGTTACCCTTTACTGCAAATCGTGACTTTCTCAACAAACCGCGTCTTTTGAGTCACGCCAAAGGCATGTACTACAAAACACCCGATGGCCGTCCTATCCTGGATGCGACGGCTGGCTTATGGTGTGTAAATGCCGGGCATTGCCGCACGGAAATCGTGGAAGCCATTAGTAGACAGGCAGGCGAAATGGATTTCGCCCCCACCTTTCAAATGGGGCATCCCTTGGTTTTTCAACTGGCACAACGATTGATTCAAAAAATGCCCGCCTCATTGAACCATGTTTTTTTTACCAACTCTGGCTCTGAGTCCGCAGATACGGCCCTGAAAATTGCCCGAGCCTATCATTATGGTCGGGGAGAACCACAACGCAGCTTATTCGTCGGACGCGAAAAGGCCTATCATGGTGTGGGTTTTGGTGGCCTGAGTGTAGGTGGACTTCCGCGTAATAAGGCAGCTTTTGGGCCATTACTGCAAAATGAGCTGCTTCCGCATACTCTGGATCAAGAACACCATCGCTTCACCCGGGGGATACCCGCTTGGGGAGAGGATCCCACCGAGGCACTGAATCAAATTATCCAGAAGCATGGCGCAGAGCGCATTGCCGCAGTCATCGTAGAACCAGTTGCCGGGTCTGCAGGAGTCATTGTCCCACCTAAAAATTATCTTCAACAGCTCCGCAAAGCTTGCGACCAGAATGGTTTATTATTGATATTTGATGAGGTTATCACTGGATTTGGGCGCCTCGGGACCCCCTTTGCAGCCAACTTTTTTGACGTGACTCCCGACATTTTGACAACCGCCAAAGGCTTGACCAATGCTGCCGTACCCATGGGGGCCGTATTTGTCAGTGACTCCATTTATCAGAGCTTTATGCATAATGCCGAAGAAGGGATAGAATTTTTCCATGGTTACACCTACTCAGGACACCCATTAGCCTGTGCAGCGGCCTTGGCTACACTGGACCTTCATGAGAGAGAAGGCCTTCTCACTCGCGGGAGTGAACTGGCACCCCATTTTGAAGACGCATTACACAGCTTAAAAGAGCTCCCACTCGTCACGGATATCCGCAATGTTGGAATGATGGGCGCTATAGAACTGCAAAGCCAGCCTGAACACATCGGGGCACGAGGAATGGCGGCACTACAAAAGGCGTTTGACTCAGGTCTGCTTATTCGCACTACCGGAGATACCATCGCACTGTCACCGCCATTGATCATCAGTAGGGAAGAAATAAACATGACTGTAAAAATCATCCGGGAAACTATACTGAGCCTCTCATAAACACTTTGCATTGATAAAAAATTTGATTTTTTCTCTTGTTTCGCGGCTTCTTTATATTTTTTCAATTAATTTTGAGGATTACGTTCATGAGTAGTCATGATGATGTCGGGCAGCGACTGCTGCTGGTCAGAAAAATATATGGTCTCACCCAACGTGAACTTGCCCGCAGGGCCGGGGTGACCAACGGTGCCATTTCTTTGATCGAACAAAACCGAGTCAGTCCCTCTATCAGCTCCATCAAAAAAATTCTTGATGGCCTCCCCATGTCGATAGCAGAGTTTTTCACCCTGGATTTGGTCACTTCTGACGAAGTGTTTTTCCGCAATGATGAGCTTCCGGATATCGCCATGGATCCAAAAATTACCATGAAACTTCTAGGCCGCAGCTCCAAGGGTCGTGTTATTCAGATACTACATGAATATTACGAGCCTGGCGCCGACACCGGAGAAGCCATGCTCCGACATAGCGGAGAAGAAGGCGGGGTCGTGGTGCGTGGCAGCATCCAACTGACCATAGGAGATAAAATCCAAAATCTGTCAGCCGGCGATGGGTACTATTTCAACAGCCAACTACCGCATCGTTTCGTCAATAACGGGACTGAGACCTGTGAGATTGTCAGTGCCAACTCTCCACCCAGTTTTTGAAAAGATTTGGGGAAGGACATCTTTGACCTTCCCCAGCTTCCCTCCTAGAACACCATTTTCACAGTACCGAAAAATGATCGTGGCATCATCGGTTCAGCTTCCAGGTAGTTTCCCGTGAACCCATTGATATATGAAAACTGTTTTTCCAGAACCGACGCTTCCGAATTCAGGAGATTCACCCCGCTTAAACTCAAGGTCACATTTTTAATGCCATATTGATGAATCATAAACGTATGGGCGATATTAAAATTCATTGTGGCATAAGCGGGCATACTTAAATGTGTAGGAGCCCCCGTACTTGCTTCAATATATTGTGGCCCCACCAAATTACCATAGAGTCTCGCCCTCGTACCCATGTAGTGTCCAAGAATTCCCAAACCGGCAAGGTAGGTTGGGGTATTGGGGCGGGGTTCTCCGATGCTGGTTGACACGCCATACTTACTGGAAGAGTTGGAAGTATATTCAGCCTCCTGAATTGAATAGTTGCCATACAGAGAAAGATTTGCATCCAGGGCGTAAGCCGTGGCAACGTTTATTCCCTGGTACTGGGATGATCCAATATTATACTCATAAGTCAATCCATTAGTCGTATCATAATACGAGCTGAAGGTATGACCGAAATCCGAACGATAGAAAGAAACACTGGCATCCACGGGCCCCTTGTTATAGGCCGCACCAAACTGGTAGGTGTTCACATCCTCTGGCTTGATGGTCACCGGAGTCGCAGGTGATGTCGTGGTAGCATTACTATCCGCCGCATAAAAAGCAGTAATATTGGGGTATTTATATCCCTTGGAATAGTTGGCATACAGCGTAACCGCCTTTGTTGGCTTATATTGAATTCCAACATAAGGACTTACCTCACTGTAAGTTCTACCACTAGTAGCACCTACTGAGTAATAATACCCAGGTACATCATTAATACGGGTAGACATGGTTTCATATTTTACACCCGGAGTTATAGCAAGATTACTGGTTGGCTTTATTTTTGCCTGAGCATAAATCTTTCCGTAGATTCTCCAGCCATGCTCATCCCAAAGATTATTATAACCTGGCACCTCGGGAACATTCGGCGTCCCATATACATAGTCACGAGAATCATATGTAGAAACAACAGCCAACCCACCAGCTTTCAGATTTACATAATGGTTCAACCATTCTACGGAAGGATTCAAGCCAAAGGTGTTAGTCGTATAAGTATAACTATGATAGTTATCGCCATTAATGGTCTGTGCCTGACAAGCCGCAGAGTCATTTCCCATAAAATCATTGCCTGAATACTGGCAAACTGTTTGAGCGGGATTTAAATAAAATGTGACAAAACTATTATACTTGGAATTAGCTTCAGGATTCACATATTCCAGGCGATGGGAATTAGTATAGGCATAAAAACCCTTAAAACCAAACACGGCATGCGAAGAGATAAGCGTTTTGTTCTGAAGGATGGCCATCATATGTTCGGCTTTGCTATTTGCATAAGTAAACGACGTCGGCCATTGGTAATAAGGACCATACTGATCCAGCAAGGCCTTAGGCATACGCGCAGCTGTTGCCCCTTGATTTTTATTCAAGAGAAAAACCAGTGACCATTTGGAAGTGGGGGATATTTGCGGCAAATCATATGCGGCATAATATGAATACTCACGATCCGGACTGTGTTCCAGATAACCGGCAGTCTGACGCGATGAAAAACGCAACAAAAGATTGCCATATCCAGCTGCGGCTCCCGTATTGATTTCTGCACCATAGCTGCGGGTATTGAATGATCCATAGCCGGCAAAAACCGATTCGTATTGTTTGGATGAAGGCACCTTAGGCAGATAGTTGATGTTCCCGCCTATTGCACCCACTGCATTCACATCAGGAGGCGGAGTACCATAGGTTACCTGAATACCTGAAGTTTCCCCCAGGGTTACGGGGATCAGGTTAGTCAAATCTGCATAATTATTATTGCCACCAGATAAGCCACCATTGAACAAGTCGGCAATGGGCAAATTATCAAAGGTATACCCCACTTGTGTCTGTGAGAAACCCCGTACTGATATATGGGTTTTAACTCCAATTGGGTTCGTACTGGTAGCATTGATGCCAGGCACAAAGCTCAGGATGGTTGAGGCATTTTGGGTAGACTCCTGACCATGAAGAAACTTCTTGGGTATTAACGCCGTTTCAGCACCGTAGACTGGCTTTACTTTGGTCAGTGCCGCCTTATCTACCATACGAAGCAAATCTTTTGATACCTGTTTTATTTTATAGACTTTTTTTGTCGGGGTGGCACTGGTGGCAGCATGGGCAGGCAATAAACTGCTTCCCAGCAAGCCAACTGCTACCAGAATACTCTGCCGAAGCAGTTGTTTTTTAGCTTTAGACATTTTTGTACTCCTGTTGTTTATTTGACAATTTCATTAAGCAGCTTATATGCCACAACCGATAAAGCTGAATATCGCTGAATGTTCCCTTGTTCAGGGAAATCAATATGCTTCATATCAGTGCAACCCGTCATTTACCGCACTAAAATAGGGCGCTTTATCCGTGTCTGCACACCCTAACCAATTTCCTCTTGATTGTGATGGAATTGTGTGTCCATATATAGTGTTATTTTCTTGTTTCTCTGCGCAGAAAAACTCAACACGAGGCCCAACATGAAGCATCTAAGATTATTTAAATATGTGGACGCCATTGTTCGCGAAGGTTCAGTCAGACGTGCAGCGGATAAATTACATATCACTGCATCAGCTCTGGATCGGCGGGTTCAAGATCTGGAAGACGAATTGGGTTCCAGCATCTTCGAACGTCACCCACGGGGGATGCGTCTTACTGCTGCGGGCGAGGTATTCCTGGTCTACGTGCGCAGACATTTGTCAGACATGCAACGCCTCCACTCGGAAATTGATAGTTTGAACGGAGTACGCCGTGGACAAGTCTCATTGGCCGTTAGCCCGGCCCTGGCCAACAACTTTATTCCCCGAATCATCAATACATTTCGAGCGCAATATCCAGGCGTCTCTTTCGCGGTAAATGTCGCCAAGCATGCTGATGCCATTCGCGCCTTGCTGGCCTTTGAGGTGGATCTCGCAGTCATCGTCGCTCCTCCGCGCCATCCCGATGTCATTGATCTTGCCATCTCTGAACAACCTTTGGTCGCCGCTATGAACAATCGTCACCCACTGGCGCAAAAAACCACCTTACGATTTAGCGATTGCGTGCAATACCCTTTGGTTATTCCAGCCCCAGGGCTCACGACTCGGGAAATGCTGGAACCTGCTTTACACAATGCCGCTTCAGAAATCCAGATTGCGGCAGAAACCAATTCATACGAGATTATGCGAGGAATGCTCCATCATTCGGAGAATATCGGCTTCGTCATTTCCACCGGCATGCCGAAGGAACGCATTCATGAGCATATCGTTTATAAAACCATTTCAGCACTGGATATTCGACCTGTGCCTTTGATTTGCGCACAATTAAAAAGTCGAGGAATTTCCGTTGCTGCCGCACGTTTTTCGAACTGTATTGCCGAAGAACTGAATGATATGACTCATGAAACTTGAGGGTTTAGTGGGTTCACTCTTGATTTGCTATGTAGCATCAACCCCCACCACAGCACCATCACTGCGCGGATCCGCTGCCGCAGCAAATGGATATCCTGATCCCGTGCTTGATTTGACTATCCCGGCGTGTCCCATGACATCACTATAATCAGGCACCCAGGAAAGCGAATGCCCCTGACGCTGTAAATCGGCATATACCTGTTTGGGGTATCGATGTTCCAGCCGCAGCCCCGCGCTGGGCTCACCCCAGGTCCGGCCGTAAAGCCAACGCGGACTGGCAACCGCCTCTTCCAGCGATAAGCCAAAGTATTTGGCACGCATGAGGATGGCGGCCTGTGTTTGGGGCTGCCCGTCCCCCCCCATGCTGCCATAGGCCAACTGCACTCGGCCATGTTCTGCATACATGGCCGGGTTGAGGGTATGAAAAGGACGCTTACCTGGTTCAAGGCAATTAATTTGTTCCTTTTTTAACGAAAAAGCACAGCCTCGGTTATTCCAGATCACCCCCGTGTCGCCCGCCATTACGCCACAACCAAATTCATGGTAAAGACTTTGGATCACACTGACCGTACGACCTGCAGCATCGGCAACCCCAAACCATACCGTATCCCCATCGCCAATGCCGATATCCGGTGTTGGCAGGACACGACCTGGCTGAATAAGGGCAGCGATTTCCGACAAAAAATCTTCCTGCAATAACTTCCGCAAATCAAAATGATGAAAATAAGGGTCAGCCACCACTTGATCCCGCCACCGAAATACTTGCTTGGTGATTTCCACGTTATAATGGATAAAATCTGCAGACAGATGATCTCCCAGGTGCGCTTTTAAACGGTCAAGAATTGACAAAATCATTAAGGAAGCCACCCCCTGAGTCGGTGCTGGAAAATTAATGGCTTCACCTTCGCCAAAAGCAACATGTAATGGTTCTACCCAATCTGTCCTGAAGGCAGACATATCTGCTTCGGTCAAAAGACTTCCAGCGGCGCGCAACCCCCTGATCATGGTTTCCGCCAATTCTCCCTGATAAAAACTGTCGGCCCCTTCTTTTGCCAGGGTTTTCAGGGTTTCACTCAGTGCATGCTGTGTCCACAGGGTACCGGCTATGGGGACCTCGCCTCTGGGCAAATATTGCTGTCCAAAGCCTGGTTGCTCTCGCAACTCCGGTGCAAAACGCGCCAAAGTTGCACTTTGATTCGGACTGATCGGGAATCCGCGTGCTGCATGCAGATAAGCAGCTTCCAGCAAATCCCCCCAGGACAATGTCCCATGCCAGGTATCTCGCGAAAATGCATAGGCAGCTCCCCACCCGGCCACGGCACCAGGAACCGTCAGTGCAGACCGGCCACCCCGAAACGGGATTTCGTGCAGATGCGCGTCCAGAAAAGTCGCTGTTGAATAATGCTGGCCAGCCGGACCGGCCGCAGCCAACCCCCTCACGGTTTCTGCATTACCGTCAGAAATCAGCCAGAATGCATCCCCGCCTAACCCATTCATATGGGGATAGACCACGGCCAGCGTGGAGCCCACGGCTATGGCGGCTTCGATGGCGTTACCGCCGCAACGCAGGATATTGGCACCTGCTTCGGCGGCGAGGAAATGCGGAGCGCTGACTATACCGGCAGAGGCTTGCGCAAAAAGCGGGGATACAGTGCGGGTCATGGCAACCTCCTGGCCCGGATATGGGCAGAGTGCCATTCCCTTTGCGTATTCAGACCAGAAAATGAATGATACCTCCCTCCCTGCAGGCGGATATAGCGACCTGAAGGCAGGAGCCTGAGTTGCTCATCCAGACGTGCATCCGTACTCCGCCAGGACAAACCCGAAAGCTGCCGGGCCCAACTTGCAGACAGTATCAAAGGATGTCCCCCTCGCCCGTGAATATTCACCAAACTGGCCGCAGCAACCAACTTATTCTGCATAACACGCCGTAAACGATGCAAATCAAACAACGAAGGCAGAACCGTATCGGTTTGCACCAACAAAAGAGGTCCGCGCAAACCCTGCAAAGCCCGTTGCAATGTACTGAATGGTCCGCAACTGGCCTTGAAATGGTGACGATAGCTTACCCGACGATGGAGACAATGATGCATGCGTCGCGGGCGATAGCCGGTAACCACCGTAACCGGCGCAAAACCTGCGTCTCTCAGCCGGTCTACCTGACGGTCCACCCAGCTACGGGGATCACCCGGGATTTTCCGACAAGCCTTGTGTAAAGGACCTGAACGCCGGGAACGCCCACCGGCCAAAATGACAGCCGCTGCCAAATGTTTCTAGCCTTTTTTGGGCATCAGACTGACGTGGGCAGCCACCACCCGCCATCCTTCCGGGGTCCGCAACCAGGTCTGACTTTGCCGGCCATGTACCTGATCACGACGAAATTCGGTGTTTGCGGTGGCAAAATCTTTTCCATAAGTAGTTATGGTGGTATTCACCAATTCTCTATTTAATTTTGAACCTGGACGAGAGGCCCGAAAATCAGCAATGGCTGCGTAACCATATAAATTTTCCGCCACGCCATAACGCAGGGTATGTTCACTGTTCCAAAACAACTCATCCAATACAGCCACGTCGTTCTCTACCAAAGCTTTTTCATAGCGGAGAAATACTTCCTGCACTTCTTTCAACACTTCCGGCGCATTGATCTCGGCATAACTCATGGGAATTTCCTTTTAGTTTTGTGGAAGAGGACTGGTGAAACCGGACAACTCAAGATATCTGGCCACTCTCAGGGCCTTCGCTTCTTGCCAGGGCGCAGCAACAATCTGAACGCCAATAGGCATGGTGCCGACCGAGGCAACCGGCACAACCACCACCGGCAGACCAACAAAGGAAAAGGGCTGGGTATACAGACCCAAATGGGGACGCACAAGCATGGTTTCGCCATCCAGTTCCATACTTCTCTGCCCGATTTGCGGCGCTGTCATCGGCGTGGCAGGGGCAATCAGCAAATCATGTTTCGCAAAAATCTGTTGCAGCTCCGCACGGTAGCAGCTGCGAAAACGCTGGGCCTGAATCACCCAGGAAGCGGGCAACAAGGTGCCTGCGAGCATACGATCACGGACGTCTGGATCATAATCGCCCGCATAACGGCGCAAGCGTTCCAGGTGTAAATTACTGCTCTCGGCATTGGTGATCAGGTAAGCTGCTGCACGTGCCTGAGCTGCCCCGACAATTTCCACCTCTTCATTCACACCCAGACAATCGGCCACCTTCTGGATGGCCTGCTCTGCCTCTGTGCTGGCCTGTTTTCGGAAATATCCTCCCGCAATGGCGATTTTCAGTTGGGCAACACCTTCGTCCAACCCGCTGATCACCGGCTCCTGATCTCTTTGCACAGATGCGGGATCTTTATCATCATAGCCCTGCAACACCTCATAAACCCTGGCCAGATCGGTCACGCTCCGTGCCATGGGGCCGACATGATCCAGACTGGGGCAGAATGGAAAAGTCCCCGCACGAGACAGGCGACCATAAGTGGGTTTGAGACCAAAAATTCCGCACAACGACGAAGGTACCCGGATTGAACCATTGGTGTCTGAACCCAAAGCGATAGGGACCATTCCTCCGGCTACGGCTGCACCACTTCCGCCACTGGAGCCACCGGTCATCCGGGAACCATCATGGGGATTTCTGGAAGGCCCATAATGGATATTTTCACCCGTAAAATCATAGGCGTATTCACCCATGTTGAGTGCCCCGAGCAGCACTGCACCTGCACTATTCATACGTTGAACCAGGGTGGCATCCTGGCTTGCCGGATCATCCCGGCGGTTGATTTTGGAACCCGCCAAGGTGACTTCACCTTCTACATCAAACAGATTTTTAACCGCAAAAGGGACACCAGCCAAGGCACCAGGGTCTTCACCTCGGGCAATCTTCCGGTCTATTTGTTCAGCCTCATGACGTGCCCTGGCTTCTGTAATCTGGGTAAAGGCGTTAAGTTGCGTGTTTTGGGCATGTATATGCCGTAAGGATTCATCAACAACGTCAACAGCTCGCCATTCACCAAGGCGGACTTTGCGGGCAATTTCTCCAGCTTCCGTAAACACCTGAAATGAACTGCTCATGGCCGGAACACCGGTGCCAAATCCTCAGTGATAACGAGCGGATAAGTCTCCAGAATGCCCGCCAGTCGCGCACTGATCATGAAATAGTTGCGAATCTCCGGAAGCCACGCTGCATCAACGGTCAGATCCATGGTTTCAAAAACAATCTGCATATACTGCTCGGCCATGGCATCGCTCATGGGCTTTATAATTGGCATGGAATGGCTCCTTTTTGGCGTAGCTGTAGTAGTTCCGCCAGAATGCTGACGGCAATTTCCGAAGGTTTTTTACCCATTCCCGGCAGGCCCATGGGCATGTGCAAGCAATCCGGAATCTGATATCCCGAACGAATGAGTTGGTGCTGAAACCGGGCGCACTTGGACTTGCTGGCTATGACGCCCAGATATGTCAGTGGTTGATTCAGAAAATGTTCAAGCAAGGCATAATCCTGAGCATGACTATAAGTCATGATCAAAACAATATCTGAATGTGGCAGTTCCCGAAAACTCTCCGGGGTGCAGTTTTTTTTCAGGGTTATTTCTTCCGGGAAAGCTTCAGGAACCGCCCAATCCAACCGATCATCAAAAACAGTAATCCGGAAATCCAGTCCAACCGCAAGTTTGGCGAAAGCCCGTCCCACATGTCCGGCGCCAAAAATCCATACGGACTGTTGCTGGACAGAAGGAAGGAAAAAATAAGCGCCATCACCCGAGAATCCCGGGCGGTAAATTTTCTCCAGCAAATTCCAGGCACCGGAATCACCCAGGCGCTGTCCATGTTGGGTTATCCCGGCTATCAAATGCAAAAAACCCCGCTCATCCACCTGATAAACGCGAGCAGCCCCGGGATCATAGAGATCTGAAAAAAAGGGTGGAACATCAATCAAAGCAATGGCAACTCGCCCCCCACAACATTGATCATCTTTGGTACCCAGAACAAATTCCAGACGGGCGGGCCAATTGTCGTTACCACGAAGGTGCTTCAAAACAGTATATTCCATCTGTCCACCACCCACGGTACCCAACAAAGCATCATCGCCGCGCAAAGCGAGACTTCCGCCTATTGCCGTAGGTGCCGAACCCTTCACGTCAACAACCAAGGCTTCGCAAGTAACCCGCGACGGCTTTTGGGCGAGGGCAGACAGGGCGCTCATGGGGCCACTCCAATGATGGCGAGCGGGCCACCACCCTGGGGTCCCTGATGCTCAGCACGGGTGGAAACATACACTCCAGTGTCTCCCAATACACCGGCCAACTGGGCGGCAACAACACAGCGGGAATAGCGCATATCCGAAATATCCGCATCAGTCCACATGGTATGACGGCGTTGCCGAATTTGATTGCCGGGATGCGCATCCGATTTGGCAAAGACGCCCAGAATTTTCTCGGAATCATGCGCAGTAAGCTGACCATGTTGAGGTTTTAAATCCAACTGTTCCAGCACTGAATAGATTCCCGGAATATCAATAATATCTTGCATTACCCCATGGGCGATACGCAGATTCCCTTCCCAGTAATCCGAGTTTGCAAAAAGCACAATCTCGGAGCGGGACAGTAGCGGCTTCGCAGAAACACTGGCACGCGTGGAAAAAAGGGACCAATCGCTATTGATCACTGCATCACTCAATTGCGATTCACTGACTTCTCCGAGCGCCAGAGCCACGCCCAGAGCGGAAGCACCCCGCGACCAGGCCATGTCACAGCGTAGATTCGGGTGCGGCACGGAAACTGGAGGAATTGCTCCTTTGATCTGAACCAGATGTACGTCTTCTGCAGCAACCTGCAACTTCTGCATAAGGCTCTTCACAGTCCGGGCAGTTTCCAGAATCATGGGCATGCGGCCCACTTCATCTGCCCTAAAAGGTCTGGTAAATCCCGTTGTCAATGCCAATCGCTTGGTGGGATATTTTTTCGCCGAAGCCGTGCCTGATACTGTAAATACCAAGATATGCGGGGCAGTTACGCCTTCAGTACCACCTGAAAAGGATAACACGATCCTTTCTTCGACAGCCTCTGGAGAACACTCCAGAAATGGCGCCAACAGATGACTCAGCGCCATGATTGCCAGATTACGGGTAAAATCATTTATCCCGCCATTTCCCTCGGTTTTACCAATGATGGCAACAATATCCTTGGGGATTATTTCCCCACGGGCTATAGCCTCCGCCAATCCGGATACATCCGCCGGTCCGCTGGTGAAAAATCGAGACAAGTCAGTGCGCATTGCTTCTTGCCTCAACGTTAGAATGGTACTTTCAAAATTCGACCAGTGCGGCGAAAAATATCAATTTTGTACACATCTCCCGCATCCATTTCATCTGCAGTTTTCGCATTAGCCAGCGCGTCCACCACCTCATCAGAATTCATGGTCAGCACGGTTACTGGATCCACAATAGCCATGGGAAAGTCGTGCCAAGTACCAGCATGAATCATGGCTCCATGACCAGCCGGTATCCGAAAAGCACAGACATCTTCAAGCCGGGGAATATTTTGCCCGGATTCCTGATTGGGCTTCCCCAGTACCATGGCAAAGGGTGCAGTACCCAATCCAACAAAAATCTGCGTCATGTTCAGATGGCGCTCCAGCCAGGTAATTTCCGGACTGCGATGTGAAATGCGTGCAGTGCGTACCACCGCTTTCCCGGTATATTGAAAGTCCAGATTCTGGCCTTCCTCGACACTCCCTTTATAGAAGGGAATAGTCAGCCCTGGACGATAGACGCTTTCCGTAATCATCACGCCATAATCTTTAAAATTCTCAGGAGTAGCATCTACAAAAGGAACTTCCATAACTACACCTTCATCTATTTGAACACTCATGATCGATTTTCCTCTCTATCAGTTACTGAGCACAATGAATAGCTTCCCAAACCAGGCGGGAAGACACTTCCAGGCGGTATTCGGCAGTTGAACGAATATCATCGACAGGCTTGATATCGCTGGATACTTTTTCACGTATCGTGGACTCATGAATATTACTTATGGGTTTACCGCTTAAATATTCACTCACATTTGGCAATACACAGGGCGTCGCCGCCACACTGGCCAGACCAAAGCGCGCAGCAATAATTCTTTGGTCTTCGGCAAAATGAATCCATGCTGCAATACCTACTTTGGCAATTGCCTGGGCAGCGCGTGTGCCCACTTTGCGATAGTATGTCCGTGAACCATCTGGTAGATATGGAATATGAATGGCCTGAAGTAATTCATGGGCAGTCAGGGCAGTTTGTCGATAACCCAGATGAAATTGTTCATAAGGCAAAAACCGTGTGCCATTTGGTCCGGCAATCTCAAGATGGGCGGCATAGGCCAGCAACACGGGAGCATTATCGGCTGCGGGCGAAGCGTTACATAAATTTCCACCTAGAGTCGCACGATTCTGAATAGGTGCTGCACCCGTTACCGCTGCTGAAGCGGCTAACATAGGCCAGTGTTTCTGTACTTCCGGGTGCCGTCGCAACCCACTCAGCGTCACTCCCGCGCCAATACGAATACCTTCTGTCGTCACTTCTACTGTTTTCAGTTCCGGGATGGCACTCAAATCCAGCCAAACAGCAATATCACGTGGGGCACTCAACTGCTGCGTCACCATGACATCCGTACCACCAGAAATAATTTGATACTGTTCCGCTGGCAGTTCTGCAAGCAGCCGCAATGCCTCACTCATATTCCGGGGACGCAGCCATTCAGCCATGCGTGTCTCCCGTTGACGCTTGAGTAACCGCCTCATAAATGCGTCCATAACCTGTGCAACGGCATAAGTTACCGCTCAGCCCCCAACGTATTTCGTCCATTGTCGGCTGGGGATGTTCGGCCAATAAGGCTGTAGCGGCCAGGATCATGCCTGGGGTGCAGATTCCGCACTGGGCGGCGGCACAGTCCTGAAAAGACTCGATCAACGGGCTGTCCCCTGGTATTCCCTCAATGGTGACAATCTCTGCGCCCTCCATTTGTCCCAGAGGAATCAGGCAACTATTGACCACCCGGCCATTAACCAATACTGCACAGGCCCCGCACTCCCCTTCTCCACAGCCTTCCTTGGCCCCTTTCAGGCCCAATTCAACTCTTAGCACATCCAGAAGGCGACTTGCTGGAGGGACATGCACCTGAACCTCCTGACCATTGATCTGCATTTTTACTGACATTGGGAACCTCTTTGCGCACGACTCAAGTCCAGCAGAAGCTCTGGCATGGCCGGGATCTGATCAACGTCGATTTTCAACGCCTGTTGGATGGCATTCACGATAGCCGGGGCAGGGCCATCCATAGGCAGCTCTCCGACACCCTTGGCTCCCTTGGGACCAGCACCCAAACCCTTCTCCATCAGGACAACCTGTAATGGTCCGATATCTGCGGTGGTTGGTATGATGTAATTGGTCAAGCGGTCGTTGGCCATCACACCGAATTGGTTCCAGAGCACATTTTCATAAAGTGCATAGCCAATACCTTGCACAACCCCCCCTTCAATCTGACCCTGCACAATCTGGGGATGTACGGCGTGTCCAATTTCCTGTGCGGCTGTAAAATTCAACACACGGGTTTCCAAAGTCAATTTGTCCACTTCTACCTCGGCAATATATGCTGCCCAGGCATGGCTGGCGTAGGCCCTTCCTGTGAAAGACTTTTCATCCCAAAGCATATCCATAGGCGGTTGATAACTGGCGGTGACCAACAAATCTTTTTCAGACTCCTGCATGCGCAAACAGGCTGCATTAAACTCCGCCGGCGTAAAGGTCTTGGTAAGACCGCCCTCATCTCTTAACTTTTGTAATAAGCGTTGTGCTGCTTTTTCAATCAGATCACCAACGACCATACAGGTCCGCGAGGCGACAGTAGGGCCAGAATTTGGCACCCTGGCCGTATCTGTTTGCGCAAGGTGCACCTGCTCCAGGGGTAACTGCAGTGCATCAGCAGCAATCTGTACCAGAGTGGTCGCTGCACCCTGTCCCATTTCGGTGTTTGAGCAAAGAATTTCTACCTGACCATCAGCATGTGCCTGGAGAAACACTCGGGAGGCCAGGTACAATTCCCCATTACCCGTAAAGCCCGCGCCATGGGCAAAAGTCGCCAAGCCAATGCCACGGAGCGTATCGTGTGGTGCTGCATTCCAAACCCGAAATGCATCCCGTTTCTCTTCATAATGGCTTGCATTGAGCGCTGCTTCGAGAATTTCTTGCGCAAAACAGTCTTCTCCCACCAGGTCGCCGGTCGGACTGACATCACCACGGCACAGCAAATTTTTCCGCCGTAACTCAGCCGGATCCATATTGAGCTTGGCAGCCAGGCGATCCATTGCCACTTCCAGTGCAAAAATGCTTTGTGGTGCGCCAAAACCCCGGAATGCCCCAAAGGGTGGGTGATTCGTCGCCACTGCTCGGCCTCTGACGCGGATATTGGCGCAGCGATACGGTCCCGGGGCATGAATAACCCCCCGTGAAAGTACGACGGGGCTCAGGGTACGGTAGGCACCGCCATCGATGGCAAAATCCATATCAATGAACTGGAGCTCACCCTCACTATTCGCACCAAGACGGACCAGACTGCGGGACGGATGGCGTTTGGGGGTTACGCGCAGATCCTCACCACGTTCGTAAATCAGCTTTACCGGTAGCCCTCCGGCCTTGAGCGCGAGCAGGGCGGCGTGGCAAGCAATCATGGAGGGATAATCTTCTTTACCGCCAAAAGCGCCACCGGTCGTGCTTTGTACGACTTGCAACCTGTTCTTGTCCAAGCCCGTGCACTGCTCCAAGGCATCCAGCACATAGTAGGGACACTGCATGGAACCCTCTATTCTGAGCACGCCATCTTCCTGAAGGACAGCAATCATCCCCTGTGGCTCAATGTAGAGTTGTTCCTGGGATGGCGTCAGCAAACGCTCTTCAACAATACACTGCGCATTTTTTTGTGCCTGTTCAACATCGCCCTTATTGAGGAGATAGTCCGTATAAACATTGTCTGGAATGATGGTGCTTTCTGCACCCAATGCTTCATCAATATCAAAAACAGGATGGGCCAAGGGGGTCTCGCGGACATGAACGTGGCGTAACGCCATTTCAAGCATGCGCGGATCAGCGTGGGCCAACAAGGCCAACGGCTCTCCGGCGTGACGAAACACCCGATCCACCAGCACAGGCTGGTCGTTTTCCAGCATTTTAATGGCATTGAGGCCAGGTATATCCTGTGCTGTCACCACGACAAAAGGTGTCCAATCAAAGGTCGGATCAAAAGCCAGTTCTTCAACAACACCTCCGGCACATGAACTGCGTACTGTCGAGGCGTGAAGAACCCCGTTTAAGGGGATATCATCCACATAAAGGGCCTTACCGGTAATTTTGGATAAGCCATCCACGCGTTTTGGAGAATTTCTCTTTTCCATCTCACTCGCCGCTTCCAATAATTTACGCATAATATGACTCCCGCACCGACAAACAGCAGGCACTTATTCTATTCACTCTATTTACCTTATTTATGATTCTCATGAAGCAAGTGGTTAATTACAGCCTTGGTTACCCGTACTGCATTTTCTTCAGCCAAATTACTGGCATAAAGATCCCCGGTTTTCCATATTTGCTCTTCTGTTTCTCCCGGCGGCGGAATATCAATATCCGAGATACCCCGAATAGACAGATAATGATCGGCCAGGCCGAATCGCGACAGTGCCGCAATATCGCCCAGATCTTCCATGGCCGTGTTGGTATATTTGGCCTGACCATGGGTATAAAGGTGCACAATTTGCTCTGCGATTTTCTGATTTTCTTTTCCGATCCAGAAATCATCTCCAGTGATCGTCGCACCAGTCATTATTTTCGGACGCGAAGATACTTTAAAAGTCTTATCAAGCTTTATAGCCCCGCTGGTATTGGCCAATGCAACATTGGCTGAAGCTTTGACTGCCATATTCAACAGTGCGGGGTTCACCTTGTAAGCCAGATTTTCCAGCGTATTCTGGGTATAATCCGCACATTTACCAGGCGTTGAATAATCATCGCATCCAGGTGCTGCCCATGCCAGCGTTTTTTGATCGCTGAGATAATGATGCCCAAATGCCCAAGAAATAATCCAGTTATTAATATAAACACTGCCCAGGGCAGATTCTTTCTTGTCCACACCACCAGCAATTCCACTACGAATGAAAATGGTTTTTTTCACATTGATCGCAGGGTCCTTGACCAAACTTGTCACCGTTATTGCTGCATTCATTTCTCCTTCGCCTGTTTCTGTGACACAAACACCTTGGTGATCACAAATTAGGGGGCGATACAATCCAGGAATTGATAAAGATTTATAATGGTAAGACTTTTGTGTGGTCCAGGCATGCCATTCCGGAGGAAAAGCTGTCAATACGATCACTTTAGGGCTCATTACAACTGATGGCTGGTTCGTTACTGCTGCTAATGCGTTAGTAGGAATCCAGGGCACCGTACAAGCCACTGATATGATACTGATACGAATAATATGCTTAATCACTTTACATCTCCAAGTCTGAACTCATGAAATAGGCGTGTAATTTTTGATATATTTTTCCAGCAAATGATTCATTTCGAGTTTTCTGCTTTCACTGCAAAAGCTGGCCTCTATTGCATTTTTTTGCAAAACAATCAGCTCCTCCACACCGAGACTGAGACAAGCCATGGCCTCAACAATATTTTCATTAAGATAACCACCAAAATAAGCCGGGTCGTCGGAATTAATAGTGGCCGACAGGCCCGCAGCCAAAAGATCACCCAGATTATGAGAATGCAAATCCGGAAACACCTTGAGCTCCACATTGGAAAACGGACAAACTGTCAACGGGATTTTTTCCGCCAATAACCTTTGCACCAGTTGCGGGTCTTCCATACAGCGCACACCATGGTCAATACGTTCGACCTCCAGTGTATCCAAGGCCTCCCATATGTAATCGGGCGGGCCCTCTTCTCCAGCATGTGCAACGCGATGCAACCCAAGAGATTTTGCCAACTTGAATACTTTCTGAAACTTACGGGGAGGATTACCCAGTTCCGCGGAATCCAGCCCAATACCTGCAATACCGCCAATCCGCAGCGCGTCTTCGAGCAAACCAACCGCCGACTCTGCATCACGATCTCTTTCAAAGCAAAGAATCAGCGCACTACTGATACCCCACTCCAACTCGGCTTCCCGAAGTGCGGACTGTATACCACCCATGACCACATCCAGAGGGACACCGTGAGAAATATGCGTCTGCGGATCAAAAAATATTTCTGTATGAATAATATTCTGTTGCTTGCAGCGCTGCATATAAGCCTGCGTCAACTCATAAAAATCACGTTCATCACGTAAAACTGAGGTGCCCAGATAATACACATTAAGAAAACTCTGGAGATCCTCGAACTCATATGCGGCTCGTGCCATTTCTATATTGGCATAGGGCATGGCGATACGATGCCGTTCAGCCAAGGAAAGCAGCATCTCTGGCTCAAGCGTCCCCTCAATATGGAGATGCAATTCGACCTTGGGCAGATCCCGAACAAAATCAGCAAGTACTTTTTTTGAATTCAGATCAAAATTCATTCTGGTTAATCGCTCCATTATTTAAAAATGACTTGGATTTATGCAACTTTTTCTCCCGACAACCAGGTTCCTTGTGGGCGCGTTTCCAGCTCAGAAACACTGCCTGCCAGGCTGGACTCGAACCAACCCTCCCATGAATCATGGGAGTCCATGGTGGGCATTAAAATGAAATCTGCGCGTTTACCTGGAATAAAGTTCCCAGCAACGGAATCGCGTCCCATGGCCTCAGCACCCGCCAATGTCCCTCGATAGAGTGCCTCCTGCACATCAATCGGAATGCCTGCTGCCCGATGGACAGATAAAAATCTTTGCATAACATGCAACATACTATGACTGGGACCGCCACCAATATCTGTAGCCAGTGCGAAAGGAATATCGTACTCGCGCAACTTTTCCAGTGGCATCCGGCGATTACCAAGGGCTTCGTTGCTGGTTGGACAGTGGGCTACCCATGAACCACGGGCAGCCAGACACTGCCATTCTGCATCACACATTTCGATACAATGACCAAGAACGGTTTTTCTAGTCAGCAATCCCGCCCGATCATACACTTCCGTATAATGCGCAGCATCCGGAAACAATTCTTTTACCCATGCCAATTCCGCCCTCGACTCGGCAAGATGGGTCTGAATAAACGCATCACTCGCTGCGGCAATTTGGCCCATCATACCAAGTGCAGCGGCACTCAGATTCGGGGCAAAACGAGGTGTCACGGCATAATGAATACGGTCTTTACGCGCCATAAAATCTTTTAACAAAACCGGATCATGCAAACTGTAATCAGTCAAATAAGCGGGAGCATTAATGGCCATCAATACATTTCCAATGATCCAATCCCCGCGCATTTTTCGCAAGGCGATCTCTGTTGCTGAAGCATGCGGACTGGAATAACTCATTCCCATCACAGTACCAGCACGCAACAGATCAGTATAAAACTGTTCGGCCGCCGCTATAGCAAAGTCTGTGTCGATGTATCGCGCTTCTTCTGGCCATATATAAGATTTCAACCAAGACAATAATTCTCCTGAATATTGGCCCCTCACTCGATGCTGCACCCAATGTAGATGCACATCCACAAAACCGGGTATTACCACGCCGTCCAATTCTATCAGTTGAAAATCTTTATTTTTTTGTGCTATATCATCAAACTTTCCAATAGATTTTATGAGACCATTTTCTACATAAAGTGCACCATCATCATAGAAGTCGGATGAATCAGGTCCTTTCGGATTGAGAATGGAAGCTCTGAACAATTTTTTAATAATCATTTTTATAACTCTTCATTCTGCAATGTTAGGGGCTTTGCTTTCAACAGCACATACATCCCTGACGTCCCTAGCAGTTCTTTCATATGGTCTTAAAAAAAATCGATACAGCATAGACAGCAATACACCTGTAGCCGCACCCAGAAGTGGGGAGATATCATTCCCATGCAGCCATTGCGCGCCCGGGCCTTCCCACAAAGGATTATTTGAAAATAGAATGGTAACTATGATACCAAAACCCAATACAACAATATTTGTACCACATTTTTGCTGCCGCACAGTCCCGTGGCGCGCCTCCGGAACAACGTCCATTAAAACATAGACAATCATGATGCCGGTCCAAGGTGCCGCAACTATAATCAACAAATCCAGAAAAGTTTGAAAAGAGTCCCAAAATGAAGGTGCTATAAACAGCATATAAATTCCGACCAGGGTTGCCAAAAATGCATCCATGATGGTAAATTTTTTGCGGTCCAAATCTTTGCCTACGACTACGGCCAGACTGAATGCAGAACTGTAGGAGTTCAAAAAATTGGAGGCGAGAAGACCCATAACTGCAAACAGACAGAAACCCAAGTACAACAACGTATTTCCTAATCCTCGTGCCGCAATAGTGATCCCTGATGGACCTACCTGTATCCCACCATGCACATAAAGCGTAATAGCCAGAGCCAAAATCAGGGCACCACCAACAAAACCACCCAAGCTGGGCCAGAGCGCAATTTGGGTGAGACTGCTGTCGCGACGGATATAGCGCGAATAATCCGAAGCAAACATCGTCCAGGAAAAAGCACCGCCCATCAATGCCAATGAAATACCACCTAAAGCTTGTAGCGTATTAAAATGTCCTGAAGCCGTAACAGTTGTTAATGCCTCACCCCCGTGTAACCAAATTAATATAGCGATGGCGAATAAAGCCAGAAAAAAGGCGCCCACCGTTTGTGCCGAAACAATAGCGCTATAACCAATAATTGGAACCACAAAATCGGCACATACCGCAATAATAAGTGCGACATAAAGACTCTGTTCAGGAGAAACCAATGCATAGGTATTCAACACACTACGTAGAATATAAACCACCAAAACCAGCACCACCGCCTGCCAGCCAATCTGGGAGAGCCAATTACTGAACGAAATGAATTTGTTGAATGGCTTTCCAAAGACCCTTGCCGAAATAGCCATGGTCGGGATGCCATACACAAAACCCGGAATACTGAGAATCCCAACTGCAACAAAAAGCAGGGAAGCCAGCAGAACCACCCATAAAAAGGGTGCCAATGGGAACATTTGCGCGATCAATACCCCCACCGGAAGGCTGGAAGCTGTCATAGTGGCAGCCATCCAGATCAGCGCAACCTTTGGGGCATTACTGTTGCGTTCGTTATCTCTGGTTGCGCTGATGGAATGGGAATCGCTCATCATATGTCTCCAACGGACCTGACTTAATTAGAACTCGCACCCACTTCGACGGGTATCTGAAAAATCGTGTTCTGCTTGGGCATTTTCTTCAGAAATGGGGGGAAACTTCCGCTCTCCACCGCTGCCAGCGCAGCACGATTGACCGCCGACAACGGACTGGGATCAATGATCTTGGCCCAAAGCACTTTCCCTGAAGGCGACACTTCAAACTGGACCGTTGCCTTCCCTTTCAAGCCCATCGCCCTCAGCTCTGCGGGAACATGCAGATTCTGCTGAATCACCGGCCGTAACAATCCCACGTACCTCCCCATCAAAGAGGCGGTCTGCGCTGCCGATAACGGGGACGGGGCGGGCGGTGGCGGCGTCACGACCGGCTTGGGCGGTACTGGCGGAGCCGGAGGAACCGGAACCGGCTTGGGTGCAGGTGGCGTCACCGTTTTTACGGGCGGCGTCGGTACCGGTACCGGCTTTGGCGGAATCACAACCCGGGGGTGAGGCCGTGGCAGTGGGGGGGGCATATGTTGCACTACCGGCTTCGGCGGTACGGGTTTCGGCTGCGGGATGACCTTCGGTGGCGGCGGCGGCAATGTAACAACCTGCACCGCAATCACATGCTCCTTGGGTTTGATCACTGGCGGCGGGGGCGTCGCTTGACCATACCATACCAGGCCCAGTACCAGTATAATTTCAACGGCAACTGCAGCACTCAGCGCATATTTGAACTGGTGGTCCCTGGGTTGGGGCATCAATGTAAAAGTACCATTTTCAGTGATCATGCTCGCCATCTGCTGTCATCCTGTTTTTTGATCCATGCAACGATGAAATATTCTTCAGAAAACTTGCACTGCTCAGGTCGCTTTCGCCGCAATTCCTATCCCTGTCACTCCGGCTTTCTGACACGCATCCATGACATGTACAAAGTCTTTAAAGGGCACCATTTTGTCCGCTGCAATCGTGACCTGAGTATGTTTCGTGTCACCATCAGCCCCCAGAAAACTTTGCAGCTCGTCCAGGCTCATTTTTTTGCCTTTCACAACCACGCTACCATCCTGAACAATGTTCAAGACGAAATGTGGATGCGGTAATACTTTCGTTTCGCTGGATGTGGGTAAATGCAGCTTGAGGCC
Source organism: Caldithrix sp. (assembly GCA_020722685.1). Next base: position 952 of record DYKH01000052.1, on the reverse strand, counting down.
TTTATCGGTTATCATCTGCAAGGTGATCATGATGAAAAAAACTAACAGAAAGAGCATGACATCAATCATGGGGATGATTTCCACCCGACCTTTCTTACGCGGACGACGCTGGGGTAGCATAGGAAACTCCTTATCCTAACAAACGAATAATCTGTAAGCTTTCAATTTATTAAGCAGGCACTTTACTGACGGCATTAGTCGGTTGGGCTGAGAAGCCTTCTTCCAGAACAACAGGAGCCCCATCCAGCCGATTCATCAATACCAACTTGAGTGATTCCAGTTGAAAAATCGTTTTTTCAATGGAGTTGTTGAACGCATTGAAGCTCAACAAGCCGATCATCGCGATAAACAGACCGGAAGCCGTTGCAATGAGTGCATCTGCCACACCACCCGTTACCGAAGTGGCGTCATGTCCAGGTGCCGCCAGTATTGAAAAGGCATGGAACATACCCAAAATCGTGCCAAACAAGCCCAAAAGTGGGGCCAGCGTGACAATGGTATCCAGAATCCACAAACGTTTATCCAGACTGGGAGTGGTCAGAAAAATGGCTTCGTCCAAGCGATTTGCAAAAGCTTCCCCCCGGGCGCTGCCATAATGGTGAATCAGATTGAAGTGACGCAGGGCGACACCAATTAATGCTTCTTCTGGTAAGCCTTTGGCCATGCCGGATAGTTCTTCCAGGTCAGGGCGCCGCAACTTGCCATGGTTAGAAATTCCCCACAGTATTTTCTTCCCCTTGCTGATGGCATTACGGAGATACCAGCCACGATCGAAAATTACCGCTAACTCAATGATAAACAACAACATCAAAACGTATAAAACGCCATCAGAGTAATTTGCAAGGTGTACGATGTAAGCAAATGACATAATGTAGAACCCCATGTTAGGTGATGAAGAAAATTATCAAGCACAGATATTGCATAAAGCATGCCACCTACTGAATCTGCACCC
>DYKH01000857.1 GCA_020722685.1 Caldithrix sp. | reverse complement strand
GACAAAAATGAAGGGAGTATGATATGCAAACATACATAATACACGCCGAAAGTTTTAGCAAGGGGGTATGGTTAAAGGAGAAGGGCAAGGTAACAGCCGATAATATCAACGATGCCATAGAAATATGGTATGAGCGAGCGCCATACACTAGGGTTATCGCGTATATAACACTGCCCGATTATAATATACACTATATCATGCATGATTACACTATGCATTAAAAGGATGGGTAACATGAACAGTCTTTACGCACTTACGCACCGCGAATCGGGTGCAGTCTATTTCCCAGATACTGGGCAAATCATTATTTGCTATTGGGCGGATATTGAAGGTGTCCCTCGATTCTTTCGGGGACATCTAACAGGTTTAGGCGAGGAATTTAATAATCCCCGTCGGGTTGCCGCGCCAAAGGAAGTCAAAAAGGCTATGCGCGCCTACGAGAAGGAACAGGGCGCAAAAGCGTCGCGCACAGGCTTCAAGGCCTGGCGCGTCAATGACTGCATCGTTGTCACACAAAATGACTGGAATTGAGAAAATGAATATTATGGAGGATTATTATGAACGTAAACCTATATCTTGATACCGAGTCACGGCTAGAAGACCTGCTGGATTCCCGTTATGAAAACTATCGCTATAACAAGGGGTTATACTTCAGCAGCAGTACCTATCTAATCGCCGCTGTCCTCGAAAACGGTGAGACAATCCACCCAAGGATAGGGTGGGTGTATATAACCGTTGATCCGCGCAACGGTAAACACGTCTATGAAGAATGCACGGATGGAGTGAGTATAAAGCATGCTATCCTCAAGGCAGGCGGCAACCCTGACGCACTGGCATACGTTGCGGTGCGTCATGAATGGGGGCACCAGGGCGGCGATAGCGCCTTGTCTGAAAAGGGCGTGGATGTAACAATCCGCGTTCCTCACGGTCACGCCGTAGATGATGCCGTAAAGCGGTTAATGAGCGAAGCCGCTATTCTTTGCCGTGAAAAGCCAATCACGGCAATGCATATCACTCTCGATTATAAAGATGAGGGTTAAT
>DYKH01000856.1 GCA_020722685.1 Caldithrix sp. | reverse complement strand
TCTATGACAGACAAACGATTTCTTCCTTACGAGCCGGACAAGCCGCTGCTGCTTCCTCCCGATATACGGAAGTGGCTGCCGGAGGATCATCTCGCGCTGTTTGTGAGCGACGTGGTGGACTCCTTGGACCTCAGTGAGATAGCCGAGAAGTACCGTCATCCGGAGGGGGGACACCCTGCGTACCATCCTGCGATGATGGTCAAGCTCCTGTTCTACGCGTACTGTATTGGAATCAGGAGTTCTCGGCGGATAGAGCAGAAGACCTATGAGGACGTGGCCTTCAGAGTACTGTCCTGCGATACCCATCCTGACCACAGCCGAATCTCGGATTTCAGGAAGCGTCATCTGAAAGAAATTGCGGGGTTGTTCAAACAGGTCTTGGAGATTTGTGCATCGGCAGGACTGGTGAAACTTGGTCACGTTGCGCTCGACGGGACCAAGGTCAAGGCAAATGCTTCCAAGCACAAAGCCATGAGTTATGGCCGCATGAAGACGAAGGAAACAGAGCTTGAGGTGGAAATAGAGCGGCTGCTTGTTGAGGCTGAGGCCACGGATGCCTCTGAGGACATCAAATACGGTAAAGGCAAACGGGGTAATGAGCTTCCCGAAGACCTGAAGTTCAAGCGGTCTCGCCTGGAGAAGATACGACAGCATAAGGAAGCTCTTGAGGAGCGTAAGCGTCAGGAAGCGATCGATTCGGGGAAGCTGGACAAAGACGGTAAAGCTCCTCCACCCAATGGCGGCGGAGGCAGAGCCCCGAAAACTCCGCCGGGAACTCCCAAGCCAAAAGACCAAATAAACTTCACCGATCCGGAGAGCCGGATCATGGTGGACGGTGCGACCAAGGCCTTTGTGCAAGGGTACAACGGTCAAATAGCGGTTGATTGTGACAGCCAAGTGATCGTTGCGGCAGATGTAACTCAAAAGGCCAACGACAAGGAACAATTGATCCCGCTGACTGAACAAGTAATAGAGAATACCGGGAAAACTCCTGAGGCAGCGCTTGCCGACGCGGGCTATTTCAGCGAGTCCAACGTCCACC
>DYKH01000855.1 GCA_020722685.1 Caldithrix sp. | reverse complement strand
CCCATTTTTCTAGCCCGTAACCTTGTTATGAACGGCTGTAGATTATGTCAAACAAGTCTAGTCTGGAGTCACATATCCCTGCAGCCTGTGCAGGAGTCTTGCCGAGACTCCTGTGTTTTCTCACGAAGTTGTAAGCGACCTGTGCTACAAACACGGACGCTTCCAGACACTTCGCGGATCGGGAGAACGCGAGGGTCCTCCTCGCGAGTCTCCCCACCGTTCTGCGTATAGTCCCATTGAGCCGCTCAGTGAAAGCGGTGTTCACTGTCTTGCCGCCAGAGATGCGCTGCACGAGCCGTTCAATGTCCTCCACTGGTTCACCAGTCAGCACGCGTTTATCGACGCCTACTAGCTGTTTTCCATCGTACTGCTTCACCACTTGCGCATATGCGGAGTTCCTGAACTTCGACCTTATCGCATGTTCGTATGAAGGGAGTCCGTCGCTTGTCACGAGAACTGTAGAGTTCTCGCGTAAAGCATACACAACTTTGCTTACGAACCAGTTGCAGGTGGTTTGACCCCTGTCTACACTGACATGAGACGCAAGCCAAAGTTTGTTGCAGGCATCTATTGCCTGCCAGATCCACATTGTCCTGCTCTTGTCGCCTACCCACGTCTGTATCTCATCAAACTGTACGAACCTTGCAGTTACACTACGCAGCTTTGAATTGAGAAACCTGTAGCAGTAGGCTCCAAGTCGTAGCAGCCATGCAATCACGGTGTCCTTGCGGACCTCAAAAAGGTCTGAGGCATCCGCTATCGTGCAGTGTCTTGCAAGTGCTTTTGCAACCTGAAGGAATTTCTGTTTCAGGTGTATGCAAGAGAGCGGTGTCCCGCTCCAGACATTGCAGGTGCTACCGCATATTTTGCACTTGTAGCGCTGCTCGCCATTCCTTTGCCTGCCATTCTTGACAAGGTTGCCGAGCATTTTTCCACGGGCTATGCACTTTGGGTTGGTGCAGACTGCTCGGCATTTGATATGCTGGAATAGCATAGCATGATAAATTAGAGGGTTAAGGAAAACTCATCACGCTATTCTGGGA
>DYKH01000854.1 GCA_020722685.1 Caldithrix sp. | reverse complement strand
ACAGTAAAGACTTACTGCGACGCCTGTTTCTGCGCCCGCCGCGCCGCCTAACGGCACCGAGCTCAGCCGCGCCGCCGAAGGCGGCGTCGGCTGGAGCGAGTTGTTGGGCGGCAAGATGCCGTGATAGCTCCGCTACCGTTTTTCAGCTCCCTTCATCACCCTTCGTACACGGGATGCTTCTGAACTCCTCAAAGCAGGCAGGCGATTCTCCAACACTTGAATAAACTCACCTTTGTTCTCGCCATTGACGGCTACAAGAATCTTCTCCGCGTGTTGTGCCACATCTTTGGGACGGCACGTTCGTAGATGGTCCAGCAGGCATGGGAATATCTGCTGTCGGTATTCCTCATTCCCAGCAGCTACAACCGCTAAAACCTTCACTCCATTGTCTACTGTGATGACAGACCCCTTCTCCATCGCTCTGTGTATCTCACCCAAGCGCCCGTAAATCGCTTCTGCCTTGATCCCAGCGATCGTGGACAAGGCGATCATACCACCCCAAACAAGACGGTTATTCCTGCTTTTCAGCAAACTCAGAAAGTCATCAACGTATTCCGCGATCAACTCGGGATTGAGATAGCCAACCTCATACAGGACTTTGATGCAGTCGCTCTGAACATTCGGATTCTCGTGACGGAGACCATCGGCGATCTCCCGTATCCCCGCGCGGTCTGGTACCTGTGCCAATTCCCTGGCGAGTTCTTGATTGGGCACCTCATCGCGCCGATTTTGGAAGTAGGCTATCCTCTGTAAGGCGGACATTAGCACATCTCCTTGCACTTGACAGGCTATACCCGCTTCCAAATAGGCTGACGCAGGACAGTTTTCAACTTCTCTGGCACAGTCCTTCGGGGATCGCTCAAGTATATCTCATGATGCTTCCCGCTCAGCTCATAGCCACTTTCTCTGATGAAACTATGAAGTTGGGCTATTGTTGACTCTTCCGCAGCGTAAGGCCCAATGTGCATGATTTGAGCCGATAGACCTTCATGATAGGTTTCGAATCGCACTCTCTCTAGTGCAGGAGAGCCTTTCTTTTTCCTG
>DYKH01000258.1 GCA_020722685.1 Caldithrix sp. | reverse complement strand
TTAGTGTCACCCAATTAGAAATAATTTGGGTTACATTTTATTTTGAGGCAACGGGGGCCCATGATCGGCACCTCACCCCCAACTTGCTCGCGGAAGGAATGAATGGCTTCCAGCCGGTCGCTCATCCTTTTGCCGGACTGGGGACTGACCGGTCGCAGCTTGGGCAAGTCTTTGGGCACAACGATTGAAGGCGCTTCGCAAATGGGCAGAGCATCATCCGGAAAGGTAATTTTCGCACAAGTCGGCGGCCTCACGATAGGGATCGGAAATGGCTTGCACGATGTCCAGATCAAATGCCGACAACACCGCCAGGTTCGCCTCGACCAGAATGCGATGATCGAGGTAATACTTGGACAGCGGCTGGTTGATGAAATGCGCGGCAAAGGTCATCATGATGTTGAGATTGGGAATTCGGTCCACTGCCTCGCCTCGCAAACGATGCTGTAGCCGCGAGAGTGAGTTCATATTTCACTTTCCTAGACATGTATAGTTTGGCAAATTTTTTCTCACCACAATATGTAGGAGAATTCTCCGAGTTCGACCACAATATGCAATAATGGTCGATGTCTGGAGACATCTCCTACGGCTTTAATTTTCGATTTTGCCAATCTACAGCTAGACATATAAAATCTGGGGCGACTGCCAAACGGTATCGTCGAATCAAACCAAATTGTCCCTGTTGGCGTGGCAAACTTGGCGCAAGGGGTTCGGACAAGTCCGGCGCTCCGCGTTCTGTCGCTTCCCAACAAGACGTACGCCCGATCAATAATGTCTTACCGCCACTTCTCCACGGGACAGACTTTTCGCCTGTTCCATGATTAGCCGCAGCGCCTCGTCCGCTGATGTCACCAGCCGCATGTCGATGCTATTTATAGTCCCTTCATTGAGACTCAGCCAGGTCGCGGCAATTTCCAGACGGTTTTTCGCCTCCACGTCGGCTGAGGACGGATGGGCGAAAAAGTGTTCTTGCACAGCTTGGTGAGCGTCGGATAAGTTGCTGAAATCGGCCGCCAGATCAATCACCCGCAGCCCATTGCTTGGGTCGAGCAGATAGACCTGGTAGAAAGTTTCCATTGCGCCGGGCAGCACCAGTATGCGACTGTAGCGACTCTTCTGCCTTTGCCGGCGCGTCCTTACCTGCAATTGACGATTGATAGGCGGGTCGAACTGTTCGATCAATTTTTGCTCCAGTAGCAAAGCTTCCAGCTCGGAGCCGGTCCGGTGGATGTGCATGTCATGTAGCTCATCGCGGATGCGGCTCAGTTTGGCATCGACGTCCTCGGTCGCTTCAAAGTAAGAGCCAACGCGACTCTTCAGGTTCTTGCTTTTTCCCACATAAATGACCTCGCCTTCCCGATTTTGCATAACGTAGACGCCGGGGGCTTCCGGCAATGAATCCAAGAAATCCTCGTCAAAAGCATAGCATGAGAAATCAACGGGTGGCCTTTCCCCGGCCTGAAAATCAACCACCTTCGTGAGCGTGTCGATTCCCCTTTGCAGCAGAAGCTTTTGCAGCTCCGCGAAGGCCTGATGCAGGTCGTCCAAGAGGACGGGGCTGTGTTCCGGTTCCAAGAATTGCAGCCCGAGGAGTGCGGCCAACTGGCTCGGCTCCTTTAGCACAATGTCCGGGAATAATCGCTGTGCAAGTCGACGCAAAGAGAGAATGGGATTTTCCAACTCCAGACCGGAGACTTCGTAGGCAGCCCGCCGAAAGTGCGAGATTTGATTGCCAAAGCCGTCAAAGATGACGGGCCGATTTCCGATAAAGCGAATGGCTGCCTGAAGGCTCCTTGTCAGGTCTCGAGTAGTTGTGCGCCGATTAGGCTGCAAACGAAAGTGGACGGCACTCCCGGTCTCCTTTCCATCCTTGATTTCAGCGTAGCCAATCGCTTGCCATTGCAGCCAATGATTCACTTTTTGCGGCTGTACCCGGCACACGACGAGCTCAACAGTAGACAGCGGTGGGTCACGCAAAGCATCCGCGCGGATTTGCCATCGCCCATCGGCTGTGCGCGTCACGGCGGAGTCCGCCTTGATGATGGAGCTGAGAAGCCGCTCCGCCGTTTCGGCGTTTATGCTGCGCAATCTAAACACGTGCTCTGCCAGTTCCGCGGCAGAAACCGGAACGTTTTTTTTGCGCAGGTATGCAATGATCTGCTGCAACAAGAAAGGACCTTTGGTTCTGACACGCCAAAAAATTCACGCCGGTACAAAAATGACACCGGCGCCATTCCATTTGCCCTCTTCCACACCATTGTTTCGGCTCGCTGCCGGCGATTTGCTGCAAGTAAGTGATCAGAGGATGATGATTCTCAAGCCAAGCTTGCTGGATTGATCATTTGGCTCGTACCCGCCGCCAACGACACCGAGGCAGCACATACAATTGATCAGCCTCAATCCGGGAACGCCACTGATGACGCCGATGAGAACGCCGCCCCAGACGGCCGGCATGAGCTTGCTTGGTTGGTTTTGCATGGCATCCATCCTCTGGCTTGAATTTTAGGTTCAGTTATGCCAAATCCTCCACATTGCCTGGATATTGCAAGCGGTTCATTTATTGTCTAAAGTCGCCTGCATGATTTTCTACCGGCGGTTAGCCCAAAGAAATCTAGAAGAATACGCCCAAATCGGATAATTCTTGTTCGTCCATCGCATCCAGCGTGTATTGCGGCAACGCTTCGCGCATCGGCAGGGAAATCACTTCCATGCCGCGAATACCAACCATCAAGCCGGATAATCCTTCGTGCAGCAACTCGACGGCCTTACGCCCGAAGCGCTGGCCGAGACTGATATCGAAAGCATTCGGAGACAGGCCGCGCAAGGAAAAACCAATATTGGAATGACGCACCCGGCTCAGACTCAGGCCCAGTCCGTTTGCGATCAAGCGCTGAATGATGATGCCAGCGCCGCCCAGCTTGACATTCCCGTGCGGATCCACGTCCGGCTTTTCCGATAACATGGCTTTGAGCGTTTGATCTTTGGCCGACTCGGCAATTGCATCCCGGTATTCCGGATCTTTGGGATCGAAATTGATGCCTTCGGAAACCACCAGATTGGCGTAGCCTTTTTGATCACTAAGCTTGCTCACTTTATCTACGAGCTTGCCGAGGCGAAAGGATTTTTCCGGCACGAGAATGATATCCGCCCCGCTGGCAATACCCGCATAGAAAGCGAGCCACCCGGCTCTACGCCCCATGACTTCGTTCACGGAAATGCGGCTGTGAGTTTCGGCAGAGACGGAAGTGCTGCGAAAAGCCTTGGCGGCAAAGTCGATGGCGGTATTGGCGCCCAGCATCCAATCGGTGCCGCTGATGTCATTGTCGATGCTTTTCGGAATTGCGATAATCGGAAAGCCCAATTCGTGTACACCCAAAGCCGTACTGATGGTGTCATTGCCGCCGGTAGCGATGATGCCATCGACGCCCAGCTTTTTTAGATTGGCTAATATTTTTTCCGGCGCCCAGGATTTGTTCTTATCTTTGAAAGGCGCGAAGCGCGACGAAGCCAAGACGGTGCTGGGGGCATCGAAGATTTTCAAGGCATCGTTCGCATCCAAATCAACCAAATATTCGCGAACCTTGTCATCAGCTAATCCCTTGAAAGCGTAGCGAATGCCGATAAAAGTGTCATTGTGTTTTTGCATGCCCTGCAAAATGGCGCGAGAGAGGGCAGAGTTGATTCCGGCGCAATCCCCGCCGCCGGTTACAAAAGCTATTTTCATTGGTCTCCTTTTTCGTGCTTGTCAGTAAGTGAGTTGCAATGGCCGCGTGCGTCGCTGGGCCGGAATCCTGCGTTCCAGTCCGGACTTGGCACAATCGCACGAACAAATTAGAAATTAAAAATGAATCTTGCAAAGTAAAAGAAGTGGGTTCCCCGAGTCTTCTTGGGATGCAACTCCGTTGAGCCAATTTTCAGAACTCCGGCGGGAAGGTGTTACGAGACAAATCAATCGAAAGGAAAATAGATGATTCTCCTTGCTTGACCGCCGCAGTATCGGGTGACACGCTCGACAGCCTTATTGACATCGCTCTGCAATTTGGGCGTCTCGAAATTAGCAGGGGCGAAAAGCACAAACAGGGCTGTGGTTGTTTCCAAGGTGATTTTCGTCCGATCGGAATCGCTGGAGGGATTGCCAAAAGGGCCGAGATCATCGGCCAAGGTCAAGCGCCCCGCCACATTGATCCATCCCTTGTTAATGCCGGCATACCCTTCGCCCGGCCGGCCCAGACGGAAGGTGACTTGTTCTTGCACGCGGCCAAGGTCATAGAGGCCGATAGAAAGCTGAAAATCCAGCGAGCAATAATTGGCAGCGTCCACCAGAGTGTTGATCTGATAAAGAGGCTTTTGTTGAAGGACGCGGCGCAGCAAGGCTTCGGAGGAGGGACGTACTTTGGTCGGGTCAAGCCCGATGCTGTGATATAATTTTCGGGAGGCCTCGAAAAGGGCAGAGGCTTCGGAAGCTTCAGAATAGAGGAAGCGAATTCGCTGGCAGTAATCCTCAATCTCATGCCACAGCGCGGGTGAATGGGCAGCGTTCTGCAGCCCGGCGAATTCAATCGCGGCAAGCTTCAGTTTGGCGGAGAGATCGGGGGAAAAATGATAGATTGGAGATTGCATGACGGCTCGATTAATCTCGTCGAGAGAATTTCGGGGCTGAAGCAGCCCCGAAATTTCAGTTATGGATCCTGAATCTGGAATTGCGCTCTTGAACTGAGATAAGGATTACCATTTCCCCGACTTTTGCGCCAGTGGTTTGGGTAATCCTTCCAGCACTTTGATCGACTTGGCAATCTCTGCCTCTGGCAACGGATAGTTGGTCAATTGTCCGCGGAAGTATTGATCGTAGCCGCTCAGATCCAATAGGCCATGTCCGCTCCAATTGAAGAGGATGACCTTCTCCTTCCCTTCTTCTTTTGCCTTTTTCGCTTCTTCGATAACGGCTGCGATGGCATGGCTGGTTTCCGGAGCGGAGATGAATCCCTCGGTGCGCGCAAACAGCACGGCGGCTTCATAGCAATCAAGCTGATCATAAGCCCGCGGCTCCAGCAAGCCTTCGACGATTGCCTGGCTCACCAAAGGAGCAAGACCATGATAGCGCAAGCCACCGGCGTGAATGGGCGGCGGCACAAATCGATGGCCGAGGCTGTGCATAGGAAGGAGCGGGGTCATTCTGGCCGTATCGCCGTGATCGTAGGCAAATGGAGCGCGCGTCATGGTCGGGCACGAGGTTGGCTCCACGGGAATGATTTGGATATCAGCACCATGAATTTTGTCCGCCACGAAGGGGAAGGCGATGCCGGCAAAATTGCTGCCGCCGCCGACGCAACCGATGACGATATCCGGCTTTTTCTCGCCGGCCTTGGCAAGCTGCTTCTTGGCTTCCTGACCGATGATGGTCTGGTGCAACAGGACATGGTTCAGCACGCTGCCCAAGGAATAGCGCGTGCTGCCGGTGCTATCGGTGACCGCCGCCTCGATGGCTTCACTAATGGCGATGCCCAAGCTACCGGGAGTTTCCGGCATTTCTTCCAAAATCTGCCGTCCAGCTTGCGTCTCGGTGCTAGGGCTGGCGACGCAATTCGCGCCCCAGGTCTCCATCATCAGTCTCCGGTAGGGTTTTTGATTAAAGCTGATTTTGACCATGAATACTTTGCATTCCAAGCCAAACAGCGAGCAAGCAAAAGCCAGGGCCGAACCCCATTGACCGGCTCCCGTTTCGGTGGTCATACGTTTGATGCCGAACTGCTTATTGTAATAAGCTTGGGCGACGGCCGTATTGGGCTTGTGACTGCCGGCCGGGCTGACGCCTTCGTTCTTGTAGTAGATACGCGCCGGTGTGCCCAAAGCCTTCTCTAACCTTTTGGCTCGGTAAAGCGGAGAAGGTCGCCACAGGGCGTAAATCCTCAAAATTTCCTCCGGGATGTCAATCCAGCGAGCGGAACTGACTTCCTGTTCGATCAAGTTCATCGGAAAGACCGGGGCTAACATATCCGGTGAAATGGGTTTGCCGTCCGGACCTAATGGGGGTTGCATCGGAGTGGGCAAGTCGGCAGCCAGATTATACCATTGCTTTGGTATGTCTTGCTCGTCGAGCAATATTTTTGTGGCCTTCATGTGGGACCTCCATAAGTTGTAAAAATGAGGTAGTGAATTGGATTATTGGTTTTGCATGATTGTCTTTTGCACAAACAAAAAGCCCGCAACGACATTTCGCAGCGGGCTTTAATTTCTCTGTAGGGCGATTCTAATCTTCTTTTATCAACCTCTCATACCCTCTACGAATAGATATATGCCACGCCAGGCCCACCAGTAGCCGGCGGTGAACAAAATATTCGTTGTGGTTGTGAGTCGGTACATGATACCCTTTCTTATTCTAGTGGCAATATAAAAAAAAATTGTTTGGGTGTCAAGGTTTCTTTTGGAAAATTTGTCCGCCGATTCAAGATAAAACAGAAACGCCTTGGCTTCATTAATCGCCAAGGCGTTTCAAGAATTACGA
>DYKH01000853.1 GCA_020722685.1 Caldithrix sp. | reverse complement strand
ACTTCAGCAGAGTCAGTTTCACCGGTGGTGTCTTTCCAGGTTACCTTAACCATGTCGCCTGCTTTGGCCGGAGCCTTGAAGGACAGGTATGGGTTCTTGGAAACGCCAGCGGACATGTTGCCTGCGATAACGGTCTTGCCAGCGACATCAGCTGAAATTTCAGTGATGAACTTAGTAGCAATGTCAGCGCCGGTGGTCTTGTCCTTGCGGTTACCGGGTTCCATTGGGTGAGTAATCAGGCACTTGACTTCAGTCAGGTCGCCTGCGAGGGAGGCGCGAATTTTGATGCTACCAGCCATTGAAATATCTCCTATTGAGTGTGTCAGATGATTAAGGCTACAGGGATGGGGCGATTAACCGCCGCAACCACCGATGGTGACCTTGACTTCTTTCTTGGCTGACAGCAGCTTGCCGCCAGTCTTGATCACGCCGATCACGTTAGAGGTCTTGCCCATTTTGATACGGGTTGCAACATAGGCAGTTGCGCCTGTCAGGACATAGCTACTAACCAAGGGGTGGTCGTTGCCTTCAACCAGAATGGCAATCGCCTCAGCAGCGCCCTTGCCTTCAACGGTTACAGGTACAACAGCGCCGTTTTCAGCGATGTCTGGAGCCTTGACGGTGACGTCAGCACTTTCAGTGGCCGCGCCGCCCATGACAGCGGTCATGGCGTCAGCAACGCTTGAAGCCTTGAACGCGGCTTCTGGCCACGCAGCGAAAACAGCGCGCGGGGTCAACAGACCTGCGCCTACAGCGATACCTACCGCACTGGCAGCCAGGCTGCCTTTCAAAAATACACGACGATTGCTCTGCATGTTGATCTCCTCATGTTTCGAGTTGTGTGTGTGTTTAACACGCAAATATACAAAGCATGGCCTGTGCCAACTGATAAAAAATGGCTTGTTCTTTGATTTTTATGGATTAATTGAAATTAGTCGTTTCATCGATTTTAAAGCTGATTGCAACTTGCATTTTTCGGTCGTTGCATTTTGCACTATTCAATCTCGAAACCTTGCAATTTGCGCCATAAGGTTGATTTATTGAT
>DYKH01000852.1 GCA_020722685.1 Caldithrix sp. | reverse complement strand
CCGCAATCCATCAATTGGGATGCCAACAAGATCGAGCTGCGCTTTGCCCTGGCCGAAGCGGGCGACACCCTGAATGTTTTTTATAAGGGCATCATGCCCGACCAATTAGCGGAGGCACAGCAGGTGGTTGCAGAGGGACAATTGGACAGCACCCATGTTTTGGTGGCCAGCAAACTGCTGCTCAAATGTCCGTCGAAATATGAAGTCAAGGGTCAAAGTACAGCTAATCGCGGCTATTAAAGGACGACAAGATAAAGGCGAACGAATTGCTTCTTCGTCTCACACGTCTACAAAAAATTGGGATTCTGCTTGCAGCCAATTTGGCGATATTTGCGAGCATCATCTTGCTCATCGAGATCTTTTGTCGTATTTTTCCAGTCGTGAACATTCAGTGGGTGGAAGGCAACTACGAGACCGGTTTTTCCATTCCTGCTTTTTACAGCGAAAACTCTATCTTCCCCGAACATCCGGACGGTCACTTTTTGTATCGCGGCAACAATCTTGGCTTTCGCGAAGACCATGACACGCGCATAGAAAAAAGTGACTCGATCCGCATCGTCGTCTTGGGCGACAGCCATACCGATGGGGTTTGCTGGAATCGTGAATCTTACGCCAACCGGCTGGAATACTATCTTAACCGTCAGGGCGATGGTCGCGGCTATGAAGTGATCAACGCCGGCACCGGCAAGTACTCGCCTTTTCAGTATCTCCGCGCTTATCAATATCGAATCAAGCCGCTGCGTCCGGACGTCGTAATCATAGGCCTGTATATTGGTAATGATTTCTTTGACATGTACCGGCGGGACGATCGCCCTTCCTGCCAGATGAATCCCGATGGGAGTATCAGCGAACTACCGCCGGATTTCTTTTTTTATGCAAAACCAGGTTTCACGCGATCATGGCTCTCTCATAGCTACACCTACTACATAATTTGGGGCAGCAGATTCTGGAAAAAGATATCTTATCATGTCACCCGCGCGGTCATTTTTTATCGAAATACTTTGGCTATGCCGGGAATTTCTCGCGGGGACTTTTTGCAGTACCTTTT
>DYKH01000257.1 GCA_020722685.1 Caldithrix sp. | reverse complement strand
GGTTTACCGGATAGATATTCCCGGTGTAACCGAGCTTCAGGTTCTTTACGATCGCGTTTCCGCCCTTCATTGGATTCGGCGTTGCGCCGATGACGATGACTCCTTCAGGCTCAAAGAAAAATTTCATCATTCCTCCCTTTTTTTCAGTAAATCGCTCTAACTCTACAAAGCTGCGTCCGCCTTTTACAGCAAGGGGCGTTTTGATGCAATCCTTTTCGGTTGATGGCCCACGTGCCTTTTTTTTCTTGACACGCTTTGATTCTTTCATTAATTACCGAAGCCGAGAGAATTGTTTCCTGCGGAAACTGCAGGACACCACCAAATTTTCAGGATAGCTACAAAAATTTTTTTGTTGTTTTCGTAGATAATCAGTTCGGCCTAAAGTCTTATGGCTCTGCGCAAAGACGTATTTCCCGTTGAACGTAAAAGAAAAAGGAGGAAAGCTATGAAAAGACGCTGTGGGATCGTTTACCTGATTTTGGTTTTGGGGTTTCTTTTTTCGTTTTCGGCACTTGCGGCTGAACCGATCGTGATCGGTATTCCGACCTCGACCGGATTCGTCGAGGGAAAAGAAGGGCTGGCGATTGTCGAAATGGTTGTTGCGGACATCAATGCGAAGGGTGGTGTGAAAGTAGGTTCGGAAAAGAGGATGTTCAAGGTGGAGGCGATCGATATCCGCGATGCCGCTCCGGGCGTTCCGGTTCCGGAGGCATTGATGGGAATCGAGAAGCTTATCCTCGAGAAAAAGCCCGCGGCCCTTTTGATCGGTCCGTTCCGTTCCGAGGCGCTGCTTGCCGCGATGGATATTTTGGCGAAGCATAAGGTTCCGATGCTCGGAACGATCGCGATGACGCCTGCTTCCGAAGCAAAAATCAAGAAGGAGCCCGACAAATACAAATATGTTTTCCGAACGTGTCTTAATGCGGTCTATCTTGTGAAATATCTTGTCGGGACAATGTCTTACATTAACAAGGAATTTGGGTTCACCAAGGTCTACATCATGCACCAGGATGTCGCATGGGCGCGGGCCACGGCGAACGGCATCGTGAAGAACTATTTCGAGAAGGCCGGATGGACAGTGCTCGGTCAGGAAAGTTATCCGACAGGGGCCTCCGATTTCTCATCCGCGCTGATGAAAGCCCGCAGCGGCGGCGCCCAGGTGATCCTTCCGATCTTCGATATGCCGCAGAGCGGAACGCTGGTAAAACAGTGGAAATCGATGAAGGTTCCTGCGCTGATGGCCGGATTCATTTCACCCCTTGCCGGTCCGGGTGCCTGGAAAACCTTTGATAGAAAGATCGGCGGTGCCATTAACGTCAATTTTGAACTGGGAAGCGCCATTGCTTCCAAAAAGGTCCCTCAATCGGTCGAATTCCTGAAGGCTTACGAAAAGAAGTTCGGGAAGAAGATGGAAGCCGGTCACGGACCCGGCCCGACGTATGAGTCGGTCTTTATTCTGAAAGAGGCGATTGAGAGAGCGGGAAGTCTTGATCCGGATGCGCTGGTTGCGGAGATTAAAAAGACTGATCGAACCGGCGTGATGGGCCGCATTAAGTTCGATGAAGGCCATCAGGCCATCTTCGGCATGGATCCGAAGGAATCGGCTGTCGCGTGCGTTTTTCAATGGAATGACAAGGGGGAGAGGATCAATGTCTTTCCCGAAGCTATCGCGGATGGGCAGATCAAATTGCCTGCGGGCCTGAAATCGGCGAAATAACAAACAGCTATCTCTGCTGAAGGCCTTCCCCTTGTCGAAAAAGGGGAAGGCGGGGGCGTTTGCAAGAAATGCTTTTAGGAACGATTGTCTACGCTGTCATCAACAGTGTCATTCTGATATTGATGTCGATCGGGTTTAACCTGACTTTCGGCATCAGCGGGGTATCGAATTTCGCGTACGGCGCCTTTTACATCCTCGCAGCCTTTGTGACATGGATCCTGTTGAATCTTGCAGGGATCCCGTATTTGTTCTCGATACTGATCTCTATTTTGTTTACAGCGTTCCTCGGCGGTTTGATGTACCGTTTCGTGCTGATGCGTGTCCGCGGTCAGGTTCTGTCCGAGGTCATCGCAACGTTCGGCATAGGCCTGGCCATCCTGGAACTTTTTCGGTATCTCGGTTTCATCGGAGTGGAATATGCCCTTCCGGTGTTTATCGATGAGAGTTTCATGATAGGCAATGTTTATGTAGATATGCAGAGAATCGTGATCGTCGCATCGAGTGTCGTTCTGATGATTTTGCTCTGGCTTTTTGTGCATCACACCTCACTGGGTCTGGCTTTCCGGGGGATTGCCCAGGATGAACGCACGGCTCTGACGTTCGGTATGGATTCGGACCGGATCGCCACGTTGAGCGTTTCTTTGGGTGCAGGGCTTGCAGCAATTGCCTCGACCGTCATTGTCCCGTTGGGGACCATTTCGGTCAGTCAGGGTTACGATGTTTTGATCAATGCGCTGGCTGTTTCGATTATCGGGGGGCTGGGAAGCACGGGAGGTGTCATCTTCGCAAGCCTTCTGGTCGGATTCGTTCAGAGATTTACCGATACTTACATCGGATCCCACTGGACGATGATCGTCAGTCTCCTGGCGTTGTTGCTTGTTTTGGTGATCAAGCCTTCAGGGCTTTACGGCAAGCAGAAAGAGCTCGAGGAGAGGATCTAAACCGGCGCCGGGTGAAGTCTGATGGATCATATGAAGAAGCGAAAAGAACGCATTGATCGGGGCATCAAAATCCGCTCCGAGGATATTTTTGCGCTGACTTCCTGGCGGGAAATGCTTTACCTTTCGGCGCCCAGGCTGATTCCCGTCATCGTTTTTTTGGTGCTGCCCGTCGTTTTGGGTTCGTACTGGCAACGTGTTCTGCTGTCTGTCGCGATTTTTGCGCTGCTGGCGATCAGCTGGGATGTCCTTGCCCACACCGGGATGATTTCTCTGGGGCAGGCGCTTTTTTTCGGCGTTGGTGCGTACTGTTCCGGGATCCTGAATCACTATTTCCATATCTCTCCCTTTATCACAATTCCCGTTGCGACCGTTCTTGGGGGCTTGATCTGTACGGTCTTGCTTTTGCCCGTCCTCAGGCTGCGGGGGGTTTACTTTGCGATGGTCACGCTGATCATTCCTCTGATGCTCGAGCGGGTCATCGAGGCGACGAAAATCTTTGGGGGAACGGAAGGCATAAGCGGACTTGAAGTTCTTCCGTCCAAATGGCTCGAACTTTATATTCTAATGGCTGCCCTTCTTGTCGCGCTTTTCGGGTTCCGGCGGATGATGGATTCAGATTACGGTCTCGTACTGAAGGGCATCAAGGATAACGACCGCTCCGTCATGAACGCGGGGATCAACATCTACTGGTTCAAAATTCAGGCCCTTTTCATTGCCAGTGCGGTCGGCGCCTTTGCCGGGGCGATGATGACGCATGTTTACCGTTTCGTCGGCATGCCTGTCTTTGCGCTGGATTATTCGATCCTCCCGATTGCAGCCGTCATGGTGGGAGGTGCCGGCTCGTTTGCCGGGGCAACTCTCGGGGCCTTTATCCTGGTTCCTCTTTCCGAGGTTCTTCGCGCGCTGGGGGGCCTGAGAATCGTGTTTTACGGCGTTTTTCTGGTTATCTTTGTAGTGGGTCTTCCCGAGGGTATCTTTCACTTTGTTGCGAGAAAGTACCATCAGTTTGAACGCTGGGTCGAGGTGGCCAAATGAGCCAGGAGCCTCTTTTGGAGGTTAAAAACCTGTCAAAATCATTCGGCGGCGTTCAGGCGGTAAGCAATGTCGCGTTTACGCTTCAGAAGGGTGATCTTCTGGGCATCATCGGGCCGAATGGGTCGGGCAAAACCACCACGGTCAACCTGATTACCGGATTCGTGAAGGCCTCGGAGGGACAGGTCCTTTTCAAAGGGCAGGATATTACAAACTGGGCGCCTTACAGGATTGTCCGTCTCGGTATTGCGAGGACGTTCCAAATGGTTAAGCCTTTCTATCAATTGCCCGCGTTCAAGAATATGATCATTCCGCTTTATTCTCCCCGCGTCAAGGCCCTTGCCGGCGGCAAATACGGAGACCGGAGCGCTGTCGCGCTTGATCTTCTCGAGGAGGTTGGGTTCGAAAGGGATGCCCAGGTTGCGTACAAGGTGGCCAGCGTGCTACCGCAGGGCTATCTCAAGAGGCTGGAGCTGGCGAAGGCGATAGCGCTTCAGCCGGAGATCATGATTCTCGACGAACTGTTCTCCGGGCTCAGCCTGGCGGAAGTGGCCAGCATTGTGCCTATCATTGAGAAACTTCTTTTGGAAGGGAAGACGATTATTATGATCGAACACCGCCTTAAGGAGCTTTTCCGAATTGCGACCAGGGTCATCGTACTGAACTACGGGCGGAAGATAGCGGACGGATCCGCTGAAGAGGTCATGGAGAGCGATGAGGTCAAGAAGGCTTATCTCGGTTCGGAAGAATAATCATGCTTACTGTTCAGAACCTCATGGTTTTTTTTGAAAATGCGCTCGCCCTCAATGACTTCAGCATGAACGTTGAAGAGGGGGAAATCGTCGGTGTCATCGGTTCCAACAGCGCCGGGAAGACCACGCTGATGAATACGCTCTCCGGACTGATCATCGACATGCGTATCAAGGAGAGGCGCAGGGGTGGAGAACGGATCGCGCTCTACGGGAGTGTTGTGTATCGTGGAGAAGACATTACCGAAACCGCGCCGAGTGAGCGTGTCAACAAAGGCATCGTGTTATCCCGGGAAAGGCACCCGGTTTTCCCGGAGAGTTCCGTCATGGAAAACCTGAGAATCGCCGGATATCTTCGCAATAAACAAGAGATTCGGGAAACGATCGATTACGTATTTACGTTGTTTCCCGCTCTGGCCGGGTTGAAAAGCAGAAAGGCCGGCTTTTTAAGCGGAGGGGAGCAGCAGATGCTTGCGATCGGGATGAGCCTGATTGTAAAGCCGAAGCTTTTGCTTTTGGATGAACCGCTTCTGGGGCTCAGCCCGATGATGCAGAAGATGCTTGTTGATTCGATATGCAATCTGAAGAAGGATTCGGGAACGACGATACTTTTGACCGAACAGTTTGCCCGGCCTGTGCTTCCCATTATCGACAGGGGCTATGTGATTGAAAACGGCATGCTGACCCTTACCGGGACGGGCAAGGAACTGATGGACAACCCTGAAGTCAAGGCGGCCTATTTTGGCGTTTGATGAAAAACTTTAAAAGGATTTGCTTTTTTGATCGGCACAATGAACGGGGTCGAAGAAAGTAACATTTACGCCGCATTTGAAGAAATCGCCCAAAAGCAGGGTAATCATACCGCGGTGATCTATCTTGGGACCAGATATTCCTACCGTGAAGTCAAAGAACTGGCGGAGCGCTTTGCGGCGGCGTTGCAGGGCCTCGGCGTTGCCCCGGGCGACAGGGTTATGCTTTATATTCCCAATACCCTTCAGTGGGTTGTTACATGGCTCGGCATTCAGCGGGTCGGCGCGATAGCGGTTCCGATCACGCCTATTTATACCCCCCACGACCTCAGTTACATCGCGAAAGACAGCGAGGCGAAGGCGATCGTCTGTGCGGATACGAACTTCGGTTACGTGAAGAGGGTTTTGCCGGAAACCGCGATAAAGACCGTTATTGTCACGCGCATGGCCGATCTGCTGCCGTGGTGGAAGAGATTCTTCGGGTACCTCTTCGATGTCGTTCCTAAGGGAAAGATTCTGCTTGAGGGAAATACGTATTCGTTGAGGAGTCTTTTGTTTGAAAAATACAAAAGGGGCGCAGTCAGCCTGCCGGAGTTGAAAAAAGACGGCCTTTCGACCGCGGAGATCCTCTACACCGGAGGTACGACAAAATTTCCCAAGGGGGTGCCGTTTACCCATGCCCTCTATCTTGTATCAATGGCCGAGCAGATTACCGTAAGTGAGTCTCTGGTACCGATACAACAGAACATCATTTTTGGAAATGCGCCGCTGTTTCATATCCTGGGGCAGACGTGCAGCCTCGCGACGCTTTTTGTCGGAGGCACGCTTTTGCTTCAGCCGAAAGTGAATGTCGACGCGACCTTTGCAAGCATCGAACAATTCAAGGTTACAACGATGATCGGTGTCCCGACGCTTTACCGAATGATGCTCGAGCACGATCGACTAGACCAGTACGATTTGAGTTCCGTCGTTTACTGGTACAGCGCCGGTGATGTTTTGCCTGTAGAGGTTGGGAAGCGGTGGCGGCAGAAGTTCGGCAGGGTGATTTACCAGGGTTACGGCGCAACGGAAACATGCGGAGGGGTTGCGATGTGTCCTGTAACGATCGATAACCCGCCGAAGAGTGTCGGAAGGGTTGTTCCGAGTAAGAGGATCAAACTCGTCGATCCGAATACGCTTGAGGAGGTTAAGATTGGAGAGCCGGGTGAGCTCCTTGTAAACTCCGATTTGATGGTGACGAGTTATCTGAACAAACCGGACGAAACGGCTGAGTCATTTATCGAAATAGACGGCCGGAAATGGTACCGTACCGCCGATATTATGTCGATGGACGAAGAGGGAAATATGTACTTCGTGGACAGAAC
>DYKH01000851.1 GCA_020722685.1 Caldithrix sp. | reverse complement strand
ATCAATACGAGTCGCTGCCCGCTTTAGCCAAGAAGGATTTCAAAAAGAGAAAACCGTAACCACCAGAGAATTGTTTCAAGAGTACACCGTTGGTCGAGCGATGCCCTGAGTTTATCGAAGGGGTAGGCGGCAGGTTGAGAATTGGTTCGCATCCAAACCACTGTTAGCCGCCGTATCGAGACCAACATACCAGAGCAACCACTCGAAGGTGGTCTTGAAACGCCCTCGAAAAACACTCGGAACTACATCTCGACAAACTCGATGCGGCGCTCGACCACCGAACCATGACAGATGAAAAATTGCCAGCGCGCTTATAATCCTTTCCAACGAGAACACCCATGCCCAAACTCACCCTCCACTCCCTCTGCCAAGAAGCCGCGACTTTTTCAGCCGCGCAATCCAGAACTCCCGAAAAATCCCTCTTCGGCGTCACGGACGGAAAAGCCGTCGGCACATTTCTCGAACACAAATTCCGCGATTACCTGAAAAGCCGCTATGCGTTTGACGAGGGCAGTTCCGCCAGCGGCATTGATTTTCCCAGCCTGCAAGTTGACATGAAAGTGACCAGCATCCGTCAGCCGCAATCCTCCTGTCCGTTCAAGTCTGCGCGGCAGAAGGTCTATGGCTTGGGCTATTCGCTATTGGTCTTTGTCTATGACAAGGTGGACGACAGCCGCAAGAAAGCCGCCATGCTGAAAATTCTCCACACAGTTTTCATTGAGGCAGAGCGAACGGCAGATTATCAAACAACACGCGTCGTTCGCCAACTCCTTGCAAACGAAGGAAATCGTGACGATGTTTTTGCGTTCCTGAGCGATAAAAATTTACCATTGGATGAAATCGGGCTGAACAAATTAACAGATGAAGTTATGAGTAACCGCCAGTACAAGGTTATGTAACCATCTCCAACGCCCTTCAATGGCGGCTGCAATACAACCATGCAATTAATATTGCAGGCCGCGAGCAAGGGGTTCTTGACGTTTATCGAGCAGACGAATGATAGCCCCAACCCGCCAAGCCAAAATCGAATTCGGCGATTTTCAAACTCCACT
>DYKH01000051.1 GCA_020722685.1 Caldithrix sp. | reverse complement strand
CTTTGAGTCAGCTCGCGCACCTGACGGAGGTTGTCCAGAGAGATGGGTTGACCGCCGGCCATGTTGACCGCCGTAGCGACGGAAACGTAAGGAATCCGTTTGGCCCCGTATTTCTTGATGACCTCGCCCAGCTTGTCCAAATCGATATCGCCCTTGAACGGATGCTCGCTCTCCGGATCGTGCGCCTCGTCGATGATCACATCGACAAAGGTCCCGCCGGCTAATTCCTGATGCAATTTGGTTGTGGTGAAATACATATTCCCCGGAATGATGTCCCCCTCTTTGATCATGATCTGGGAGATAATGTGCTCGGCTCCCCTGCCCTGATGTGTCGGCACCACATACTTGTAGCCATAGTGATGTCGAATGGCCTCTTCCAGATGATAGAAATTTTCACTCCCGGCATAAGCTTCATCGCCAAGCATCAGCCCGGCCCACTGGCGGTCGCTCATGGCAGATGTGCCGCTATCCGTCAGTAAGTCGATGTAAACGTCTTTTGAGCGCAATAAAAAGGTATTATAGCCTGCCTCTTCGATTGCTTTTTGCCGTTCCTCCCGGGTCGTCATGTGAACCAGCTCGACCATCTTTATTTTGAACGGCTCGGCCCAAGAGCGACGGCGCTTAGATTCGGTCATATTCTTTCCTCCAAGAAGATGTTCATTTTTCGCGCCGGAGTTTATAAAAACGCGGACTAAATAACAAGAATTTTTTAGAGATGCTTGCAGGCTTTGCGGAGGAACTGCCGTTCGTGAGCGTTGCGAAACCTATCGAAAAAAACTGGAAATCCCGAACAGTCCGAACCGCTACCCTAAATGGCAAACGCGGTCCAAATTTTGATCTCATGAATCATGGAAATTGAGCCCACTTGTTTTGCTCGGGGGATCGCAGGAGACTAGGCAAGGGGAACGATGACAGCGCTAACGAATCATTTGCAGTATCCGGCCTCAACGGTCTCGTAGCAGCCGAGCGTGAAGTAGCACTGCGAAAAGACATCCGATAAGATAGTAAAAGATATCTGCCACGACAAAGCCGGTGCCGATTAAGGTGCGACCGAGAAAGCTCCTGCGGATGCACTCAAGAAAGGGATAAGACAAAAGCTGGCTGAATTCAATGGCGGTGGTGACCAGAAATATGATGACGGCGTTCGTGTAGGGTGAAAGCTTGGGCCAGAAAAAGGCCAGCACGAAAAACCAAAACATCGGATACAATATGTCACCGGCGTAGCTGTGCGCCCACTCTTTCCCCGGTCCTTGATAGAACTTGCTATAGAACCCAAGAGGAGTCAGCACCAGCAAAACCAGGACGGTTTTCGTTCGCTGTGGCGATAGGAGTGATGGCAGATGGTCTTTCATCGTTGCTCCTCATTCTGATTCGTTGGCCTTGGCATCGCTTTATTCGCTTTCCCGGTAGCCATGCCAGCCAGTCACCACTTCTTGGGCGCTCCGCAACTCCAATGTGATACTCACCCCTTCCTCAACGTTCCAGCACTCTATCACTCCATTCCTCCATGCCCGCTTTTTCGTTTGTTATTCCAACGTTGCGATTGGCGGACTGGCAAAGACCCTGTATGCATCTTCTACTCCGCCCGCTTGTGCATTTCCGTGATGCAGCCAGATGCGATAGCGCAGCGTCACCGGCACACCTAACTGCAGAACCACCGGCGTCAAGCCCGGCCAGGAAACCCCAAGGAATCCGTAATGCCGCAAGCACCATTCGCTGGGAAAGGCGGGATTGTCGGCGTGCTGAAAAATGGCCACTCCGGTGAACTGCCCGCTGTGGGCAAAAATGGCGGATTGATCTGCCCAGGGAATAGCAAGATGATCGCTGTCGCGGGTTAGAACGCTGTCAGGAGTGGTGATGATGGCGGAATCGCGCGGCGCCAAACGAAAAACCACTCCACCATATCCTTTTCGTTCCGCTCCCAAAAGCTGGATGGCTTCGAGAGCCTTTATCGTGACCACTATGTCGATGGCGCGACCCAGCTCGCCGGCGCGGAAGACGCGCAGCCAAACCCACTCATCTGCTACCTTTCTATCGGCTAAGTGCCAGGAGTTTTTCACGCCCAAAGTGGCGCAAACTGGACCGACTTCCTGTCCCAGCCACCTATCAAAACGTTGCCAGATCCCTGTCATGTCCCACAAGCTGTATTGGCGGCCGGCGATGGTCATGCGCGGCCACATCCACGACAGTCCACGATGATGATAATGATCCCTGGGAAAGTCATCGGTGATCTCTTGGCCCAGCATGTCGTAGACCGGATGCACGTACGACGAGCGCCGCTTTTCGGCCGGCGCCCCGGCCGCCAATTGCATCCCATAATTGTACACCAGCACCGGAAGATCATCTTGCAGCAATTTTAGCCTCTCCCCTTCCATCTCCACGAATTTGAAGGACACGTTCGCATTCGCGGTGGCTTTTAGCTCCCGCCTTCCCTCGCCGGCGCCTTTGGGCAACACGGCACAATACGTTCGCTTCATTTCAATCCCATTCGATGAGCCAAAAAGAGCCGGAGCGCTTTGCAGTAGGAAGCGTGTCGCCTGTTTGCCATCCACCTCAGCTTGCCAAAGTCGATTGTTTGCCGTCAAAGCGCCCGGCGACCACTCCACCGGAATGTCCAACCGTGACGAGCTGTCAAGGTTTGAGATTACAATGGATTTTGCCCCTTCCTTAGCGGTTGCGGCAACATTCAGAGTAATTGCCAAAATGCTTAGAAATAGTTTTTTCATCGTTGCTTTCCATCCTTTGATTCACATTTCTCCCCATCCAATTCATCCGCGAAAATACGTGCCATCCGCGTCATCCGTTCTATCTTTTCCGACGCCCAATCGGCTCTTTTCTTGAATCACGCATGATTCTAATCGAAAATTTGGGATTGCCGCTGCCGGAAGGATTTACATTTCTTACCCGCACCGGCTCGCTGCCGAATTCTTGGATGAGATCCAGCTTGACGAACCGGTCGTTAAGCGCCCGCGCATATATTTCCTCGCCGGAACGACGGGGATTCGGGCCAAATTCCGGCACCAGTAAAATCATAGCGCCCCTTGGAGCGACAAAAGCGATGACCGAATCCACTGCCGCGCTGTCTTCGAACGCCACTGGATGGACAAAGTGCACGTGCCGGAGGTCCCGGGTGTCCATTTGCAACTCCTTGGCGACGATCAAGTCGGATCCCTCAGAGACATGATTCTTGATCCACTCGCTCGCCACCTTGCGGGAATCCACCGGCACGTCGTAGGCGCGGGCAATCGAGCGCCAGGGAAGCGTGATGACCAGCGGCAGGGTGACAACCGCAAAGGACGCGGCTCGTTTCCACTGGCTGACGAAAAAGGAGAGGTTACGATTACGATTAGGAGCAAGATTAGGATTAGGATTAAGACTGAATTTGGAATTGATCTTGTTTATGAGCCATAGAACAGCGTAACGCAGCCGGTGCATCCCCAAGGAAATAAGCACGGGCCAGACGGCGATCACGATCAAAACGTTGCGGACAAAATGCACCCTTTGCATACTCATCAACACCAGAAGGCCCAGCGGCAGGGAAAGAAAGATGACCGCCTTGCGCCAGTTCAGCCAAGTGAGAAAGATCATGCCAAGGACAGCGTAAACAAAGGCGGCGACGCCATATTCTTCCACAAGCTTTTGCACGTAGAATAGAAATTGACTGATCCCGGCCTGCCCCTCGAATCCCGGATGCCCGCTGCGATAGTGGACAATCTCGTAGCGGACGCCGTGCCAAAAAGCCGGCGCATCGATGACGCTGTAGGGAACGAGGATGGCAAAGGTCAGTATCATCGTGGCGAATAAGCAAAAGCCATACAAAAGGAATTGCTTGGGCCGATAAAACCAGATCGTCAGCAAGTAAGGCAGCGCCAGCATAGCCAGCGGATATTTGCAAGCCGCCGCCAAACCGCAAAGAATCCCGGCAATGACGGCGCGATGCCGCAAGGACGGATCGTACAAAGTCGCCAGCAAATGCCATAGTCCGAGACTGACAAAGGACAGCCCGATGATGTCCACGTTGAGATAGCGCCAGGAGTGGAAGAGAAATTGCCCGGAAAGGGAAAGCAACAGCGGGGAGACCCACAGACTGCTCTTTGCCCCCGTGTTACAGCGATCGACCAAGCCGACAAAAAAAAGCGCCACGACTGACAGCAGGGCAAAGGCGATGCGCGCTGGCCAGAGGACTGTGGCAGGCCGATAATAAGGATAGGCGACGGATTCGATCTGGCCGACGTAGGCAATTTCCGATCTCCGCTTCGCCATCTTCGCTCCCCACTCCATGCAAGCTCTGGTCAAGTAGATCGGCAAAGAGGGATAATTGAAGAAATGCGGATTGTGATCGCCGCTGACCAACATCCGCAAGGCGCTTTGGGTGATAAAAGCCTCATCCGCATGCAAGGGATAGGGCATGGCGTTGGCGATGAATTTTATGCGATAGTTGAGACCGACGGTAACAATCAGCAGGAGCAGGAGGAACGACAACACCAGCCACCGGCGAATGACAATAAGAATCGCCAATTTTGCGAGTGCGTGCTTGATTGACGCAAAGGCTTCTGTCCCGCTTGGATTTTGTATGCGCATGGGATTCTTCATTCGCTTTGGTCAGTCGGTTCTTCGATGCTTATGTTCTT
Source organism: Caldithrix sp. (assembly GCA_020722685.1). The sequence goes on along the minus strand of DYKH01000051.1, from coordinate 30,618 downwards.
AGCATTGACAATTCTTATGACAAGTAGAATTATTACGAGATTTCTTTCCGCGCCGCTGCAACAATACACCAGCCATCCTTCACGCCCGACAAAAACGGCCGCAGCAGCAGCATAAACAAATTGGCGATGAAAATTCGCGGTGATCGCTGAATGTACAGGGGCGGAAGCACACCAGCCGGTTCGATGGAGATGTCGGCGAAACCTTCGCGGCTCAGGATTAAATTCAGCTCAAAGGCGGTAATCGGCGCGATGTGGCCGTAGGATACGTCCGCATCCGAAAATTGATGGAATCTGCCGCTCAACAAAAAGTACCAGCGTGACAGCCAGGATGTGACGTTGGGAGTGGAGATGATCAGCCAGCCGCCTACCTTCAACAGCGATTTGATCAGCCGTACATAGGCCCAGGGATTTTCCACATGTTCGATGACTTCAACACCAATAACGGCGTCGAAGGAATCCGTGAACCGCGCGCGAAAAAGATCGACCTGTTTTTCATCATTAAAGTCAAGGCGGTAGAAAACGGACTTGTCCGCAGCGTAGTCATTCGGATCAACATCGGCAGCCGTGACGTCATAGCCCAAGTCCAGCAGCCGCTGGGTTAAGGCCCCTTTGCCGGCGCCAAGGTCGAGAACCTTTGCCTTTTTCTCGATGCGGGAAGAAAGAATATCAGCAATCTGCTGGTGAACGCCCTGATCCGCTCTTTCGAGAATACCCTGATAGTAGCTCGGTTTTTTGCTTCCGCAGAAAAGAATTCTTTTCATTCTGACCGTTCTTAGAAATGCAAACAGAATCATTCGTCCCGACACGTCGTCGAAGCTAAGAGGTCACCCCGTACGCTTCTTCCCATCTGGCGATGTTGTAAAGCTTCCAGAGAGAACGCAAGTCCATCGCCTTCAACGCCTTTCCCAGTAAATCCGGTGAAGAAATTTTGGCGATCAGCGTTGACTCTTTGACTTTCCGACCAAGCTCTGCTCGATTTGACAGCCAAACGCCGATGGGCGGCTCAAAACCGCGTTTATGCTTTCGCCAAACGACTGCCGGCGGAAGTCGATCCTCGATCGCCTTGCGCAGTATGTACTTGGTCCATCCTTCCTTGATTTTCAAATGTGGGCTGAGGGATAATGCTAACTCCACCAGCTTGTAATCAAGATACGGCAAACGGGCCTCAATGGAGAAATGCATCGAGTTGCGGTCCTCGTACCTGAGCAGATGGGGCAATTGAATCGTCTCCAGCTCCGCCTTTTGCATGCCAAAGACGCTTTTATAACTTTCCCCCACCGAAGCAAGCAGGTGCCAGTCGACCAATTCGCGAACGTTGTCTTTGATGAAATCATTCTTCCATTGCAGCCATTTCCTGCGGACCGAGGGATTGGAAAAGTAAAGGACGTAGGAAAGCAACTGGCCTTTGCTTAGCTTGGAATTTTTGGAGGAATTTGTAAACGCCTTGGCCCAACGGTAGATGGGGAGAGAGTGCAAATAGGTAGGATAATATCTCTCATAGCCGAGCAAAGTCTCATCGCCACCCTGACCATCCAAAAGGACCGGGCAGTCTAGTTCCCGCGCTTTTTGCATCACAAAAAACTGGAAGGCGATCGAAGGACTGCCAAACGGCTCTTCCTGAGCGTAGATGACCTGTTCGAGAGCGTGTAAAAAATCTGCCTGATTCGGGGCAATGACGTTCCAATCCAAATGGGCGCGGCGAGCAACCAATTCAGCGAAATGGCTTTCGTCATTCACCTCATCGATGGATTGGGCGGTAATAGCGCTGAAACGAGCATCAGCGGTCTGATGATAACGCTCAGCGGCCAGCGAGGCAATGGCAGAGCTATCCAGTCCGCCGCTCAAGCAAGTGCCGACCTTGACATCCGAGCGCAAGCGCACGGTAGCCGAGCGCTCCAGTTCTGCGCGGTAGAGCGCAACGGCCTCAGACTCTGACAATTCCGCAAAGCGCGGCTCTGCTTGAACCGAATAATAGCGTCGGATTTCATAACGATGGCTTCTGAGATCATAGAACAAGCTGTGACCGGGCAGAAGCTTGAAGACATTCGCAAAAAACGTCTCTTGATTGTAATCTTCAAAACCCAAGATCAGATAGTTGAGGAGCACTTGAAGATTCGCCCGTCGGTGCGGAAAAAATTCTATGATTTGCTTGATCTCCGAGCCAAAGAGAAAACGGCCATCGATCTCTGCATAATGAAAGGGCTTGACGCCAAAACGATCCCGGCTGCAAAACAGCAAGTTTCTTTCGCGATCATAGAGAGCAAAAGCCCACATCCCGTTAAAGTGAGCGACGCAGTCTGCGCCCCATTTATCATAGGCGGCCAACAAAACTTCCGTGTCAGTTCGGGTGCTAAAACAATAACCCTTGCGGATCAGCTCCTCCTTCAGCTCAACATAGTTATAAATCTCGCCGTTGTAGACAACGACGTACTTTTCCGCAAAAGCCATGGGTTGTTTGCCGGCCTGAGTGAGATCCAAAATGGCCAACCGTCGGTGGCCCAAGGCAAAGTTATCGCCGTAATAATAGCCAAACCCATCCGGCCCGCGGTGGGCAACCAGATCGGTCATGCGCTCAATGGCCGCCGCTTCGACGGGGCGATTTCTCTTATCTATGATTCCGCTAATTCCGCACATGTCAGATTTCTTAAAACGTCTATTTCAAGCCCGCGAAAGACCGGAAAGCTCAATGCCCGCTAACAACACCCAAGAACGCGAACGTTTCAGAAAAGGCCTTTCGAGTACGTTAGCGTGCTTAGCGGGCAAACCTCTTGGCATGCGGTGCCCTGGTAAGTCCTTGACCAAAGTTGGCGGTCCGCATCTTGCTAAGATGTCGCCTTGCCCGCTTTGGGCAGGAGGATCTGGAGGACGGCGCGAAGCTCCTGGCGATTGAGCTTGAAAGCGGACAGCCTAATGTGCGTCACCTTGAAAAAAACGATCAAAACAAACGAGGCAGTGGTGAAAAAAGAAAGGGTGGCCGTTGCGCCGGCCCCTAAAAAGCCAATCTTTGGCACCAAAAGATAATTACCGCTCACGGTCACCAGCAGGCCCATTAGTGCTGCAAGTGTGTTGATGTGATACCTGCCGGTACCGGCGAAGTAGTGGCTGATGATTACACTAAAGCCAAACAAGGAAATGCCGGCGCTTAAGGTCACCATGATGCTGTGGACTTGAGTAAAATCCTTGCCAAAGACGAATGAAATAACCGACGTGGGAATGAGCAGCATCGCCACGACACAGACCAGAGTGATGGCAAAGCTGAATTTCGCCAATTTCACCGTCAGCTCGCGGGAGTATTCGGTGTCGCCGATATTGGCAATTCTTGAATAGAGCACCAAGGAGATGCTGTTGCTCACCATCCACACCGACTCGGATAATGTGATGCCAACGTGGTAAACGCCCACATCGGCCGGGCCGCCGTAGTGATTAATGATATAGTAGCTCAGCTTGTAATTCAGATACTGGATAACATTGCCAAGCTGGGAGACAATACCGTATTGGATGATGCTCTTGAACGTTGTCCATAAACTGCTTGAAGCTTCGCCGTGTTCCATGCCGCGCCAAATTCGCCACAGATTTGCTGTAGTGAATACAAAGCCAAGAGCATAAGCGATGTAGAGGGACAAGATGAATTGTCCCACAGTTGGCGATTTTTGCCAGAGCGTAAGGATGCCAAAGATGGCAAAATTGAGGGCGATTTGCAGGAGATTGGCAATGTTGTAAAGAATGATTTTCTCTTGTGCCAGCAATATGAGACCGTTCGTGGTGGAGATGGAGGCAAGGATGCTCAAAAACAAAACGTGCAAAATCAAATCGCTGGGAACGGAACGAGTAACAAAGAAAAACAGCGTGACAATCCCGCAAACAGCCACGGCCCAAAGATAGGACAGCGTGATGGTGTGATTCAGAAAAGACTTGTTTCTGTTTTTGGGAATCAGGTACACCAGCGCCGTGCCGCCGACAAAGCCGTTGAACAGCAGAATGATGCTGACGGATGCGGTAACCAAGCTGACCAGACCGCGACCATAGGAGCCGAGATACTGAGTAGTCAGAATGAGCAGGAAAAATGACAACGTCGCGGAAACGGCGCGGGCGGCGAAAGTATTTAGGAGGTTTTTGAGCATTTACTTCTTTGCGGCTATGTTGAGTGTGTCGGTTAGGACATAGGCTTTTAGGCTGTAGACTGTTAGGCGGTTGGTTGTTAGCGCTTGCGCAAAGAGCGAATGAGGGCGGCCAAAACTTTTTCAGCCTCTACTATCTTTGAGTCACAATCGGGACCGTCGTTCTCACCGAGATACCCCAATCGCTTGGAAAGGCCAAATTGGTAGTGTAATTCCCTCAAAGAACCGAAGGCGATTTCCAGAAATCGGAGGTACTCGGTTTGACTCTCACGCGCGCAACCTTCTACGATATTAGAGGGAACGGAACCCGCTGCTCTCCTCATTTGGGAAGTCAAGCCATACATTTCTTCCTTGGGAAAGGCTCTGGTTACTCGGTAAATCATGACAGCCACTTCATCGGACAATTCAAATGCTCTCAGCTTTGTATGATCACGCATCGTGCCCTCCTACAGTCTAACAGTCTAAAGGTCTACAGTCTACTTGCTGAGGACCTTTGTATAGATTTCATCAAACAGCTCCCCTACGCGCGCTTCGTTAAATCGCTCCTTGGCGAATGCCCGCAGTTCAGCGGGATCGTATTCCTGCCAGTGATCGATCATATAGCGAATGCCCTCGACCAGGCTGTCCTCGTTTTGCTTCTGCACGATGATTCCGACTTTTTCAGTCACATATTCTTCCGGGCCACCGCAGTTGGTCACGACAACCGGAATTCCGTGCGCGATGGCCTCGGCGGTAGCGATGGAAAACGTCTCAAAGTTGCTGTTCGAGATAAAAAAGTGGGCTCTGGCAAAGTGCTCGTCGAGTTGCTCATTCGGCACGGAGCCATGAAATAAAACGTGACTTCCAAGCAGTCCCAACCGCTGAGCAGAATCTTCCAGCCTCCCCCTGTCTTCTCCATCTCCGACGATGTGCAATCGGACGTCCGCCCGGCTGCCGACGATTTTGCCAATTGCACGGATTAGTCCGGCGACGTTTTTCGGGCCGTCATTGAGCAGCGATATAGTGAGGATGTTGATTGGAGTCGCAGGCTTGCGAGCGTGAACAGGTGCCTGCGGAATTTCGATAACGTTCGGCACGGCGAACGCTGGGCGATTTACCAGCTTTTGCTTCCTCAGAGCGGCCAACAAATAATCGGAAACGGCGCTGACGGCATCGGCGTTGCGAAAGACCCATTTCGTAAGGCGTCGATAATACCAGGGCGCAGCGTCATAGCTGCCATCCTCGTGGGTATAGTCGGAATGGTGCTCGGTTACGACATACGGAATGCCCTTTATTTTCTTCAGCAGAAAGGCTGGCAGACCGGCAGGCAAAGCGATATTCACGTGCACGATATCCGGTCGGCCAAATCCGCGAAAGATCGCTTGCAACCCAAGCCGGCTGCCCTGTAGATAACGATACAGCTTGCGCGGTCCGGCAATGGGACGATTGCTCAGATCATCTTTGCGGTAAAATACCCGTACCGCCCATACGCCGTCCTCCTCTCGTTCGACGATTTCAAAGGTTTGCCCGCGCAGCTCCGGATCGGAGATGACGTGCAATACCGCAACGTCGTGCAATCTCGCCACGGCTTGCGCGTGCCTTTCCACGAAAATACCTTTGAAAGGATGCACGCGCCCCGGATAGCTGCGCGTCAGGAACAATACCTTGTAGCGAGGAGAGCCTTTTGACTCCTGATCCGTTGTTCGCTCCGTGGTCATTTACTTTTTTGTCAAATCGCGATAAAAGAGGTCTCTGGCTTCGATCTTCATGCCGGGATTATGTCCCTGAATGGCAAAGTGACCCTGGGTATATTCCTTCTCGTGATAGTCGGTCATTAATTGCCCGTTCACCCAAATTTGGATGTGATCGCCCAGCACCTTCACGTGCAGGGAGAACCAATGATCGTCGCGGGTGACCAAGCGCTTGGCCGGCCCCGTCGGGGTGCCCGGCTTCCATAGCCAGCCGGTAAAGGAATTTCCGTGATTGCTAATCTGAGCCTCATAACCGCGGGGAAAGCCATCGGGATTGTCCGCTGGAGGATTGCAGCGAAAATAGAGGCCGCTGTTGCCGTTCTCGCTGACTTTGAACATGCCGCGAATCTCGCAGTCGGTCAGCACGGGATCGGCATAGATGTGACCCATGCCGTCGACGCCGGTCAGCACGCCGTCCACGACTTCCCATTTGGCCTTGCCGCGAACGAACCAGCCCGTCAAATTCATGCCGTTAAAAAGCGAAATCCAGCCTTTCTCTGCATCCGCCGAAGAAAGGTTTTTGAGGCGAATGTTGCGGAACTTAACCGTGACGCCCTTATGGTGTTGCTGCAAGCCAATGAATCCCTTGTTGCAATCATGCAAGGTGGCATCCTGAAGCTGCTGGCCATTGATCCAAACTTGAATACGCGGACCTACTGCCATGATTCGCACCTGATTCCAATTCTTTTCCGGAGCGATCTCGCGCACTTGCTGCATGTCGGTGACCACCCGGTTGTAAATGCTGCCGGTGGGGTTCTTTTCGTCTTTCAAATCGATCTGCACCTCGTAGCCATCGACCCATGGCTTGGAGCTTTTGGCCGCGCGGATGAACATGCCGCTATTAGACCAGCCGGTTTGACCCGGATCGATCCAATATTCTAAGCGCAGGTCAAAATCCTCGTACTCGGCTTGGGTACCGATCCAGCCGGACGAATCGGATGGGCCGACCAGCGCGCCTTCCTCCACTTTCCATTGGGGACCGTAGTAAGCTTCCCAGCCTTTCAGGTCTTTGCCGTTGAACAATTGCACGAAACCGTCTTCCTTTTCCTCTACTGCCCAGGCTTGCCGGTTCTTTTCAAAGAAGAGGAAAGCAGAGATAGTCATGAATAGAACGATCGCCAACTTTTGAGATCGCATGTAAACCTCCAGGTTTTGGTAATACTGTACCTTCATTCAGTTGCAAAACTTCGCCATGCTATGCAGAGGAGATTGCGCTTTAGAATTCTAAACTGTAGATTGGCAAAATCGAAAATTTAAGCCGTAGGAGATGTCTCCAGACATCGAGCATTATTGCATATTGTGGTCGAACTCGGAGAGTTCTCCTACATATTGTGGTGAGAACAAATTTGCCAAACTATAGATTCTAAAGACAACCGCAAAGAACCCCAAGATGGCGCAAAGAGCGCAAAGATACCTTTTCTGCCTGCCATCGACCGGGTGTTTTTTCTCATCCAGCCTTTGCGTCCTTTGCGCATTCTTGGCGAACTTTGCGGTTAGATGGTTTTGCTAATCCGGCTTTTTGCTTTGAAATACTGAAAATAATCATGCCAGAAACAGTTTCATCCAGGGAATCGCCATGACGCCATTCCAGCGATGCTCGCCTTCGAAAACGTCGTGTTTCAGCATCATCTCCGCGCCCAATAGCCGATAGGCTTTTTGCATAATGCGAATTTGCGAGTAGACGTTCTCCAAGCCGCTGGCACCGTTCAGCGGATCTTTGGTGCCGGTCTCCACCACCAACGGTCTGGGAGCGATGAGCGCGCCGATGTCGCCCATGTCCACGTGCTCGTAAAGATGCGGGATGTAATTGCACGAGCAGTTGGTGTGCATGTCCAGCAGCGATTCTTTATATCCGTACAAATAGCCACTAATGACGGCGCATTTGATCCGTTCGTCCAATGCCGTAGCCCACAAGGTTTGCAATCCGCCGCCGGAAAGTCCCGCGCAGCCGATCCGATCCGGGCGGCAATCCTCTCGCGTCTGAATATAGTCGATGAGCCGGTGGATGTCCCACGCCCACATGCCGGTGACCGTCTGCCCTAACGGCAGGGCCATGTTGTTGATGAATTGGCAGGAGGAATTCAGGATGTTTTTCTTGGCCGCTTCTTCCTGTCTCTCGCCAAAGCCGCGCGCATCCGGACAGAAGGTAAGAAATCCCGCTTTGACAAACTGAAGGCCGTAATCATAATTATGCTTGGCGATGGTTTCGGCGATAGCCGGAATCTCCCGGCAGCCGGCTACCGCCAGCTTGCCTCCACTGGCGTGACCATGCGGGGCAATCACTGCGGAATATGGCGGTTTGACGGCCTTGGGAATGAGGACGTAGACTGGCATAAAAACATCCGGCTCGGTCTGGATAACCAGCCTCTGGCGGCGATAATCCGGAGAATCCACCTCTTCGGTGACTGTTGGAGTTGGGTCTACCTTTTCCATCGTGTCGTAGCCGATGAGCCGGCGCAAGGTGGTCACTGTTTGTTCGTGCCAAATTTCCCAAGCCGCCTTGTCCTCCGCAACAAAGGCGAGCTTTTTGCCGACTTTATCCCAACGCCGGCGCAAGTAGGGATGGGTGGTAAAAACTTGCTTGGATTTTTCTTCAATCATAGCATTTTCCCTCTTCTTTGCCTATCCGATGTAACGCCGAGTAAGAGCCCCTTCAGAATTTACGGCCGTATTTGATGTCTGACCGAAAACTAGGAGGTGGCGAATTCATTCGGCTATGTGTTATAGTATTACCCCGCAAAAACGATCACGATCGCGAAGATTTATTCAACCACCAATTCGCGCGAATGCACACTAATCATGTTCGCGTTCATTAGCGTTGATTCGCGGTTCGTACCTTTGGTTGCGGCAAATTACCGCGCTAGGCCAAAGCACTTTGGCACTTCGATACATTGGTATGGGGTTGAACAAAATGGATATTTTCGGCAGAGACTGTTTACCTCTGCTTCGCCAAAAAATCTTCCACTCCTGCGAAAACCGCTTTTGCCAGCTTGAACAAAAACTCATTACTGCCGAGCAATTGCTCGTCCTCCGGATTGGACATGAAGGCGCCTTCCACCAAAACTACCAACATGTCCGTGGTGCGGGTGACATAATAAGAGCTAAAGATGCGGCCAAAAGGCGAAAGACCAAGGCCGACCAAATGCGGATAAATCGTCCATGCCAATTCCTGATTTTGCGGAATGGTAAAGTAGGTGCTGGTGCCGCGCGTCAAAGCGGCATCGGAAGCGGAGCCGACGGAATTATTATGCAGCCAAAGAAAGAGATGCGCGTCCGCCTGCCGCGCTTTTTCCACCCGTTGGCGCAGAGTCATGGTGGTGTCCTGCTCGCGGGTGAGGATGACATTGGCTCCGGCCTGGCGCAGCAGTTCCGCCAGATATTTGGCATAGGTAAGGTTCACATCTTTCTCGCAAAGTCCGGTCGGGCTGACGGCTCCTGTCTCCTCGCCGCCGTGTCCGGCATCCAGGACAAAGGTCAAACCTTTCACCGGGCTATCCGGTGCGGCGGAAATCTTGGGCGCGCGGCGAATATACCAATTTAACTGTCTGCCTTCATACGCAACGCGATAGCCCCACTGCTGCTTTTGCTCCAAATCCACGTGAATTCTGAGCACGTTTTCCTCCGGCTGGGACCAAAGGATTCGTTTGATGGCAGTCGAGCCATTCGGATAGGTGGTCCACTGTGAGCCCTGTACGGCGCCGTACAGATACAAATCTAAACTGGGCGGTTCGATACTCTGCTGCACCAAATAGGGCACTGATGTATCAACGCTCATGGAAAGATTGTACCATTCCTTCTGCAAAACGATGCTGGGCGAAGAAACCGCGGTGACCGGCAACGGAGTGCCCAATGGCAGCACCGTCACATCCGCCGCGTTGACGTAGGCAAACTGGCTGTTGCTCAAGCGAATCTTGTACCGAGACGGCAGCTTGCCGACGATCTGCATTCGGACGGAATCTTGCAGAAATCCCATTGGGGCGCCACCCGACGGTGCATTCCAAAGACTGGTTTCATCCTTGGTCATGCCGACGAGTGGGACACCATCCTCCAAAATGTAAAGCTTGCCGGGAAGCTCGGCTTTAGCCTTTTTACCATCGGCGCCGCGCAACTCGACAGTGATACGGTAAGCCCGATTCGCCTCCGCCGGATCGAGCTTGATTATTCCATTGTAGACGCCTCGCAAGCCTTCGGCCATGGTCGAATCGAGCTCGGTCATGGGCAGGCCTTTCCGCTGTTTCTCGACAGTAAAAGTCGCCGTGCCTTTGGGACTGCCTTTGAATCTCACTTGCAGATAATCACCTGGCAAAAGCCAGACATCTTCAGCGGGCTGCAGCAGTCGATTGTCGATGGTGGTCGGCGTGTCCGGATTGCTTTCCCATTCGGCAGGCCGAAAAAGGTATAACACCTCATTCGCGGCTTGACCGTTTTTTTCCGCGCGGATGATGACTTGATTCATACCGGCTTGCAAGCGGACACGCGAGACAAATGCGCCATGGGGATAGACTCGCACCCGCTTGTCATTAATCCAAACGGAAGCTGCCGGATCCGTAGCGCCAGCAATGCGAACCTTTTCCAGAGCAAAGGTATCGTTGTGGGCCGGAAAAGTAATGTTAAGGCTCAAGGCTTCTGTGGATGAGCCGGCTGTCTGCCGTGCGGTGACGGCAACAACATGGATAGACAGACACAAGATGAGAAGCAATCGCGTGCGCACGGTTCCCTTATCCTCCATAGTTTTTGGTCGAGCGGCTTTTCAACTTTTTTCTAGAATCTTGACAACGATCGGCAGCAAATCCTTGGGAATGACGGCTACCTTGTAATGACGTGACTTGATGGGCGCCTTGCCGATGAATACCAGTCCTTTGTTGCGCAATCGACCGATCACGGATCGCGGCGGTTTGCTGGTCCACCAATACCCATCGCCGGACTCATTGCCGCACGCTTTGGCCAATTTGCCATACTGAAGCCACCCCTCATTCTCAATGAGCAATTGCAGCGCCACTCGCTCATCCGTACTCAACTGATTCGACAAAGACGTAATGGCCGCATTTGAAAACATAAAGTCACACAAATCCCTGATACGGTCTCGTTTGAGGCGAGCGGCGGGTCGCTGCCAGTAGAGGGCCATGGCATCCACCCATTCCGCCGGAATCTTGTTCAGCGCAGCCTGCAACCGCACGTTTACGGTTATCGGTCGTGTGCTGGCATCCTCATACATAGATGCCGCAAATTCGGCATAGAGCTTGTCGAACATGCTGCTGGGAATGATTCCCTGGACATCAAGATCGTCTTCGCCGTTCTCCTGATCTTCGCCAATATCATCCGATTCAAAGTACAAAGGATCGCTGACGATCTCTCTGAGCTCCTTCAAATAGGTCTGCGGGGTAAAATCCTCTTCATCGTGGCGCTCGCGCCAATAGAGACTGACATAGGCATTGGCGAAATGCATGAGCCGCTCCTTATCACTCCACGTGCTAAACAGCTCATTGGCAAAAAGCGCCTTGATGCCCTCTGGTTTGTCAACTTTCAATTGCTTGTGAACTTCCCATAGAACCGCCAAGGCGAGGAAAGGATTGAATTCGTCATCCCGGAACTTTTGACTCACATCGATCTCAGAGCCACGCTTGATAGACTCGACCCCTGGAAGTGTCCTGATCAGATCGGCGAGCTCGGTTTCGCTGGGAGACAAAGTTTTTCCATTGTGCATAAGATGCCAGGTGCGCTGCACGAACAGACGGAACGGTTTGTTATCGAGTTCTTCGGGAAAAAACATAATATTCCTTACCTCAGAGTAAGATAATCAGTGGACAGCAAAAATAATACGCAGTGCGACTTGCCATCATTTGCCGGAAGGGCCATAAATAATGTTCATGTTGCTTAAGGCAGGGTTCATGTTGGGGGTAAATATCCGCAATTGGGGAAAGAATTGCAAGGACTTTTCCAACGGTCGGGTAAAAGCTCACTTAAGGGTGAATTGAAAACATGTACTGGCATCAAAGGAGATTCCGGCATTCGCCGGAATGACACCATGGCAAGTGTCATGCCTGCGGATGCAGGCATCTCCGCCAATGAGTGAGGTATTACAGGGTCTGAGACGCTGGTAAATGGCAAAACGATAATGGGCAATACCAGTGAAGCAAAGCCGCCCAGTGAGAGAAATGGGCGTCGGTAGGGCGATGTGCTTCAAAGCAACCCACCCGATCAGATTCGATCCAATTCTGTCGAGACTGCAACCGGTTTTGCCTTGAGTGGTTTTGTCATAAAATTGAGGTCGTCCAATATTAGAGAATCTTCTCCAAAAGCTTTTCAAAGGCAAGCTGTGCTTCCTCCCATTTAGCGACTGTTGCCTCTAAATCCTCCTTGTTCCTTCGGTAGTCGCGCTGAACCGAAGCGGCGAGATCGCCGTCTCGATAGGTATCGGGAACGGCCATGAGCGCTTCCATCTCCGACTTTTGCTTTTCTAAAACGAGGATTTGGGCTTCGTACTGCTCGATCTCCTGCTGCAGCCGGTTTCGCTCCTTGCTGATCGCCTGCCGCGCTTCCGCTTCCTGTCGCTTCTGTTCTTTGGATTTCTTGCCCAGCGATTGAGGCAGCTTCTCTTCGGGTTCTGCCGCCGCCACCGATTCTTGTTCGCGCCGCTGTAGGTAGTAAGAGTAATTGCCGGCGTATTCGTAAAGGTGCTTGTCGCGGATTTCGACCACCCGATGCACCAGCTTGTCGAGGAAGTATCGGTCATGAGAAATGAGCAGCAGGGTGCCGTCATAATGGAGCAAGGCATTTTCCAAGGCTTCTTTGGAAGCCAAGTCCAGGTGGTTGGTGGGTTCGTCCATGATCAGAAAATTCACTGGCGACACCAGGATTTTCGCCAACGACACTCTGGCCTTCTCTCCGCCGGATAAAATCCGAATCGGCTTGTACACCTCATCGCCGGTAAACTGGAACATGCCCAAAACATCTCTGACTTTGGTCTCGTAGGCTTTGGCGGAAGCACCGGCCACTTCTTCAAAGGCCGTGGCGTCCAGATTGAGCGTATCAACCTGATGCTGGGCGTAATAGCCGATGGAAGTCCTTTCGCCGATCTTGAGGCTACCTTGCTGCGGTGCGAGCTGGCCAAAAATCAGGCGCGTTAAAGTGGTCTTGCCGGCGCCGTTCACGCCCACCAAGGCGAGCTTTTCCCCGCGATAGACCTGCAAGGAAATGTCCCGCAGTACCCATTCTTGATCATATCGAAATGACATGTGCTCGATTTGCAGCACATCCTTAAAACTGTGTACCGGGACCGAAATCTGAAACTGAAACCGGCGCGGAGGCGGCGGCAACTCCACTTCTTGCAGCTTGGCTAATTGTTTGATTCGACTTTGCGCTTGCGCGGCTTTGGTCGCCTTGTAGCGGAACCGGTCGATAAACTTTTGCTGGCGCTCTCGCTCGGCACGAACTTGTTCCCACTTTTTCAATAAGAGTTCTTCGTTAAGCCGCTTCTGCTGTTCGAAGAAATGATAATTGCCCGGATAATGCGTCAGCTTGCCGCGATCCAGCTCGGTGATTTCCTGCGCCAGCCGGTCGATGAAAAAGCGGTCATGAGAGACGATGATCATACTGCCGGGAAACTTGAGCAAATATTGCTCCAGCCATTCCAAAGAAGGAAGATCGAGATGATTGGTCGGCTCATCCAACAACAACAAATCGGGATTCAGGGCGAGAAGGCGCGCAAGATAAGCCCGCATGCGCCAGCCGCCGCTAAAATCGGAGAGAGGTCGGTGAAAGTCCGCCGTGCGGAATCCCAAGCCGGAGAGCAGGGCCTTTGCTGTGGTTTCAAACTGGTAGCCACCTAAAGCATCGTACTGCTGCTCCTTCATTCCCAACCGGGATAAAAGCTCGTGGTCTTTGCCGCCGTCTGCATCCAATGCCTGATGAATGGCAAAGATTTCCTCCTCCAGCTCGACGATTTGCCGATGCCCTTCGAGGACGCACTGGAGGACGCTTCCCTGTTCCAAGGCAATTTCTTCCTGCGGCAAATAGCCGATGCGATACTCCTTGGGTTTGAGGATGGTCCCGCCCTGGAGCTCGATTTCTCCGGCAAGGATGCGTAGCAAGGTGGTCTTGCCGGCGCCATTCGGTCCAATGAGGGCCACCCGCTTGCCGGGATTGATGATCCAATTGGCATCGCACAGAATGAACCGCTCGCCGAATGAAAAGCTCAGATTTCGGATTTGAAGCATAGTGGCTTGCTGCTAAATTCCCTCTAATTTGATCGATTCAGGTATTAGCTTGTGCAAATGCGGATAGGCCTCGACCAAACGATAGATATCCGCCAAATCCTTTTGACGCTTGCTTGGCCGGCGTTCCGAATCGGAATAAGCCCAAACTTTGCCGAGCAAGACATCTTCCAGTGCCGCCACTTTCATTTCGTATCCCATAACTTGCTTGAGTTGCGCCTTTTCAATAAAATGGAAGCTTTGATAGCGCAAATCTGTCTGCAATTGAATCCGCAAATTCGATTTTGCGCTGTTCAGATTCACGCGGTGTTCAAACCTGCGGACGGAAAACTGATCGCCTACTTCTGCGATAAGCTGGTCTATCCCCTCGCTGGCAATGACAATATCCAAGTCCAAACTGACAACCGGCTCAGCATAGGCGTTCACCGCCAGGCCGCCGATGACGCAGTAATCCATTCCGGTTCTGGCCAGCAAATCAAGGAACTGCTGCAAGATGTCTTCGCTGCCGTTGGCGATGCGATTGATAAACTGTTTTTCCGTCCTACTTCTAATTGCCTTCGAACAGGGAAGCCTTGTCAAATCGATTTATGCGGCAAGCTCGCCAAACCTCGCCGTGATCTTGGCAATCTGCTCAAACTTGGACAGCACTTGATTCAAATCTTCGCCCATGCGATACGTGTCTTTGTCCAGTCTGCCTTCAGGATTTAGCTCTTTCAGCACGTTCGCCTGGTTCAAATTGGGCTTTTCTTTGGCATAAGGCCACAATCGGAAAGAGCCGCCGGTGATTTCGTCGATCACGTACACCTCGCCATCGATGAGGCCGTACTCCAGCTTGATATCGATCAGTTGCACATTGAATAACGCAAAAGCCTTTTCCAGATGTAAGAAAACCTCTTGGTTCATCTCCCGCATTTTCTTGTATTCATCAGCGCCCTTATAGGAGATGAGAAAATCAATGTAAGATTCATCCAACATGGGATCGTGCAGGGGGTCGTCTTTGTAATGGAACTGGGTGATGGGCGGATCGAACCGCGTCCCTTCGACGACTTTGCTCCAACGAAGAATAGAACCGGTCGCTACCCGCCGGCTGACCACCTCCAGATTGATCTTCCGGTCCAGCTTGCGCACCAGGCAGACCTTTTCCTGCGGACTGGAGAGGTAATGGGTTCGCACTCCGGCCTTGTTCAGCAAGCTGAAGATGTCCGTGTTGGTTTGCCAATCCACCAACGCCTTGCCGGCGATGACATCGCGCTTGACTCCGTCGCCGGCGGTAATGTCGTCTTTGAACTTCATGTAAACGGTTTTCGCGTCCGCCGGATTGGCGTAGATGATCTTTGTCTTGCCTTCGGCTAATTTTTCCAGAGAGTCAAAATCAAGGGGCATGAAATCCTCAATTATGCAAAATATCGACCACAGAAAACCACAGAATAACACGGACAAACACGAAAACAAATACGGGTGCTGACGGCAAATCCTCCTGTGCAGCTTCTTCAGGATTCAAACTCGGCAAAATTCAGCAAATGTCCCGCTCAATGCTAATGCAATACACGCTTCCGTGTCTTTCCGTGTGATTCCGTGGTCAATTGCCTTTCGTTCAAAACGAGTCAATCAATTTGATCCGTCTTTCGTGGCGGCCACCCTTGAAATCGGTGGTCAGCCAAGTCTCAACGATTTCCAAAGCCACTTCTAGAGATATCATTCGCTGACCCAGGGAGATCATATTGGCATCGTTGTGCTCGCGGGCGAGACGCGCCGTCTCCTGATTCCAACAGATGGCACAGCGAATCCCGCGCACTCTATTGGCGACGATTGCTTCGCCATTGCCGGAGCCGCCCAAGACAATGCCGCGCTCGAATTCGCCGCGCGCCACCGCTTCGGCTACAGGACGAATAAAAACCGGATAGTCCGATGGCTCGTCGGAATACGCGCCGAAATCCTTCACCTCATGGCCTTTTGTTTGAAGATACTGTTTGATTTGCTCTTTATATTGGTAGCCCGCATGGTCTGAGCCGATCGCTATTTTCATCATTCCCTCGATTGGTCAATATGATTCACTTTTTCACTTCAATGGTATTGAGCAAAACGAAGCTGGCCACTGCGCCATCAACTCGGATAGGCCGAAAACTGATCTGCAACTGCCCACCACTTGCCCTTTTCTTTTACAAACACGAACAAGTCGCGTCCCTCCGCATGGATGGTTTGTCCGCCCATGTCAAAGGACATATCATAGTAGTAGCTCACCACCGCCGTATCCGCAAACACGCGGGCGTCCGGCTGCATTTCCCGCCAGTAGTGGATCTTGGCGGCGTCGGCAAAGGCCTTCCAGCCGGCGAGACAGGCGTCGCCTCCTTCAATGCGCCATCGATTGGTCGGCGTAATCGCCACCATATCCGGGTGGAAATAATTGACCTAGTCTTCCGGCCTGCCTTGTGTCCAGGCGCGATTCAATGCCTGCAACGTCTGCCACACTTCCTCTCTGATTTTGTCTTCAAGCTGCTTAGCCATGAATTTTACCCACCTCCATTTTATTAAACTGTGCGCGCCAGATTCGGTCAAACAGCAGTCTTGCCAAAAACATGAATCCGCGTCTGCGCTACGGTTCTTTGCTCAATGCCGCGCTTTGACAATCGCAGCGACTGCCCTTCGCGGGGCAAACCGCACCACCATCACGGCGAGTTTGTTGACGATGCCGGGAATGACCACTCTCTTCCCCTTCATCATACCGCGGTAGCCGGCCAATGCAACCTTGTCTGCGCGCATCAAACCGGTTTTGACCAGTCTTGTGCCGAGGACATTTGCTCTGGCTTGGAACTCCGTCGCCGTGGGCCCCGGGCACAGCGCTGTCACAGTCAGTCCACTGCCGACGCACTCTGACGCCAGTGCTTCGGAGAATGACAGCACAAAGGCTTTCGTCGCATAGTAAATCGCCATGCGCGGACCCGGCTGAAAAGCCGCGGTGGAAGTGACATTCAAAATTCTGGCGCTTGCTTGCTGTAATAAATCCGGCAGGAAAAGCTTGGTCAAATGCACCAAGGCAGTCACGTTCACTTGAATCATTTCCAAGATATTGTGCAAGTCTGAGTCGACAAAGTCGCCGTACGCACCGAAACCCGCATTGTTGACCAGCACGTTGATTTGTAGTGCCCGGCTTTTGCACCAATCATATATCTCTTGCGCGGCTGACGGCAGCGACAAATCCTTCGGCAAAACATGGGCATGGACGGAGAATTTTTCTTGCAATTCTTCCGCCACTTGCCCAAGCTTGGCGTGATTGCGAGCGATCAACACCGCACCAAAGCCATTGGCAGCGAACACCTTTGCCAGTTCATAGCCGATGCCGGTGGAGGCGCCGGTAATTAAAGCGGTTTGTTTCACGGAAGACTCGTCTCAATTGGAGCTGAGAATACTGACTGGTTAATAGACTTGCGCTGCAACTGCAGTACGGCAAGCGATAGGCCAACCGTAAACCACAAGAGGGTGACGATTTCCGCATCGCCGAAATTCCATTCAAAAAAACCGCTGATATGAAACGCGATGGCAATGGCGATGGCGGCCGCGCTCCACGCGAAAAATAACCTGTCGCCCTTTTCGGCAATCGAACGAACCTTGATAAGCGCAAAGAAAATCTTGGTCATCATGAGCAAGTAGGCGACCAATCCGATGATACCCAATGTGACGGCGATGTGCACATAATTGCTATGGAAATGCCCGATCAGGTAGGTGAATTCAGGCGGAGCGTAGCGCTGAAAAATGGGCGCAGTGCCGACGTCTCCGATTCCTACCAAGGGATAATCCTGCAGAATCCTCCAGCCCGTTTTCCACATGACCAATCTCTCGACGTTGGTGCCCCAAGTCGGATCGAAAAAGTGTTGCATGTGATAAAAAATCGATTGAGGAGTCAAAAAGTAGACGCCCGCCATCAACAAAGGCACGGTTACGAGCGCTTTCTTGTTGGTGACAAATATGATAAAAAGAATTCCCGCCAGAAAACCCAGCCACGAGCTTCTCGTGGAAGTCAGAAACAGGCAAATCGCGTTAATGCTGCCAAAGATGAACAGCAGCCTTCGCCGGTATTTGTCCTTCAGACCCGGCATGAGCGCGAAACAAGCAAGGGAGGCGATCATGGTGATGCCGCCGGTGGTCATAGAGTTTTGAATATGACGCACACGCACAGAGGGCGTGGTGAAATAGGTTAGAATTCCTATAAAGGAGTACAGAGTCAAAGAAACAATAAAGATGGTCAAAATGAGTCTAAACTTCTTTTCGTCCTTAATATGAAAGGCAATCAAATAAACGATAGGAATCAAAAGAATTCTTCTCAGGAAAATAATTGATTCCAGCACATTGGTGGAAAATATCAACGAGAGCACTTCCGCACCGATGAAGGCGAGAAAAGCCCATTCTAACGAAAGCGGGCAAACCTGCGCTGTTTTGAGGATGAGCAATCGTACAAGCCAAACAATTAGGGCCAAGCCGAGCGCCATTTGCGTTACGGAAATAGAAAAGGGCATGGCGGCCACAAAAATGCCAACAAGAATGTGACCGGCTCTCTCCACATAAAAGTCCACCCGATTGACTGATCTGGTCAATCTTCCTCTCCTCTCCGCATCGAGTGACTTATGATCCATACCTTGATTGCCCAGCAAGACGATTCGGTGCCGGCCCGGACCGGATGCTCAACTGCTGATTCGATTCTGGATTCCTGAGCGACGTTGTGGATCTCACATCGCGGCTGCTTGACCGAAACCGTCGCCTACGAATCATTTAACTGGGGGAAATATACAAAATGAAATGGTCAGAATAAAATGCAATTTATCAGTTCAGCACTGGTGCAGCGACGGCTGGATCATCGTTGAGAGTAGATAAGATAAAGCCCCGCGGAAAATTCATCCCGGCGGGGCCTTTCGTCAATTGATTTTCTTCCCCAGCATTTCTCCACCGCCCTGATACATGGTCAAGCTTTCCACAACACCCTTGTCATTCACATTGAAGGTAATCTGCGCATCCACCACTTTGAAGAAGAATTTTTTCTCGCTTTCGGCATAGAGAGCGTATTTCGCCTGGCCATACAAGTGCGCCATCAATTGCCCACCCTCATTGGTAATGGTAATTGTGAAGGTAGGATTGACCTCATATTGGCCGACGTACTTGTCCAAAACAGTCTCCGGCAAAGTGATCTCCTTCTCCTGTGCCTTCACTGGCTGCTCCGGATGAACCAGCTCTCGCAGCCAAATATTGCGGTAGCGCACCGGATTGCCATGATCTTGCAGAGATAGCGGAAGTTTTTCCGGATGCTGCTCATAGGGAAGGCGGTTCATCCACATGGTTGGACCAAGTATCTCTGCATTGTCCTGCACCAGCACGCCGTTGTGCAGGACGGTCATGCGCGCGGGACGAAGCAGCTTGCCCGCATTGTCGAACCGCGGGCCGTGAAAGATGATGTCGTAGGACTGCCATTGACCCGGCGCCCGGCAGGCATTGACCAACGGGGGATACTGGCCGTAAATGGCCGCGGCTTGGCCGTCGGCGTAGGTGACGTTGTTGTAAGAGTCCAGCACCTGCACCTCGTATTTGCCCATCAGAAACACGCCGCTGTTGCCGCGCCCCTGTCCGGTGCCTTCGACAGGCAGCGGCGCCGCCCACTCGATATGCAGTTGGCAATCACCAAAATTTTGCAGGGTACGAATGTAGCCGCTGCCCTTGACGCATTCCATGTAGCCATTCTTGACGACCCATTTGGTCGGGCCGCCGTCCATGGCGCGCCACTGAGACAAATCCTTGCCGTCGAACAGCACGATGGCATCAGAAGGCGGCTTGCCCGGCTGCTCTTGGGTACTAAGAGTGCCGGGATCGATGATAGGCGGATTGGGACGCCTTGTATCATGGATTTTCCATTGCAGGCCAATTTGCGCCAAGCATGGGTCGCTCACCATGGCTACAAAAATGCTTAGAAGAACTAAAAATGTTGCTGGAGGGAATAACGGATAGTCAAAATCTATCGACATATTGCGGCTCTCCTCTTGGTTGCTTGGTCGTTGTTTAATGGCATAGGTTTTCGGCAGGCAAATTTATTAAAGCCGGCCCTGAAAAGGAAGAAAATAATCGTGGATTTTCAGGCGAAAAGTGCTTCACTCAAAGCGTAGTAGATGGCCATCAAAGCGGAAAATATGGCGCTGGCAAAGAATCGCCATCCGAGCGGCACCTGATTCTGGATGAGGTAATTCGCCGCTATGGAAATGGGGACATTGGCCAAGAAAGACCACAATCCCAGCACCAGCAAGTTAGGGTTGACGTCCGACCATTGTCCGGAAAATATCTTGACAAAGAGCAAATGGCGGGCGATCCAAAGGGGATTGAAATAGAACAGAGCCCAGGCGGTCCGCTTCAGCGAGGAGAGCAGCCGAGTATCTTGAACTACGCGCCGGTCTATCCAAGCAAAATAGTTGGGGATTTCCAACGCATAAACCGTCGAACCGACCAGCATGACGCCCAGCATTCGGGAGAGACAATATTCACCCAAAATGACGGCAGCAATACTATCGCCGGTCGAATAGATGATCAATCCGCGCAGGATATTTGCCCGAGTGTATTTCACCTGAAGACGTCTTCCCCCTTCTGGCCATTCAAATCCTGAGATTCTCCGTGCAATGCGAGCAAGACTTTCTCCGGGGTCAACGGCGCAGAAAAGGGAATCGGTGCATCCGCGCGAAAGGCCTTGATCGCCTTCACCAGCGCAAAGTAAGCGCCGATGCCGTACATCAAAGGCGGCTCGCCGATGGCTTTGGAATTTAACAGTCCGGGTCGATTGTCGGCGTTCTCCAGAAAATGCACCTGAATCTCAGCCGGCGCAAAATAGATGTCCGGCACTTTGTAAGTGGTCAAAGTATCTGTAAGCAATCGGCCACTTTGATCATGCAAAAGCTCTTCGATGGTTACCCAGCCGAGGCCTTGCACTACGGCTCCTTCCACTTGCCCGCGGTCGACCAGCTCGTTGAGACTCGTCCCACAATCGTGCACAATCTTGACCGCGTCGATCTGATAGGTACCGCGCAGACAATCCAGTGTGACCTCGACGATCCCTGTGCCATAAACATGGTAGGCGAATGGCGAACCCTTTTCAATTTTGCGATCAAAATAGATGTTGGGCGTGGCATAGTGTGCTTGGGCGGAGAGATTGACGCGAGCAAAATAGGCCAACGTGATCAGCTCGTTCCAGCCGATGTCGGTTTTGCGGCCACGGAAATGGACTATTTCATCTTTTATTTCTATGGCGTCCCACTGCTCCGTCTGTAGCTTTCCGCCTGCCACGGCTCTTAGTCGGGACAAGATATTTTCGCAGGCTATTTTCGTGGCCTGACCATTCATGTCCGCTCCGGTGCTGGCTGCAGTGGGCGACATATTGGCTACTCGGCTCGTGTTGGTATTCTCTACCTTGATCCGGCTTGGACTGATTGATAACGTCCGCGCAGCCACCTCATGAATTTTGGTTTTCACCCCTTGGCCCATCTCTACGGCCGCCGTGCTGACGTTAACACTGCCATCCGTATAGACATGCACCAAAGCGCTCGCTTGGTTCAAGTGAGTCGAAGTAAAAGAGATGCCAAAACATACCGGCATTACGGCAAAGCCTTTTTTCTGCCATCGGTTTTGCGCGTTGAACTGAGTATAGGCCTTCCCTATTTTGGCAAAATCGTATCGCTCCTCGGCTTCCTCCCAACACCGTTGTGAGCGACAGTTCCGCACCTGCATGCCATAGGGAAATTGATCGCCTTCCTGCAAGAGATTCTTTTTTTGAATAACGGACGGATCCATCCCCATTTTTTCCGCAGCCTTGAAAATGGCCGATTCCATGACGAACATCGCTTGCGGCGCGCCGAAGCCACGAAAAGCGGTATTGGGCGGCAGATTGGTCCGGCAACTGTAGGCGGTGGCCTTGACGTTGGGGATAAAGTAGCTGCTGGTGGTGTGAAAGAGCGTGCGCTCCAAAATCGCCGTAGAAAGATCCGCCGCAGCGCCGGCGTTCTGATAAAAGACGACCTCGTAAGCGAGGATGCGACCGTCATGGGTCACACCAATCTTGAAATCCGATGAATAGGGGTGCCGCTTGCCGGTCATACAGATATCCTCTTTGCGGCGCAAGGAAATCTTCACCGGCTTTTGCAGTCGGAACGCGGCCAAGGCGAGCATGGCTGCCCAGGCGGTGGCTTGATCTTCTTTGCCGCCAAAGCCGCCACCCAAGCGCGGCACCTCCACCTCCACTTTGTGCATTGGCAAACCAAGGACTCCGGCGATGATACGCTGCACACTCGAAGGAGACTGGGTTGCGGAAACGATTTTCAGCCCACCGTTTTCCATGGGCAAAGCCATGGCCCCTTGCGTCTCCAGGTAGATATGCTCCTGACCGCCGGAATCCGCGCGACCCTCTACGATCACATCGCACTTTGGCCAAGCGATGTCCACATCTCCTAAAGAAAAAGTACGCGGCGGCGCGATCAGTTGGCCCTTGGCACAAGCCTCCCGGGCGTCGAGGAAAACATCCAGTTCGGCAAAATCACATTTGATCAGTTTCGCCGCTGCCCGCGCCAGATCAGAATTCTCAGCAACCACAATCGCAATCGGCTGGCCGACAAAATGGACCTCATTATCCGCCAACAATGGCTCGTCCAAAATGATATTACCAATCTGGTTTGCGCCGGGAATATCTTTGGCGGTAAATATGGCCGCTACTCCGCTTGCCTTCCGCGCCCGATCGGTATTGAGAGACTCAATTCGGCCATGTGCGATTGGTGAAGAATAAACGGCGGCGTGCAACAGGCCGCATGGCTCATGGATATCGTCCATAAACTGGGATTCGCCGCGAACGTGCAAGGCAGCATCTACGTGTTTCATCGCCGTACCTCCTCATTCATTTGTTGGGGAAAGCAGGCGGAAAAGTGGCTGATAATCAGTTGGCGCAACAAGAGTCGTTTGTAGCGCGCGGAGCCTCGCACATCGCTGATCGGGGAAATCTCCGTTTGGGCAATGGCGGCCGCCTCTGTTGCCGTGTGCAGATTGATTTCTTTTCCGACCAGAAACTCAGCCGTTCGCGAAAGATATAAGGGTATGGGCGCAACCCCACCTGCGGAAAGGTGTGCTCGTCGGATGCGGCCATTTTCCAATTGGAGCTGCATGGCAGAATTGACGCTGGCAATGTCCAAATGCAAGCGCTTGCAAACCTTTTCAAAATTGAAAACAAAGCTTTTTTTCAACAAGGGAAAGCTGATTTCCGCCAGCAGCTCGTTTTCTGCTTTGTCCAGCAATTTGTAGCCTTGGAAAAAAGACCTTAGGGGAAGCTCGCGGCGCTGATGGCCATCAAGTAGAGTTATTGTTGCGTCGAGAGCCAAAAAGAAAATAGTGAGGTCGCCGATGGGCGAGGCGTTAACGATATTTCCGCCCACGGTGGCCCGGTTGCGGATCGGTGTCGATGAGATGAGCTTAAAGTAATCGCCGAGTCTTGGAAACAACTCTTGCAACAGCGGTGAGTTTTTCATTTCCTCGACGGACGTTGCCGCACCAATGTGACAGCGATTGCCATCGATTCGAATCCCTTTCAAGTCCTGTCGAGCTGAAAGCAAGTCAAGATTGGCTTCTCGCATCTCCTCAGGTCTTTGCACAAACAGGTCCGTACCGCCGGCGACGATGACGGGCGGGCGGGAGGAAGCGGAAGGCGAGTCTCCTGGCGCGGGCCTGAGTTGTCGCAGACGATCAGGAATGCTCAGCAAGTATGACGGCAAGATTTTCAGTTCCACAAGCCGTCTTAGCCGCCGATCGCAATCGTTCTCGAGGGGCAAAAGTTGCTCGCTCAATTTCCGGCAAACCAATCGCGCCGCCCGTTTGATAGATTGGTAGCCCGTGCAACGGCAGAGGTTACCGTCCAGGGCAGCAATGGCCTCTTTTTCCTCCAAAGTTTGCGCATTGAGCAAAAACCCGGTCAGCGCTACAACGATGCCAGGAGTGCAATAGCCGCATTGAGTAGCGCCTTCGTCGACAATGGCTTGCTGGATGACGTTTAGATCCTTCTGGTTCAGCCCTTCGATCGTCATTAAGTGTTTGCCGGCCAATTCGCCCACGGGCAGCAGACAGGAATTTACCGGGTGGTAGCGCATTGCATCGACGTCCAATTCACCCAGCAGGACTAAACAAGCGCCGCAGTCGCCCTCCCGACAACCCTCTTTTGTACCAGTCAGTCTCTGATGAAGGCGCAAAAAATCCAACGTCACCATTCCAACAGGCAGCTTAGTGCTGACCTCGGCATCATTGAGGATGAAACGGATTGGTTTTTCCAGCGTCATCTGGCAGTCTCCTTGCTTGGATCGTTCATCCAGTATTCGCATAACTGCCTGTTTGCGGATGGAATATCTTCAGTAGCGGCGTTGGTTGTATTGCCAACTTTCGGATCCTTATTACAGGTTCGGAATCAACGCCCTGAGCAGCGGATAATTCCAATCGTTCTGATCTCGATCATAAACGCCAAAGCCGGCGCAAAACTCCCAATAAGCCCAGCTCATATTTCTGCTTTCCGCTTGTCGAGCGACAAAGGCCGTCCACAAGGCGCGTGAAGCCATATCCGCTTTGCTGTAAGCGCCAAACTCACCAACGAAGATGGGCCGATTGTGTTGCTCACCCCAAGCCTTCGCTTGGTTCAACTCGCCGGTGATGAGCGCCTTCTCCGCGTTGGTGCTGGTCCACTTGGTTCCCAGCCAGGCATCGCTGCCGGAAACCCATTCCGCTCCCTGATGGGTGAATTGAAATGGATTGTAGTAGTGGACGGTGACGATGATGCTCCGATCCTCTTCCGGCAACTGCAAGCTGGAAAGCGCACTAATGGCATTCCAACTGACCGGCCCGACAATGATCATCCTAAAAGGATTGCTTTGGCGGATGACACTGATTGCTTCCTTTAAGTAGGCGTTCCAAATGCCGGCGGACAAGTTACCGTTGGGTTCGTTGAGCAGCTCAAAGAAGAGCTGATCGGGATAGTTTTTGTAGTGCGTAGCAAGCTGCTTCCAAATTGCCAAGAAGCGATCCTTGTGCTGGGAAGGACTGGAGATGAGCTCTTCATAATGGTGAATGTTCAGCACAACGGCAAGACCTCTGGACAGCGCTTGCGCAACAGCCCAATCCAGTCTTTCAAAGAAGGTCGCATCAATTGTATAGGGCGCCGTCATCTTCGCATGGGCCGACCAGCGAGTGGGAATGCGCACCGATTTGAATCCGGCGTCCTTGATGAGCTGGAAATACCTTTCCTCCAGAATCACGCCCCACTCGCCTTCTACTGGGGCTTCCAGTGCATTGCCCAGATTGACGCCTCCGCCGAGCAACTGATTTTGCGCAAATGGATCGAGCGGAGTCGTGGAGGGCGGAGCAAACGGATATTCATCCTGTTTCACCGGATTCTTTTCCTTAGCGCAGCCCATGGTACCGAGGAGAAAAGAAATTAAAACGATAAAAGAAAAATTCCTTAAAAGCATAGGCCAATTCCTCACTATTGCGCGCACATAAGTCACTGCGACCAGCCGGAGGAAGGAAACGGCCCGATAGACGAACAGGCCACCGACAAAGACGTTCCCAAACCGGCCAATTGCAGAGAATGAAAGTCTTGTGGCAAAGATTGTTGACAAAGACGTCGATTATTGAATATCTTGCGCCTCTGACGGTGTTACAAAGTTCGTCTGAGGGAAACGAGAGACGAAAAATCCAGTAAGCGATCACAGGAGTCTAAATTGGTCGGCCTGACAAAATGTCGAAATGATTAAAGAGAAAATCATTAAAAGTTTTGTCTCTCTTGTCGTTCAAACGATTTCGTGCACATTCTATTTTCGTAATCAATCACTGTGTAAACGACCATAGGAGCAAGTTTATCACGCAGGGCACGCCATGCCCGCAAAGCTCTTTTCCTGCGGCTGTTGTGGGTGCCACGACTCCTCCAGCCATTCTTTAGGATTTGAACGGCGACTGTTCATTGCAAGCTGTGTTCAGGGATATTTGGTCTGGCGTCACCAACCGCCTTAGGTTCTCTCCCTCTGCGTTCATTGCGAGCCTTGCGTGAGGTGGTTTCCATCTCGCAACGCCCGCGGGGTTACGAACTGACAAATGAATCCAGCAAGCTCGGCTTGGGAATTATGACCCTGTGATCACTTACAAAATCCACTTTTCAACTAAAGATAAAAACTAAAATTGCCGAATGAAACAAATTTCTTCTTGGAAAGGCGGAAAATTTTAGCTATCATTTGACGGTTTCGTTAAACGGTCAAGTTTAACGAGGCAGATAAACTGATTCGTTGGGGTCTGGGCACGATTGGGTCGCCACACGTAAAGAAGGATGCATGGACAGTAGAGACAAGATCATCTCGGCTGCAATTGAGGTCTTTGCCGAAAAGGGAAAATACGGTACGCATATGGAGGAGATCGCCGCCAAGGCAGAGATCAACAAGGCGATGCTCTACTACTACTATACCAGCAAGGACAATCTTTTCCAAGAAGTGCTGCAAAGAATTTTGCGCACAACCACCGAGCAAATCCTTCACAACCTTAACCAAGGGTCCTCGACAAATAAAAACGCTGTGGAGAAAATCAGCCAATTCGTCACCACCCATTTCGAGGTATTGGCCCAGAATCCTAATTTTGCCAAAATAGTCTTGGATGCGCTCGCCGGCGATTCCAAAGACATCCAACTGGCCATGGAGGCCATCAAGAAAGACACTGAGCTGCTCTTCCCCAAGCTGTTGGGCTTGATCGAAGAAGCGATCTCCGAGAAAGCCTTTCGCAAGATCGATCCGTTGCAGGTGTTCATCAGTATCATCGGGATGAACTTGATATACTTTATCGGCAAGCCGATTGCCCAGACAATGCTGGATTTTCGCGTCGAAGACGAGCAAAAATTCTTGGGCGACCGGAAAGACAGTATTATCGATTTGCTCTTGTACGGCATTAGCTCGCGGCCATCCTGATGCGGACAAAGGGTTAGGTTCGAACTGAAAGGCTCCAGCAATTGTGAATGTGCGGCGCACAGAGTTGGCGCGAAAGCAAGCCCTTTCTTTCGGTGTTCACGGTATCAGAGTTTAGTAGCAACAACGGCAAATCAGCATCAGGCGTTCTATATCAGTAAATGAAACAATTTCGGCTTATTATCTGTATTCTGTTCGCGTTTCACGCAACAACAAATGTTCATGCACAAAAAAACAACTGCTATTTCTATGGCGGCAAGAATTACGGCAGCGAATCGCTGATACATCCGCTATCCCTCATCCTGCATGGCGGCTATGGCATCATGCAAATCGAAAATCGCCCGAACACTCCCTTAGACGTGGATTACAAGACCGGATTTCGCAACGTCTGGGAAAACGTAAAAAATCCGCTGCCGGCCATTCGAGCTTATGGATGGAAGGATTTTGTGCTTTCGGAGATAGTCCCCGTAAGCGTTGACAACACGCAGGCTAACTACTGGCCCAATTATACCCAACACTTGATTGGCGGCGGCATGAGCTATCGGATGATGGTGGACTGGTATCGGTACCATGGCTTTCCGCAGGCCAAGCTGTTCTCGGTTGCGACCATTGCCGTTTATCATGCATTGAATGAGGTCGTGGAAAACGGCAGCTTTCGCGGCTACAATGTGGACCCAATAGCTGATCTCTACCTTTTTGATCCATTGAGCATCGTTCTCTTCAATTTCGATGCCGTGGCCAAGTTCTTTGCCAACACCATGCACATGGCGGATTGGTCCTATCAGCTCGCGTTCAATCCATGGGACAAGACCATTCAAAATAACGGGCAGAATTTTGCCATGAAGCTGCGAATTCCCAACACCAGCCGCTGGAGTCTTTTTTACTATTATGGAACGCATGGCGAGCTGGGCTTCTCCTATGCAAGACCCAATGGTGACGCCATCTCCTTCGGCGCCGGGTTGACGGCAAAGGAGTTAGTCGGTGTTAAAGGCAAGGACGATAGCCACCTGCGCTCTCTGACCGCAAACCTGGCGCTGACGGCGGGCGTGTTTTATGATCGTAACGGTTCGCTGTTAGCCTCATTGATCTACGCCGGAAAGAAAGACAATATGATTCGTTTGAATATTTATCCCGGTATGATTAGAATCGGTGAATTTTCGCCCGGATTTTTCTTACTTATCAACCGGCAAAAAGAAGCAATTGCCGGTATACAACTATGGTTGTTGCCATTCGCCATTGCAAGGAATCTTTAAATCATTCTGGCCATTGCCGTCACAGATTAACTGACTGAAAACATGAAAACACCCCTCATAGAAAAGTTGGGCCAAAAATCGATCTCCTTTTTTACCACCGTCTATGAAATTGCCACACTCTTTGCCAACGTGCTGAAATCGCTCCCACGCATTGGGTTTTACTGGCGTCAGCTTATTGAACAATTGTACATTTTTTCCGTCAATACCCTGCCCATTGCGGCAGTCATCTCTATATTCATTGGCCTGGGCGCGACGGTTCAAGGGGCCTACCAATCATCCGACCTGCTCCCGCGCTCTTTGACGGTAAGTGTCATCTTCAAGAGCACGGTCATCGAGTTGTGTCCCATCGTGCTTTCACTCGTTCTTGCCGGCAAATTGGGGGCCTCTTTGGCTGCGGAAATCGGCAGCATGAAAATATCCGAACAAATCGAGGCTCTGACGACCTTGTCGCTGGATCCGGTCGGCTTTTTAGTTCTTCCGCGGGTGCTGGCAGGCTTCCTTATGCTGCCGGTCATAACGATTTTTGCCAATTTTTTGGCCATATTTAGCTCCTTCTTTGTCTCGGTGGTGGTTACCGATTGGATATCAACACAAGAATTCGTCAGCGGCATGGAAATGGATTTCAAGATATTCGAGCTTTATTTTGGCAATTTTATCAAACCGGCAGTATATGGATTCCTTATCACCCTCATGGGAAGCTATTTTGGCATGAAGACCACCGGAGGCGCGCGTGGAGTCGGCGATTCCTCTACCCAGGCTGTCGTCGTATCGGCCGTTCTTATTGTGATCTTTGACTATTACTTGGGAAAGCTTTTCCTATGATTACCGTGCGTAATCTTTACAAGGGCTTCAACGGCTCGATGGTGCTGAAGGGAATCGATCTGGAGGTTTATGACAATGAAACACTGGTCATTCTTGGGCCCAGTGGACAGGGAAAGACCGTTTTTATAAAAACTATGATTCGGTTATTAGAGCCCGATTCCGGGACAATCAACTACGATGGATTAGAAATCTCCAATCTTGGTAAAAGAGGACTGGCGAAATTCCAAGAACAAATAGCCTTTGTTTTTCAGAACAGCGCTCTCTTTGATTTTCTTGACGTGCACGAAAACCTCAGCCTGTTCCTGAAAATGCACAAACATCAGTCAAAGGAGGTGATCAAAAAGCAAGTTCTGGATGCAATCCAGTTCGTTGGCTTGGAGAAAGACGTCCTGAACAAATTTCCCGAAGAGCTGAGCGGCGGCATGAAAAAACGTGTGGCCATTGCCAGGGCGATGATTAAGAAGCCTCGCTACATATTTTACGATGAGCCGACCACCGGCCTGGACAAAGCAAACGCCGAAAAGGTCAGCGAACTCATCAAGATGCTCAAGACGGAAATTGCTGTGACCTCCGTCATTGTCACCCATGACATTCACTTGATGCAGCAGGTCTCTGATCGGGTTGCTTTACTCAAGGACGGCGCCATTGTCTCCGTCGGCACCAGCAACCATATTTCCAACGAGACATTGCAAGATCTTTATGATATGCGAGGAGATTATGAATTATAAAAAAGCAAGCTATATATCCGGGGTGATCATATTCTTCAGCTTTGTGCTCTTTTTCGGCAGCGTTCTCTGGCTTTCGGGCGAAAGAATTCTATCAACAAAGGAATACAAGGTCTACTTCAAGTTCCCGGACGTTGTCGGTTTGAAGGATCACTCGTCCGTTTTTATGCGCGGCTACCGAATCGGCTGGACCAAAGACGTCAAGTTCGAGAGCGACGGCATTTTGGTTCGCGTGGACATCAAGCGCCGTTTCCACATTCCCATCGACTCTAAAATCGAGATCAATACCATGAATTTCATAGGCGAGAAAGCAATCACCATCACGCCGGGTACCTCTGCGGAGGTTTTAAAGCCGCTGGGAATTTTGCATGGCGAAAACAAAGATATCGTGATCATCGCCAAAAGTATTTTGACCGCTATCAAAAGCAAAATAGACGAAGGAAGCTTTGATCAGGCTGTGCAGCAAATCACCGAAATCGTCTCGAATTCGCACACAGTGGTGCGCAAGATGGTAGACAAAATCGATAAGGTGGATATAGATTCCTATAATAGGCAGGTAGTCGAAATCGGCGAAGCTGCGAAAAAGTTACGCCAGTTTGCCGACAACACCGAGCACAGCATCGACAGGTTTTCGACGGAAAGCACCACCACCATGCAGAATCTCAATCGGGCACTTGCGCGTTTTTCCGAGCTGTCCACCGAAATCACTCAAATTGCCCAAAAGTTGAACCGGGGAGACGGGACTGCCGGCGAACTGCTCAACAGCAAAGT